>NZ_BAAAPO010000018.1:0-19653 GCF_039531185.1 Nostocoides veronense
AGGGATTTCTCATGCTCCGACCCGCACACAACCCGCTACAACCTCAACCCCATCGGTGGATCCGGGCTAAGGACTTCTTCCATGCGCCGAACCACCGGCAAGCATGCTGTTGCGCGCCCGCGCACCCACGCCCGCGCCCTTGTTCCCGTCGGCGCCGTGGCCCTGGCCGTGAGCCTGTCCGGCTCCGTGGCGGCGGGCAGCGCGACGGCCCACAGCGAGGGCGCGCAGACGCAAGCGATGGCCCTAATCGCCGATCGCGGCGTCGCCGTGGGAGCTGCCGCGCAGCAGATCGCCATCACCCCCGACTTCGCGACGGCTGCCGTCGAGTCGGCCATCGCCACCCGCGAGCAGGGCGCCATGCGGGCCCAGCGCGCCACCCAGGAGCGGGTCGCGCTCGCCAAGCGCAAGGCGGCGGCCAAGGCTGCTGCCGCGGCGAAGGCCAAGCGCATCGCCGCCGCGCACCGCTGGGTCAGTCCGGTGAAGCACCCGAACCTCACTTCCAGCTTCGGCTACCGCTGGGGTCGGCTGCACGCTGGCCTCGACTTCGGCGCGGTCGTCGGCACCTCCCTGCACGCCATGTCCTCCGGCACCGTCACCAAGGCAGGCTGGGGCGGCGGCTATGGGATGAAGGTCGAGATCACCTACTGGGACGGCACCGTCTCCTACTTCGCGCACATGAGCCAGATCAATGTCGCTGAAGGGCAAAAGGTCGCACCGGGCGAGTTCGTCGGCAAGACCGGCAACACCGGCCGCTCGACCGGCCCCCACCTGCACCTGGAGATCCACCCCAAGGGCGGCGACCCCGTGGACCCCAAGCCCTGGCTCGCCAAGCACGGCCTGAAGTTCTGATTACCCGCAAATAGGTCTGAGGTTTGGCACCAATAGTGGGGCCAAAGCTCAGACCTACTTGCCGGTAACTGCGCCGGTCAGAGTTTTTCGAGAGGGGCATAGCGCAGGAGCAGGCGCTTGACGCCGGCGTCGCCGCCGAAGTCGACATGCACCTGGGTGCGGTCGTCGGCGCCATCAATGCGGGTCACGGTGCCGAGGCCGAAGCTGTCGTGGCTGACGCGATCCCCGACTTTCAGCGCGAGCAGCGGCTTGGTGCCCGGCGAGCGCACGCCGGGGCGGGCGGCGAGCCGGGCCAGCGAGGGCGCGCTGGTGCGCTGGCCCAGCGATGAGCCGGTGCGCTCCCAGTCGATCAGCGGGTGCGGGATCTCATCGAGGAAGCGGCTGGGCGGGTTGTACTGCGGTGCGCCCCAAGCAGATCGGACGCTCGCGCGGCTGATGTGCAGGCGTTCGCGGGCGCGGGTGATGCCGACATACGCCAGCCGGCGCTCCTCCTCCAACTCCTTCGGATCGCCGAGGGAGCGCTGGTGCGGGAAGGTGCCATCCTCCATGCCCGTGAGGAAGACGACCGGGAACTCCAGGCCCTTGGCGGTATGCAGGGTCATCAGGGTGACGACTCCCCCGCCGTCCTCAGCGTCCGGGATCTCGTCGGCGTCGGCGACGAGCGAAACCTGCTCGAGGAAGTCGTCGAGGGAGATCACCTCGCCGGTCTCGGCGCGGACCTCATCGAACTCCCGGGCCACGGAGACGAGTTCGTGGAGATTCTCGACGCGCGTCTCGTCTTGTGGGTCTCGGCTGGCGCGCAGCTCGCTCAGATAGCCGGAACGGTCGAGCACCGCCTCCAGCAACTCGGCCACCCCCGCATCATCGTCATCGCGCACCACCCGCAAGGACTCCAACAGCCCGGTGAAGCCCTCGATCGCCGCCACCGAGCGCGTGGCGATGCCCGGCGCGTCGGCGGCGCGCCCGAGGGCGGCGACGAAGGGGATGCGCTCGCGCTCGGCGAGCGCCGAGACGGCTGCCTCGGCGCGATCGCCGATCCCGCGCTTGGGCACATTGAGGATGCGCCGCAGGTTGATCGTGTCCTCGGGATTGGCAAGCACCCGCAAATAGGCCAGGGCGTCCTTGATCTCGCGACGCTCATAGAACCGGGTGCCGCCGACCACCTTGTAGGGCAGCCCGACTCGAACGAAGACCTCCTCGATCGCCCGCGATTGCGCGTTCGTGCGATAGAAGACGGCGACATCCTTGGGCTTGACGTCGTGATCGTCGCCGAGGCTGTCGATGCGCCGAGCGACGAAGGCGGCCTCGTCATGCTCGGAGTCCCCGACATAGCCGACGATTGCCGCGCCATCGCCCGCCTCGGACCACAGCTTCTTGTCACGGCGGCCCTGATTGGTGCTGATGACCGCATTGGCGGCCTTGAGGATGGTCTGGGTCGAGCGGTAATTCTGTTCCAGCAGAATGACTCTGGCGTGGGGGTAGTCCTGCTCGAACTCTTCAATATTGCGGATCGTCGCGCCGCGGAAGGCATAGATCGACTGGTCGGCGTCCCCGACGACCACCAACTCACCGGCGGGCACCGCGTGGGGCGAGCCCTCGGCATACCCACTGCTCCCGGGGCCGCCGACGAGTTCGCGGACCAGGGCGTATTGGGCCTGGTTGGTGTCCTGATATTCGTCGATGAGGATGTGCCGGAAGCGGCGGCGGTAGTGCTCGGCGACATCGGGGAAGGCTTGCAGGATGTTGACCGTGGTCATGATGAGGTCGTCGAAGTCGAGCGCATTGGCCTGGCGTAGCCGGCGCTGATAGGTCGAATAGGCCTCGGCGAGCAGCCGCTCATGGTGGGTGCCGGTCTCCTCGGACCCGACCCGGGCGGCATACGTCTCCTCGTCCACCAATTCGTTCTTGAGGTTGGAGACCTGGTGGCTGAAACTACGCGGGTTGTAGCGCTTGGGGTCCAGATCCATATCGCGCAGGACCAGCGCCATCATGCGCTGGCTGTCGGCGGCGTCATAGATCGAGAAACTCGACTTCAGTCCGACCTTGCCCGCCTCGCGCCGCAGGATTCGCACGCACGCGGAGTGGAAAGTCATGACCCACATCGCCTTCGCGCGCGGCCCCACCAGGCCCTCGACGCGCTCGCGCATCTCGGCGGCGGCCTTGTTGGTGAAGGTGATGGCCAGGATCTGCCCCGGCTGGGCGCCGCGGTGACCAAGCAGGTAGGCGATGCGGTGCGCGAGAACCCGGGTTTTGCCCGAGCCCGCGCCCGCGACGATCAGCAGCGGAGGCCCGTCGTGGACGACCGCCGCGCGCTGCTGCGGGTTGAGCCCCGCGAGCAGCTCCTCCGGGTCCTTCGCGGCGGGTGAGGTATGCCGCCCGCTCCCGCCCGCTCCCGGGTCGCCGGAGGGGTGTGCGCGCGCCGGACCCTCCGCGGTCATCGCCCAGGTCGGGATGCCCGCGGCGTCGACCTCGTCGGACCATCCGCCGGGCATGTCGAACAGGGTGCTCATCGTGTCTCACACCCTATGTCGACCCGCCGACAACCCCTGCCGCCAACGCCGACCGGCAGGCTCGTGTGAGCGACCAGACTCCGGCGAATGTGATCCAGTCCCTCGCCACCGCGCCGGTCCGTCCCTACCGTGGGTTACATGACCTTCTCGATCGTCGCGCGCGAGGGCACGGCCTATGGCGTGGCCGTGGCCAGCAAGTTTCTCGCTGTCGGGTCCGTGGTGCCGGCGGCTCGTTTGGGCACCGGCGCCGTCGCGACGCAAGCCATGGCCCGCGTCGCCTATAAGACGGAGCTGCTCAGCGCTATGACCCGCGGCGCGACCGCCTCCCGCGCCCTGGCCGGCGCCACCGCAGAGGACCTCAAAGCGGGCAGCCGCCAGGTGGGCGTGGTCGGCGCGAAGGAGGCGGCCACTTTCACGGGCTCCGAATGTCACCCGTGGGCGGGCGGGCTGACTGGGTCGGCGGAGGACACGGCATACGCCATCCAGGGCAATCTGCTCACCGGACCCGAGGTCATCGAGGCGATGGAGAGCGCCTATCTCGAGGCGGCGGGTCAGCCGTTCACCCGTCGGCTGGTCGCCGCTCTGCTCGCGGGGGACGCCGCCGGCGGCGACGCCCGAGGCCGCCAGAGTGCTGCCGTGTATGCCGTGGCCCCCCGCGCCGGCTACGACCACAGCGGCATCCTCGCGGACCTGCGAGTCGACGACGATCCGCAGGCGCCGACCGAGCTGGCCCGCATACATCGGCTCCATGAGCTGTATTTCGGTGCGCCAGAAGACGTTCGACCGCTGACTGGCGATCTGGAGCAGGAAGTGCGGACTCGGCTCGACGCCCTCGGCCTCCGCGGCGGGCGCACCGCCGACGACCTCGCCGCGTGGATGGGCCGGGTCAATCTGGAAACTCGACTGACCGCCGACGGCATTGACGCCCGGGTCCTCGAAGAGCTGCGCGCGGCGACGTAAACCCCTGGGCCTTCCCGGGCCGCCCGCCTACCCTCGACGCATGCGCCTGATCCCACCCACAGAGAGCCTGCACCGCAGCTATCTCGACGCCGTCGATGAGTTCGGCGGCGCGCATCGCGATGGCGATGGGCTCTGGCAGTGGATCGACGCCGAGGGCGCGGTGCAGCCGTATGCGCGGGCCGAAATGGAGTCCGACGAGGGTTTCCACGACTTCATCGTCCGGCGCACCGACCCGGATCGTGATCTGCTCCGCGGGTGGGTCCCGTGCACCTTCTTGTGGATGGAGCAGGACGGGGAGTATGTCGGCTCGCTTGCCATCCGCCACGACCTCAATGACTTCCTCGCCGCGGAGGGCGGGCACATCGGCTACAGCGTGCGCCCCTCCGCGCGCCGCCGCGGCCACGCCACCGACGCACTGCGGCAGGCGCTGCCCGTATGCCGTGACCTCGGGCTCAACCGCGTCCTGCTCACCTGCGATGACGACAATCTCGGGTCGGCCACGGTGATCGAGGCCAATGGCGGTGTCCTGACCAAGACCATCCCGGCGCCAAGCAACGGCCAGTTGGTGCGGCATTACTGGATCGACCTCAGCGATGCGCCCGGCTGAGAAGGAGTCAGGGGTCGGGCGATGGATCTGGTGATCGCTCGCGGCCCTGGGGTGCCAAACGGCGTGGTCATCCCGGGCGGCCTTGTCGTGGAACGCTTTTCGCGCTCCCCCGGTCCGGGTGGCCAGTCGGTCAACACCACGGATAGCCGGGTGGAGATCGAGCTCACCCTGGACGCCCTGGACCCGCTGTTGACCGAAACCCAGCGCCGCCGGGTGCGATCGCGCATCCCGGCGCTGGCGGCTGACGGGCGCATCGTTGTCGTCGCGCGCGAACACCGATCCCAGCACCGCAACCGAGTCGCCGCCCGCGAGCGCCTGGCCGAGACGCTGCGCGCCGCCCTTGCTCCCCCGCCCCCGCCTCGCCGCGCGACGAAACCGACCCGCGGTTCCCAGGAGCGCCGGCTGGAAGCCAAGCGCCAGCGCGGCCAGACCAAGGCAACCCGCGCCCGCCCGCCGCGCGACGCCTGAAGTCCCAGATGGCTGAAGTCCCGGGCGCCTCCCCTTTCTCTCCGGATGCCGAAAGTGTGCGCTTGACCCTGCTTGTGCGCAGGGGGCAAGCGCAGACTTCCGGGGGGAACCAGCGCCAACTCCGGGCCGGCACCTGCCGGGTCCCCACCGACTACAGGTATGCCGCCCCCCGCGGCCGGCTGAGCGTGTCGCCGGCGCGGCGGACCACATACCTGTAGCCCGGCGGGCCAGCCTCGGTCGCTGTCGAAGGTCTGGATGACGAGCTGCCCATACCTGACGCCACACTGCTGACATGCCCGTCAGTGCTGCCGACCGTCGTCGATCCCGCACTGCGCGAGCCCGATCCGAGTTTGGCGCGGAAGCCGAGGCCGCACTCGACGTCTTGGCCCTCCTCGATTTGGCCTGGCACGACTGCTATGGAGAGGTGTCGCCACCGGCAGCAGCCCGGGCGTCCCAGCGTTACCCCAGCAGGCTCGCGAGCGTCGCGCGGTAGGCCGCGAAGGCCGCTCGCCCCTGGTCGGTTAGGGCCGCGGTGGTGACCCGTCCGGACTTCTGGGTCACGACATACCCGGCCTCCTCCAGCTTGCGCAGGTGGGTGATCAGATTGCCCGAGGTGAGATCGAGCACCTCTTGCAGCCGAGGGAAGGACAGGCTGTCGGCGGGGCCGAGGGCGGCGAGCGCCACCATGATCCGCAGCCGGACCGGCACGTGGATGACGGGATCGAGCTCGGTCATGTCATGGCCCGGCGCCGCGCCATCAGCAGCCAGCTGGCCGCCACCAGCAAGCCACCACCACCGAGCACGGCGCCGACGAGCACGGCCCCGACCGGCCCGGCAAAGCCCGCTCCCGAGGCGACGAGCACCAACCACGCGCCGAGCGCTGCCATCGGACGCACCCCCCACAGTGCCGCCCCGAAGAGATACATCAGCCCGGTGATGAGCAGCGGCCCGCAGGTGGCGAAGACGCCAATCGCCGGTGGCGGCGCGTCGGCGCGGGCGATGGCGCCGAGGATCGCGAAGTAGCCGACGAACCCGAGCGCCCAGCCCGCGCCATACAGCCCGCCCTGCCACGAGCTCGCGCCAGCGATCCCCGCCGTGGCCTGCTGGGTGCGCCAAGCCGTGACCGCGGCAGCCGCGGCCAGCAGGACGCTGAACAGGATGCCGGAGGCAGCGCCGGGGCCGACGTACGGCTCCTGGCCGCGAACCTGCAGCCAGATGCCGCCCAAGCCGACCAGCAGCGCGACACCCCAGGCGCCCAGCTGTTCGTGCAGGCGGGTGTCAAAGGCCACCCGCACTCGGTCCTCCTGGACCTGCAGGAGCGCGAGCGCCTCGGCCGGATCGAAGTCCTCGCTCACCGACGGCTGCCGAGTATGCAGCCAACCCCGGCCACCAACAGCGCCAGGCCGCCCCCGAGGCCGGCCGCGGTCGGTGCGGGCCACCAGCCGAGGAGTCCGCCGCCGGCGGCGGCGCCACCGATCAGCACGCACGCCATCGCGACCGCCCCCAGAAGCCGGATCCGGAAGGCGCGCATCATGGGCAGGAAGTGCAGACCGACGATCGCCAGCGTGACGCTGGAGAGGTATGCGGGGTGGCCGGCGCGGTTCAGCAGCGCGGCGCTGCCCACGATGGCGATGACTTCGGCCAGGACGGCCCCCCAGTAGATCCCGCGGGCGCGCGGATCGACCGACAGGGTCGGCCGGCCCGGAGTGCGGCGGATATTCAGCGCGGCGAGCGCCGTGACGGTGATCGCGACCAGCGAACCGGCCACGAGCAGGCCCCCGAGTTCGCCACCCTGCTGGCCCCACCCGAACCACATCATCGATGCGCCGGCGAAGATCGCGCCGCAGATCGCCGTGTCCTTCCGGACGGAACCGGCCGATGAAGCGGTGGTCATGGGGGTTTCGGTAGCGAAGGTCGTTCTCATGGAGTGCCTCCCGCGAGATCTGCGCCTGCGACTTTGTGTCACAAACTTTGTGTCACAAACCTTGCCCGACTTTGCGGGGCAAAGTCAAGCGCTGCGGGTCAGAATTTTGCCGGCGCAGCCGCGCGGTCGCCACCCTGCATACGGTTGACATATGACAGAGGTGACCGTCCGCGACGCGGAGCCCGGGGACGTGGCCCAGATCGTGCAATTTGTCCGGGACTTGGCGCTTTTCGAGAAGGAACCGGAGTCGGCACGCGGGAGCGAGGCCGACTTCCGCGCGGCTCTCTTCCCCACGGAGGGGGCCCCCACGGCATACGCCCTGATCGGCGAGATCGACGGTGCGCCAGCGGGAATGGCGCTGTGGTACCTCACCTTTTCGACCTGGGAGGGCCGCCCCGGCATCCACCTGGAGGATCTGTATGTCGATCCCGCCGCCCGCGGGTCCGGCCTGGGTGGGGCGCTGCTGCGGCGGCTCGCGGCGATCTGCATGGAGCGGGACTACCGGCGACTGGAATGGTCGGTGCTGCGCTGGAACACCCCGGCCATCGACTTCTATGACGCCCTCGGCGCCACCCCGCAGGATGACTGGTTGGGATATCGGCTCGATGGCGACGCCCTCACGCGCGTCGGCCACCAGCGACCGCGCGGTGATTAGAGTCGAGGAATGCCACCGACCACGGCCCTGACCGTGCCCCGCCATGGGGCGAGCGATGTTCTGACGACGACCACGATCGACGTGCCGGCGCCGGGCCCCGGGCAGGCCCAGGTCGAGGTCGCGGCGGCCGGGGTCAACTTCATCGATGTCTATCAGCGCCAAGGCGTCTATCCCATCCCCGTGCCCTTCACGCTCGGGCTGGAGGGGGCCGGCGTGGTGGTGGCCGTCGGCGAGGGGGCTGAGGTCGCCGTGGGTGACCGCGTTGCGTGGGCGATGCAACCCGGCAGCGCGGCCGGTCTGGCGAATATCGCTGCGGCGCAACTCGTTCCGGTGCCTGGTGGGCTCGCCCTGTCGGTCGCAGCGGCGGCGATGTTGCAGGGCATGACCGCGCACTATCTCGTGAACTCGACCTATACCGTGCAACCAGGCGATGTCGCGCTGGTGCATGCCGCGGCGGGCGGCGTCGGGCAGTTGCTCGTGCAGCTCATCACCGCCAAAGGTGGGCATGTCATCGCGACAGCCGGCAGCCCGGAGAAGCTCGAGATCGCCCGGCGCCTGGGCGCCGAGACGCTGATCAACTACCGCACCGAGCCGGACCTGGCCGGGGCGGTGCGCCGCGCGACCGGCGGCGCGGGCGTGCACGTCGCGTATGACGGGGTGGGCAAGGACACCTTCGACGCCTCGCTCGCGTCGCTACGGCCGAGGGGCATGCTCGCCCTCTTCGGCGGCGCGTCGGGCCAGGTGCCCCCCTTCGACATCCAGCGCCTCAACGCGGCCGGCTCGGCCTTCCTGACTCGCCCGAGCTTGGCGGCCTACCTGCAGAGCCGGGACGAATTGCTGTGGCGCGCAGGCGAAATCCTCGCGGCGCTGGCCGACGGGTCCGTGGAGTTGGAGATCGGAGGTCGCTGGCCGCTGGCTGAGGCCGCCACGGCATACGACGCCCTCGAAGCCCGCCGTACCACCGGCAAGCTGCTCCTGATCCCCTGACCGCTCGTCGGCGACGTCACTCATTTTTCTCCGGATGCCGGAAGTCTGCGCATAACCCCTGCTCTAAAGCAGCGGCAAGCGCAGACTTCCGGCATCCGGAGAGAATCGTGCAATCCGGGCCCGGGAGACGGTCGGGCGGAGGGGTCAGGCCTCGGCGGAGGAGGTCTCCCAGAGGGCGGCGACGGCGGTGTTGAGGATGCCGAGGACGCCGGCGTAGTCGATCAGGTTGGTGTCGCCGGACCCCTTGCGGGCCTTGGCTGCGGCCATCTCGGCCGTGGCGGCGCAGGCTAGCGCGACGGCGAGCTTGACGCCGATCTTCGCGTGGTTGAGCGAATCGCCTTGCGACTCTTTGATTCCCACGAGCGCGAGCCCGGTCAGAACCTGGAACCGCGCGCCCCACACGACGACCGACAGACCCATCCCGGACTCGACCCGGCGGGCGCGCAGGCTGATCCAGCCACCGACGATGCACGCCATCCCGATGAGGTGGACGAGCACGAGGACATTGGTCAGGATCTCCATGCCCAGCACCCTAGGTCAGCAGCCTGAACGGACCGCGCAGGCTAGGCGGGTGGCGTGACCGATGCCATGTCCACGAGCATCGCGGGAGCGTCGAGGGTCAGCTCCCACGGACTGCCGCCACGCAAGGTCACCGGCGGTCCGACTGGCGAATAGATCTCTGCCACATCGGCATCCACCCAGACTCTCGCGTCGTCCAGCGGGAGGTCGTGCGGGTGCGGACCGGGCACATGCAGCATTCCGGTGGCGCCGGTCACCACCCCCGCCGAGGGCAGAGTATGACGCCCGCTCGCCACCCCTTGCGGCTCGCGACCGCGCGTGAGAACCCCTCGGGCGCCCGCGTCGACCGCACTGCGCACCTCCCCGGCGTGCAGGTTCAGACGCCGCGGCAGCGTGAGGCAGCCAGCAACCGGAACGGATTGATCGTGGCGCTCGTGCGCCTTGATCCAGCCAAAGAGCAACGGCTCGCCATCAGTCGAAACCACCTGCGGCGCATAGAAACTCGGACCAGCGTCGAGCAGTCCCCACGCCTCCCCCGCGAATCCCGGACGCCCATCCGCAGCACGCAAGGCTCCCCGCACCCACACGACCTCGCGCAATTGCTCCTCAAACCAGCAGGACAGCACCAACACCACGGCGCCATCAATCTCCACAACCTGCGGGCACTCCCAGATCTGCGCCGGCGGCAGCGATTCCAGGACGGGATCCGTCGATGTCGCCAGCAGTCCCTCGAACTGCCATGCCATGAAGTCGTCACACGAAAACACCAATGCGGCAGCGCGCCCATCGCTCAGGCCAGCCCCGAGCAAGGCCCACCGCCGGCCCTCCCAGAGGAAGAGGAAGGGGTCGCGCATAATCGCGACGCCAGCATCGGTCGGCGTCTGCGCCACCACGATCGGTTCCGACCAGGTGAGCAGATCCGAGGAGCCCCAGCGCAGGCATACGGTGCTTTGTCCGGAGGAGTCGGCAACGCCCGAATAGACCACGGCCGGCCGATCGAGACCGGAAGCGAAAACCCCTGACCAGCAACCGAACTCATCAGGCCCACCATCCGACGGCCCAAAAGCCACCGGGTGTTCGGTCCACGTCGCCAGGTCCTCGCTGCTGACGTGCCCCCACTGAATCCGGTTGTGAACGGGCGCCTCGGGATTGTGCTGGAAGAAGACGTGCCAACGACCGTCGTGGAAGGTCATGCCATTGGGGTCGTTGAGCCACCCATGAGACGGGCGGATGTGATAGCTCGGCAGCACACGAACCACCCTAATGAACGAGCCCTCAGACGAGCTTGCGACCCATCGCCCAGGTGGTCAGTTCGTGGCGCGAGGACAGCTGCAGTTTCCGCAGCACCGAGGAGACATGGGTCTCGACCGTCTTGATCGAGATGAAGAGCTCCTTGGCGACTTCCTTGTACTGATAGCCGCGGGCGATCAGCCGCATCACTTCTCGTTCACGCTGCGAGAGGCGGTCAAGTTCCTCGTCCACCTCGGCGATCTCCCCCGCGGAGGCGCCGAAGGCATCGAGCACGAAGCCCGCGAGCCGCGGCGAAAAGACGGCGTCCCCATCGGCCACGCGCCGGATCGCCGTCGCCAGATCCGTGCCGGTGATCGACTTCGTGACATAGCCGCGCGCGCCCGCACGGATCACCGCGATGACATCATCGGCGGCATCCGAGACTGAGAGCGCGAGGAACCGAATCGGTTGTCCCGCAAGCGATTCCTGCGCAACACAGCCCTGCAGGACGTCGACACCGCCCCGTCCGTTGCCACCGGGCAGGTGCACATCGAGCAGCACGACATCCGGCTGAGTCGCGCGAACGATCTTGATGGCGTCATCGACATTGGGCGCCTCGCCGACGATGTCCAAGCGGCCGGGAGCGACCTCGGTCAGTTCAGCCTTGACCCCCGTCCGGAACATCTTGTGGTCATCGACGATAACGACGCGCACAGGCGCCGGTGCTGGGGTGGTCATGCTTTGTCTCCGGGGGTCGGGGTCGGCAGGGTCAAGGTCCATTCGGTGCCGGGATCGAGGCGGCGCACCGTCGCGCTGCCGCCGGCACGCGTCATACGGCCGATGATCGACTCGCGGACGCCGAGCCGGTCATCGGGAATGTTCTCGGGGTCCAGACCGGGGCCGTGGTCGCGGATGAATGCTTCGATGCCGGTGGGCGCGGCCTCGACATAGACCGCGACCGGCGGTTCCCCATGGCGCACAGCATTATTCAGCGCCTCGCGCAGTGCGCGCACGAGTGCGTGCGAGCGCTCGTCCATCTCGGCTTCGCCGGTGACCACGACATCGATGGGTATGCCGTGCGCCATCTCGATCTCGTCCGCCACCGCGCCGATCGCCGCCTCCAGCGAGGTCTCGGCGTCGATATCCCCGCCATAGAGATACGAGCGCAGCTCGCGCTCCTGGACGCGCGCGAGCGTCGCCACGCGGCTCGGATCGGTGGCCTGACGCTGGATCAGCGCCAGGGTCTGCAGCACCGAATCGTGCAGGTGCGCCGCGATATCGGCCCGCTCGTCGGCCCGGGCTTTCGCGCTTTGCGCGGCTCCGTGATCGCTCCACAAGCGCACGACGAGCGGCGCCAGCAACAAGACGAGACCGAGGAGCACGACCACGGTCGCGACCGCGATATCTGAGGCCTGACCGATCGACTGCCCCCGACTGAGGAGCACGATCGTCCCGATCGCGATGGCCACGGCCCCGACGCCGAGCCGCGCAATGGCCGGCCAGCCGGACCGGCGCCCAAGCCACCGATTGCGTTGTGCCGCATCGGCACTCGTTAGGCCAATGACCGCGACCGCGCCGATTGCGACAACCGGGATGACCAAACTTAATCGCGGCCCGATGCTCTTGGCGAGCCCCGCGAGAAGCCCGAGCACGACCAGGCCCAGCCCGATGATCACGATCGCCCGCGTGCGTAACGCTCCCCCGGCCTCGGCCGGCGCCGGAACATCCACGGGCGGCGCCGCCGGGTCAATGGTGGTGCTCGCCTCCGCCTGCGGCGTCAGCGCCCACAGCAGGACGTAGCCAACGAATCCCGGCCCGGCCAGCGCCAGCAGCGCCATCCCCGCCCGCACCCACAGAACCGGCAGCCGGAGATGCTCGGCGAGCCCTCCGCATACCCCGGCCACCCAGCGCTCACCGGTGGGCCGCGTCATCCGCGGCCGCAGGGGCGCGACGCCGGCAGCGGGCGCGTAGGGGACGGTCATACGGTCAAGTCTTGCCCATCAATCACCGGTCCGGCACGCATCAGCCCCCCTTTCGGGGTCGACCTCAGGGATCGCCCAGGGTCGGGCCGCATAGCGACGCGCGGCCGCGTGGCAGAGTCTGGAGTGATGACCACCACGCCACCCGCGTCGTCGCGGCCCAGCGACACGCAACGAGTGCTGGCCGACCTCGAAGCATCCATCGACCGGCTCGGGCTGCGGCGCACCGATGAGACCTGGGTCGCCGGCGTCTGCGATGGCGTCGCCGTGCGCCTCGGGATCGATCCGGTCGTCGTGCGCGTCGGGTTCATCGTCCTGACGCTTTTCGGGGGGCTCGGTGTCGCCGCGTATGCCGTGCTCTGGCTGACCCTGCCCGCCCCGGATGGCGTCAGCATCCTGCGGCGGATCAGCGATGGCCCGGGGCCAATCGTCGCCCTGGGCGCGATCGCGGGCACCGCGTTGGGGGCGCTGATTCTCACGGGCGTCTATTTCGGTTCCAGCAGTTGGGGTTTCGGGCAGTTGGTGCTCGTGCTGGGCGCGGGTGTGGTTGCCTATGCGCTGATGCGTCGGGGGCATTCGTCGTCCGGACCGGCCCCCGTGGGTCAACCCCCGACCACTGCCCAGGAAGTTGCTCCAGAACCCCTTCTCGCCCCGCCACCGGCAACGCCGATGCTTGCACCGGACCTCCAGCACGCCGCGGCCTTTGATGACGTCTGGCCGTCCGCCGCGGGCCCCACGGCAACCGCCATACCGCTCGCCTCGACGGCGATTGCGCCCTCCTCCTGGGCGGCGCCCGCGCCCACCGCCGCGAGGTCGGGTCCGCCGGTGAGCGAGGCTGGCGCCTTCCCCGAGACTGGCCACCCGTCATACACCGAGCAGGCCACGATCCCACGGCCTACCACTCCGCGTCGCCCGACGCGGCTGCGCCGCCGTCGCCTCAGCCCATATGTCGCGCTGAGCTTGACCGGCTTGGCGCTGGCGATCATCACCACCGGCGCCCTGTTGACCGATGCCGAGGGCTGGGCCGGACATGGCGTGACGATCGGTTTCGCGGCGGCGCTCGGCGTCGTCGCGCTGATCCTGGTCGTCGCGGGGGCCACCGGCCGGCGCGGTGGACTCAGCACTCTCCTCGCGCTCCTCCTGGCGCTGGGCACCGGAGCGAGCGCGGTCGCGGCGGATCCGATGTGGTCGGGGGGTGTCGGTGACCGGTATTGGTCGCTCGCCGCACCCCAACCCAGCGACGGCTTCCGTCTCGGGGTCGGCGGCGCAACCCTCGACCTCGGAGACCTGGCCCGCACCTCCACCGACAAGGCCCCGCTGCATGTCCCAGTCCGCATCGGCGTGGGCGAGGTGCGGATTCTCCTGCCCGCTGACGCGACAGTGCGCGTCATCGCGAACATCTCGGCCGGCAATGTCTACCGCGCCGATTCCGTGGACCAGGCGACCCCGCTGCACTACGACCAGACCTTTGGCTCCGGGACCCCGGACGTCACGGTCGACATCAGGATGCACGTCGGGGACGTGCGGATCGAGGGGGGCGCGTCATGAGCACCGACCCCTCAACGACGCAGCGCTATCGCACCGGCCCGGCCATCGGGACCGTCCTGCTTGGCCTCAGCCTCCTGGCCCTCGCCGGCGTCACCTTGTGGGCGCAGCTAGGCCACGGATCCATCGCCTATGCCGTCGCCGCGCCGTATGCGCTCGTCGGCGCCGGCCTGGTGTTGGCGGCTATTGGCGCTCTCGCGGCCATCGCCCGTCGGCGGCCGCCCGCCAGCTGAGCCATTGCCCACCGCGCAGCAGGGGCGCCCGCTCCTCCTCGGCCAGGGTGCTGTCGGCGATCCAGGCGCACTCGGCCGTCGTTCCGCCCGCATCGTGCACCACGAGTGGGCCGGGATGCGGGACCGTCGCGGCATATACCAGCCGCACGACCTGGTAGTCCTCCCACTCCCCCGACGGCGCCTGCCCGATCCAGTGCGAGGTGACGACATCGAGCAGGTGAATCTCGCCGAGATGCTGCCCGGTCTCCTCCCACACCTCGCGGCGCACGGCCACCGACGGATCCTCGCCACGGTCGATGCCGCCGCCGGGCAAGGTCCATCGTCCGGCCGCTCCTCGCACCGATGGCGCCAACCGCGTCAGCAGCGTCTCGTCACCGCGAGGAATCACGGCATACGCCGCAATCCGTTGCACGACAATGGGTTCCACCCCGTCGGGCAGGATCTCGCCGGTCGCCGTCGGCGCCCAGGTCGTATGCCGATCGCCCCCGTCCACCTCGGCGACCACCGCGAGCCGGATGGTCACCCCATCGCTGCCGGGTGGGGTGAAAGCGTGGGTCACGCCGGTCAGATTCCACCCGCGGGCTTGCAATTGCTCGCTCGGGTCGGCGCCGTGGGGCAGGACGAAGGACGCGACGGTATCGCCGGTGAGCGTCACCCCCTCGATGCGAATGTCCCTAGTCATCGGCTCGCACCTGCCCGTTCGTATTCGGCGATCGCCTTCTCCAACACGGCGGTCCATGTCTGCTCCGGCGCCACGGTGAGATTGTGAGCCCGGATTCGCTCGCGCAGGTCTTCGTCGGCGACCAGCTTGCGTCCCGCGGCCACCAGGCCGGCATCGTCCCTCGCGAGCAGCCCGTTCACGCCATCGATCACGAAGTCGGCAACTCCGGAGGTGGACATCGCGACCACCGGCAGCCCGGCGGTGCGCGCCTCCAAGGCCGCGATGCCGAAAGCCTCCATCCGGGTCGGCGCGAGGTAAATGCCGCCCGCGAGATAAGCGTCGGCGAGGTCCGCGCGTGCGACCCGCCCGGGCAGATCGAGCCAGGTGCGGTGGCGGCGGTGGATCGCCCGCGTCATACCCAGCAACGGGCCGTCGCCGAAGACGGTGGCACGGGTGCGCGCGGGGTCCGCGGCGTGGATCTCGCCGAGCATGCCCACCAACGCTGGGACACGCTTGCGGGGCGCGAACCGCAGGGCGCTCATCAGCCGCACCTGATCGCGAGGTCCTGGCACGACGGCCTCGGGAGCCCAGCGACTCGGATCGATGCCATTGGGAAGCACCGCAACCTTAGCCCCGTGGTCCGCCGCTGCCTCGACGAGCCCGGCTGCCATCTTCGATACGGCCGACAAGGCCGCTCCCCGCTGGGCCCAGCCCGCGATACGTCCGAGCCGGCGCTGGGCCAGGACCGCCGAACGGCCCAACACACAATGCCAGGTGATCGCCGTCGGCAGGCCGAGCTCGAGCGCGAGCTCAGTCAGGTCGGCGGCAAAGGGGGAGATGACACCCATATGGACATGAGCGACATCGAATTTCGCCAGTTCATCGCGAATCAGCCTGGGCGCCAACGGATTCACCGGCAAGTCGAAGGGCAGCGGCACCGTGACCCGGTGCACGATGGCGCCCTCGTCCTCGCTGACGGCAATATTGCGCAGCCCGTGACCCGCGCCCTCGGCCGGCGTCGCGGTATAGACGTGCACCTCATGGCCAGCCCCCGCGAGCGCGCGCCCGAGGTCCCGCACCTGCGTCTCGATCCCGCCAAGGCGCGGCGGATAGCAGTCGGAGAGCAGGGCGATCTTCATAGCCTGCCCAGCCTGCCACGTCCCCCCGCATGTCCCGGGCCACGAACCGTGCTGCGGTGTCGCTCGGTCGCGGACCGGGCGGCATACGGGAGGATGGAGCGATGAGCACGCGCCGACGCACCGTGGTCGCCGTGCACGCACATCCCGACGACGAGGCGCTGCTGACCGCGGGGACGATGGCCAAGGCCGCTGCGGAGGGGCATCGGGTGGTGCTGGTGCTGGCGACGAATGGCGATCTCGGGCTGACCGATTCGGCCACCGGCACGGGCGATCTCGGTGCACACCGGCTCGACGAGGCGCACGCCAGCGCCCGGGCCCTTGGGGTCTCGCGCGTCGAGTGGCTCGGCTATGCCGACTCCGGCATGGGGCCGGAGCTGTATGCCGATCCGCCGGGTCTCGTGCGCTTCGTGCGAGTTCCGTTGGCGCAGAGCGCTCTCCGGCTCGCCGAGGTGTTGCGGGAGGAGTCCGCGGATGTGGTGCTGTCGTATGACGCCCGCGGCGGCTACGGGCACCGCGATCACGTGCGGGTTCACGACATGACGGCGATGGCGGCCGAACTGGCGGGCACCCCGCGCCTGTTGGAAGCCACCATCCCCCGGGACCTTTTGGCCGCCGCCGTCCGGCTCTCGGCCAAGGTCTATCCCTATCCGCCCGAGTTCGATATGGACGCCTTCTGCTCGGCCTTCAGCGCCCGGCGGGAGATCACGCACCGGATCGATGTGCTGCGGTATGCCGCCGCGAAGCGCGCCTCGATGCGGGCCCACGCGTCTCAGGCCCGCTCGGACGGCGGGGACCGCACGCTGGCGGCCTTCCTGCGGATCCCGCGACCGGCATACGACCTGATCTTCGGGCGCGAATGGTTCCGCGACCCGGCTCACCCGGCCGGGGCACGGGTGGCGCGCGACATCTTTGCGGGGCTGCCATGAACCTGGTCACGCTGTCGGGGCGCAAGCTTGCCCAGCTGCTCCTGGGTTTCGCGCTCTGCGCTGTGCTGCTGATCTGGGGATTGCCGAAGTTTGGGCAGACCACGTGGCGCGAGGTCGGCCACGTCCTCGGCACGGTCTCGCTCGGTCAGTCGGCGGCCTTCCTGGGTCTGGTGCTGCTCGGCCTGTGGAGCTACACCTTCACGCTCGCGGCCTCGCTGCCCGGACTGAGCCATCTGCGGGCATTCATCGTGAACATCTGCGGCTCGTCGGTGAGCAATCTGCTGCCCGGCGGCGGCGCGGTCGGCCTCGCGGCGACCTTGGCGATCTGCCGCTCGTGGGGCTTCCGCAAGCGCGATGTCTCCACATCGGCGATCGTCACCGGCGTCTGGAACACGCTGGCCCGAATTGCCTTGCCGCTCATCGCGATTGTGACGCTCTCGATGGGGCGCTCGTCGCTGCCGTCGCTGATGCGCGATGCCGCGATCGCCGCCGTCGTCAGCGGCGTGGCGATCGTGGCAATCTTCGTAGCGGCGGTGCGCTCCGAGGAAGCGTCGCGTCGCGTCGGGCGCACGCTGGACCGCCTACTGCGGCCGCTGTTCAAGCGGACCAAGCGCACGATGACGATCGACGCGTTGGTGGCCGACCTGCGCCACCGCATTCTCGATATCGTCCGCAGCGGCTGGCTGCCGATGACCCTGGGGCTAGTGGGCTACTTCGGCTTCTACTACCTCGCGTTCCTCGCGATCATGCGCACCACGGGCGTCGACCTCTATCACGGCGAGCTCTTCGCGGCCTTCGCCATCGGACGCCTGCTAACCGCCGTCGGCGTCACCCCCGGCGGCCTCGGCGTCACCGAGGCCGGCACCGTGGCCGCCCTCGTCGCCTGGGGTGCCGTCCCCGCCGAAGCCACCGCGGGGGTCGTCCTGTTTTCGATCTTCACGCACTTGATGGAAGTCCCCCTCGGCGCCCTTGGCTGGCTCGCGTGGACCGCCTTGCCCAAGACCCCGCTAGAAACCGACGACTCCGACGCCCCCGACGAGCGCCCCTAAATATCGCCCTACCGCCTAGTACTGGCCGCGATCGCGACCAATACCAGGCGGTAGCGCAGTCGATAGCGGCCGTTGACCGACGCCCCCGACGAGCGCCCCTAACCATCGACCTACCGCCTAGGACTAGCCGTGATCGCGACCAATACCAGGCGGTAGCGCAGTCGATAGCGGCCGTTGACCGACGCCCCCGACGAGCGCCCCTAAATATCGCCCTACCGCCTGGTATTGGTCGCGATCGCGACCGATACCAGGCGGTAGCGCGGTCGATAGCCGGGGTCGCTACCGGCGGTTATCCACATGCCGCAGGGGTCCAGATCGCTCGATCCACAGATTTTCTAGGGACCTGGCGGCGGCGCGTGGCGCCGCACAGGCTTCTGGCATGAAGCAAACATGGCCCGAGCCCCTCATGACCGTGCTCCGTCGTCAGGATGGCGTTGCCAGGCAAGGTCAGTTGATCGCCGGTGGCGTGTCGCGCTCGGAGGTGCGGTGGAATGGCGGGCGGGGCTGGCGAGAGCTCCTCCCGAATGTCTTTCTCGTCAGTCGCGAGACGCCAACCCTGCGCCAACGTCTCATCGCGCTGCAATTGTGGGCTGGGCCGACCAGCGCCCTCGATGGGCTCACCGGCGCGCGCTGGCACGGGATACGTGCGGCCGAGCCGGGTGGCATCCTGCATAGCGTCGTGGAGCCCCCGAGGGCAGCCCGGCGCACCAGCTATGCCCGCCTGCGGCGAAGCATCCTGCACGACGAAAATGTCGTGGAGGCGGGGGTTCTGCGGGTGTCATCGCCCGCCCGCGCCTGCATCGATGCCGCCTTCAGCACTCCCACTCGTCAGGGACGGGAGGCCCTTCTCATCGAGGCCGTCCAGCGGGGGATCACGACCATCGATGACCTCGCCGAATGGATGCTGCGCCTGCGAACTCGCGACGCGCATCGGATCATTCCGGCGCTCGATGCCGCGGCATCGGGAGCCTGGTCGGTGCCCGAGCGAGAGCTTCTGCACCGGCTCGATGGACACCCCTTGCTCCCTCCTGCGTGGGCGAATCCCATCCTGGGGGAAGCACAGTCAGGCCTTCATCTGGTGTCCCCCGACATCTGGTTCGACGATGTCGCGATGGCCGTCATGGTGCACTCCGAGGCATACCACCGCGGTGCCTTGTGGGACGCCACCGTCTCCCGCGACGGTGACCTCACCGCCGTGGGAATAGTTGTCGTGGGAGTAACGCCCCACGCGATTCGGCACAAGCCGGAAACGGTCCTCGCCCGAATCGTCAAGACGTATGCGGCCGCCGCTCGTCGGCCCCGCCCCGCGGTCGTGGCTAGACGACGATTTGAAGCCACCGGCGACGAAGGTGGTCTCGAACAGCGGGCCTAGCGAGGCGGCCTACCTCGGGAACTATCGACTGCGCTACCGC
>NZ_BAAAPO010000018.1:19689-28182 GCF_039531185.1 Nostocoides veronense
GGTCGACGTTCGAGGGCGAGGAACTTGAAGGGGGTCGGAGAGGGGGTCGGGGAGGGCGTCGGGCGGGGCGTAGAGCGGGCCCGGGCTCAGCCGACCAGGCGGCGGACTTGCCGGGTGCGGGCCTCGTCGGCGAAGGTGTCGTCGAGGTTGCCGGGCTCAAAGGGGGCGCCGGTGGCGAGGGGGACGGCATACGACAGCAGGGCATCGGCGAAGACCGGATTGGCCGGCAGAATCGGGCCGTGCAGGTAGGTGCCGAAGACATTGCCCGTCCGGGCACCCTCGCTGCCATCCTCGCCGTTATTGCCGAAGCCGGAGCGCACTCGCCCAAAAGCCGCCTGCCCGGCACCCAATGTCGTTGAGCCGGAGTGATTTTCGTAGCCCACGACATCCCCGAAGTCGGTGCTCAGCACGACCGGGCCGATCATCCGCTTGGGATTGCCCTGCGTCGTGACATCGAGGATGCCGAGTCCGGGCAATCGCTTGCCCTCGACGGTGACGAAGGCCTTGCCGAAGAGTTGGTACATCCCGCAGATCATCAACATCGGGGTTCCGGCGGCCGCCAACGACCGCAATCGTGGCGCGATGACCTCCAGGTCGGCCTCGACCCGCGCCTGCCCGGAATCCTGCCCCCCGCCCCCCAGCACCAGATGCGCCTGGTCGGGGAAGGCCGCGCCCGGGTGATGCTGATGCAGAACCGGCGTGTAGCCATGCCGCGCCAGCCGAGCGGTCATCGTGCGCGTGTTCCCGAGGTCGCCGTAGATGCTCATCTCGCGCGGATAGAGATGCACGACGTGGATCTCGCCTTTGCTCATGATCCCTCCTCACCGAAGGCTGGCAGGTTGTAGCGCTCCGCCAGCCGGCGCCGCAGCGTCATCATCGCGGTGTACGTGCAGAAGATCCGGGCCGGCTGCCCGTCCCGCTCGCGCAGGAAACGATCGAGCGCGCTCTCGAGATCTGGCTCGACGTCCGCGACCGGCACCTCGTCATACTGCAGCCGCAGGGCCATGTCGTAGGCCCGCACGCCCGAGGTCAGCGACACCCCCACCTCGCGCAGGCTCTCGAAGGAGACGTCATAGAGCCACGAGACGTCGCGGCCGTCGGCGTAGTTGTCGTTGATCGCGATCATCGTGCGCACCGGCGTCGAGCCATAGGTCGACAGGGCGACAGTGAAGCCCGCCGGATTCTTGACCAGGACGAGCTCGAGCGGGGCGCCATCGGCGTCAATGACCTCGCCGCGCCCGAAGGGCGCCGTGACCGTCGCCAGCGCGTTCGCCGCCGTCGCCGCATCGAAGCGCGAGCCGAGCAGCCGCCGCGCCATGGCCGTCGCCGCGGTGGCGTTGATCATCGCGGCGAGACCGCGCTGCTTCAGTTCCACCGGTCCGACAATCCCACCAGCGCCGTGTGGCCCCACGAGGATCTCTAGGGAGCGCTCGTCCACTGGCCGCAGGAGTATGTCGTCCGCTCCCGCCGGGGGGACGACATACTCATCGTCCACCCGGGTGTCCTGCTCCATCAGCTCCGGGAGGCGATGCGCGATCGAGTCGTCGACACCGAAATAGTCAATCGTGACACCGGTTTTGACGCCCTCCGCGCTTCGAGCCACGAACGAATCGTCCCGATTCATCACCACGCCCTTGGACGTGCGGGCGGCCAATTGCGCCAGCAATTTCGCCGTGTGGTCGATCTCGGCGAAGCGGTCCAGCTGATCGCGCGCCACATTGAGCAGCAGTGCGTGCGTCGGCGTCACGGCGTCAGCGAACTTCAGCGCGTGCGCCTCATCGAGTTCGAGGACGGCCACATCGGCGACCGGCCGACCGCGCAGGCCGACCTCGCCGAGCAGCGCGGAGATGACGCCGCGCGTGAAATTGCTGCCCGTCGGATTCGTGAAAACACTCAGCCCGTGAGCGCGCAGCAGCGCCACGAGCATCCGAGTCGTGGTCGTCTTGCCATTGGTCCCTGACACGACCACGATCCCGCCCGGCAGGCCACCAAGGGCATGCCCAAGGATCTTCGGGTCCACCTTTTCGGCCACCAGGCCGGGCAGCGCCGAGCCCCCGCCGCGCCTTTTGGCGACGGCACGGGTCAGCTTGCCAGCCGCGATCGCGGCAGAAGTACGCAGCACGCCAGCAGCCTATGCGCGAGCGATCATCGGGCCGGTGCGCCCGCGCCGGACGCGGCGTCGAGTTCGGCGTTGACATCGCTGGCATACCGCCCGGACCGCTCTTGGCCGGACATGGACCCGATCGCATCGGTCACCGCATCGGTGATGGCCCGCAGCAGGGCGGCCTTCTGAAATTGCGCCGCCAGCCCCGCTACATCGATCGCCGGGCCGAATCGCACGGTGACCTTCGTCGGTCGCAGGATCTTGGTGTCCGGCGGCTGCAATTTCTCGGTGCCGATGAGCGCGCACGGGATGATCGGCGCCCCGGAGGTCAGGGCGAGCCGAGCGACGCCGGTGCGGCCGCGGTGCAGCCGACCGTCGCGAGACCGCGTGCCCTCGGGATAGATCCCGAAGGCCCCGCCCGCAGCCAAGACCCGCTCCGCAATATGCAGTGACTCCGCCGCCGCACGCGCGTCCGTGCGCTCGACGGGGATTGTCCCGAAGGACTGCATCCACGCCCGGAGGGCGGCCCCCTTCAGCCCGGTGCCCTGGAAATACTCGGCCTTCCCGAGGAAGCTCACGCGCCGCCCTGATGCCAGCGGGATGATCATCGAGTCGCTGAACGAGAGGTGATTGCTGGCGATGATCGCCGGGCTGCCCTCCGGCGGAATGTGTTCTCGGCCGGTGACCGTCGGTCGAGCCATGACGAAAAAAGCCGGCCCGATGACGAGGTAGCGCATGATGCCGTCGAGGAGAGCGTTGTTCTCCCCCAACTGATAGCCCTGCTCGCTGCTCATACCTGCCTCTCGACCTGCACCACCGGTTCCGGCTCGGCCGCTGGCGCGACAACTCGCGGCGGCAGGCGGAAGATCCGCCGATCCGCCACAACGGCGATCAGGCCGAGGCCCACGCCTATTGTCACCCCGACGACGATGATCGATCCCCACATCAAGGTGGTCGCCTTGGAGCCATCCATCGGCGCCATCCCCAGTCGATGCAGGACATAGACGCCACCTCCCACGCCGAGAGTCGCTAGCGCGCTGTGTCCCACGCCCCGATCGAAGCCGGCCGCCCGCACCAGCGGTTGCTCGATCCAATGGCCACCGACGACCAGTGCCAGCGCGGCCCAGATCAAGACCACACCGACGGCCGCGACGACATCCGCGGGGCGGTGCCACCGTTCGGCCATCGTGCCGAGCCCCGCGGCACCGGCGATCGCGCCCGTCACCAGGCAGGTGAGAGGACGTATGACGCGCGGGGACGCGATGATCGCGACCGCGGCCAGCGAGATGGCCGCCGTGGCGTGCCCGCTGGGCAAGGTCACACGAATGCTCGGGTCGCTCGGCACTGAGGTGAGGAAGTCGAGTTTCAGCAGTTGCGTGGTCTGGTTGGCGCCGACAACAAGCAACGGCAAAGCGAGCGCCATGCGCCAATGCCGTTGCAGCGCCGCGATTCCCATCGCGACCAGCGTCAACAAGAACATGGTTGACACCTGGATTTCGCTCAGCAGCGCATCGATTCGGCCCGGCGCGAAGCGATCGACGCGAAAGGACCGCATGACCTCCAGGTCGAGCCGGGAGCCACCTTGAGTGCGCAGCGCCAACCAGACCATCAAGAGCAGGACGAGGATGCCGGCCAAGGTCAGCAGCACGACATCGGCGGCATCGCGGACCGCCGAACGGGGCGAGATGGGGGTCACTCCCATTCGATGGTCCCCGGCGGCTTGCTCGTGACATCGAGGGTGACACGGTTGACGCCGTCCACCTCATTGGTGATGCGACCCGAGATCCGGGCGAGCACGTCATACGGCAGGCGGGTCCAATCGGCCGTCATGGCATCCTCAGAGGAGACCGGCCGCAGGACAATCGGATGGCCGTAGGTGCGGCCGTCACCTTGGACCCCGACCGAACGCACGTCGGCGAGCAGGACCACCGGGCACTGCCAGATCTCACGGTCCAGGCCGGCAGCGGTCAGTTCGTGGCGGGCAATCGCGTCCGCGGCGCGCAGCGTGGCGAGATTCTCTGCCGTCACCTCGCCGACAATGCGAATGCCGAGACCCGGCCCTGGGAAAGGCTGGCGCCAGACGATTGACTCCGGGACACCGAGCTCCAGGCCGACCTTGCGGACCTCGTCCTTGAACAGATCCCGAAGGGGCTCGATGAGGGCGAACTGCAGGTCGTCGGGCAGGCCGCCGACATTGTGGTGACTTTTGATATTCGCCGTGCCGGTGCCGCCGCCCGACTCCACGACATCGGGATAGAGCGTGCCCTGGACGAGGAACTCGACGGGGTGGCCGTCGGCGGCCGCCTCCCCCACGACGTCACGGGCCGCCTGCTCAAAGACGCGGATGAATTCGCGGCCGATGATCTTGCGCTTATCCTCCGGATCCCCCACTCCGGCAAGGGCATTGAGGAAACGCTCGCGCGCATCGACCACCAGGAGTCGGACCCCCGTGGAGGCGACGAAGTCCTGCTCTACCTGCTCGGCCTCGCCATCGCGCAACAGCCCGTGATCGACGAAGACACAGGTCAATTGGTCGCCGACGGCTTTGTGCACCAAGGCGGCCGCGACCGACGAATCCACCCCACCGGACAAACCGCAGATGACGTGCTTGTCACCGACGCGCTCGCGAATCAGGGTCACCTGCTCCTCGATCACCGACCCGGCGCTCCAGTCCGGGGTGAGCCCGGCCCCGGCATACAGGAAGTGCTCCAAGAGGTTCTGTCCGAAGGTGGAGTGCAGCACCTCGGGGTGCCACTGGACGCCATACAGCCGGCGCTCGTCGTCCTCGAAGGCGGCGATCTTTGCGCCGGCGGTGCTCGCGGTGACGCGCATCCCGGCCGGCGCGTGGGCGACCGAATCGCCGTGGCTCATCCAGACCGACTGCTCGGCGGGCTGGCCGGAAAAGAGGATGGAGGTGGTGTCGGCGATGGTGGCGACCGTATGGCCGTATTCCCGCAAGCCGGTTCGCGCGACCTCCCCGCCCAGCGCGAGCGCCATCGCCTGGAAGCCGTAACACATGCCGAAGACCGGGAAGCCGGAGTCGAGGAGCGCGGGGTCGAGGTGGGGGGCGCCGTCGGCATACACACTGGCGGGGCCGCCGGAGAGGATGACGGCGAGGGGGTCGCGGGCCCGGATCTCCTCGACGGAGGCGGTGTGCGGGATCACCTCGCTATAGACGCGGGCTTCGCGTACCCGGCGCGCGATGAGCTGGGCGTACTGCGCGCCGTAGTCGACGACGAGGACGGGGCGGCGGGTGGTCACGACGAAATGTTAGTCGGCGACCTTGAACTCGCTGGCGACCTTCCGCTCTACGACGAAGGACAGGAACGGCACGCAGCCCGCGAGCATGATCAAGACCATCTTGGGCAGCGACCAGCCCGCCTTGAAGCCGAGATTGGCGGTGGCGACGACATACAGCAGGTAGAGGAAGCCGTGCGGCTGCGGCCACCAGTCCAATGCGTGATTCTCAAAGCCGTAGCGCAGGATCATCTCCGCGACGAGGACGAGCAGGCCGATGCCGACGATGAAAGCCATGACCTCGAAGAACTTCACGGCGCTCGCCAGCTTGGGGTGGGTGGTCGGTGTGCTCATTGCTCCTGCTCGCCGGCGCTGACGCGCGCGTAGTCCTGGTGTGGGGTTGGCTCTGGGGTGAGTCGGCGCGGTCCGCGGTGATCGGCCTGCACCATCTTCACCCACATCACGAGGGCGAAGGCGGCGAAGACCCACCACTGCAGGGCGTATGCCGCATTGCGCCAGTTCAGCCCGGTGTCGGGCCGCGGGGGCGGCACGTGGGTCAGGGGCGCCGGGTCGAGTGTCTCGTTGGCGCGGGTCTCGGATTGCGCGAACCCGAAGGCGTTATACAGCTCGCCCGGCCAGGCGTTGACCAGCTTGGACAGATCGACGCTGCCAAGTTGTCCGGCGGGATAGCTCTGTTCGGACGGCGACTCCCCCGGCGCCAGGCTGGCGGTGACGGTGACCTCGCCTGTTGGCGGTTGCGGCGCTGTGGCGGTGGCTGTCCAGCCTCGAAGGACGGGGAAGGTCGCGCTATTGGCGGTGACGGTCAGCGGGGAGACGACCCAGAATCCGCTTCGCCCGTCGAGGAGCCGGCCGGCGACGAGGACTTGCCCCTCGGCATACGTCCCGGACACGGTGACCAGCCGGCCGCTCGCGGCGCCGGGGAAGGGGGTATGGGGGGTGAGCAAGCTGGTCATCGCGACGACGGGCTGCTTGCCAGCCGCCTCGATCGCCTCCGCGCGCGCCTTGTCGTGCGCCACCCCGAGCTGCCAGCTTCCGAGCTGGATGAACGCGATGGTGAGCAGGATCGCCAGGCCCAGCAGGGCCAGCCACTTGGGCTTCAAGGCGGTCCGCAACACCGCCTCAGACTACGTCGCCGAACGGGCGCTGCGAGGCATCCGCCCAGCGCGCAGGCCCAGCGCCAGGAGGATGCCCCAGACCGACAACTACACCCGATCCGTGCATTGACACCCGCTGGACCGGGTGTCAATGCGCGGATCGGGTGTCGATGGACCGATCGGGTGTCGATGCGCGCCGGGATGGGCGTCGCGTCAGCCTTTGAGCTTGGCGTCGTCGTAGACGATCAGCGTGCCGCCATAGCAGGCGACCCAGACCGACTTCGTCGCGGCGTTGTAGGTGATGCCGATGGGGTTGGCCTCGGTGCGGACGGTCTGGACGACCTTCATATCGCCGGTCGTGATCTTGCTCATCGTGCCGTCGCCGTAGTTGACGACATAGACCGCCAGGCCATCGGCGCTGATCGCCATCGAGCGCGGCTCGGTGCCGACCTTGACCGAGCCGACGCTCGCGCCGGTCGCGCGGTCGAGCTTGACGACGGTCCCGGAGGCGTTGTTGCTGACGTAGACAAACTTGCCGTCCGGGCTCATCACGAGATGGCGCGGGCCATTGCCGGGGTCGGAGAAGGTGTTGACGGCCTTGGTGGCAAGGTCGACGGAGACGACCTTGTGCGAGCCCATGAGGGCGACATAGGCCGTCTTGCTGTCGGGGCTGGCGACGATGCCGCGGGGGTACTTGCCGCCGAGGTCGACGCGGGCGGTCTCCTTGGCGCTGGCGGCGTCGATTACGGACATATTCCAACTGCACCAGTTGGTCACCAGGACCTGCTTGCCGTCGGGGGTGACGGCGACATACTTCGGGACCGCGCCGACGGGCACGACCTTGTCGATGACGAGTTTCGCGACGTCGACGCGATAGACATAGGAGCTGTCCGTGCCATCACCCGCCGCGCACGAGTCCTTGCCCTCGGGCCCAAAACCCTTGCCGTACATCGAATAATTCGATACCCACGCATATTTGCCATCGGGCGTGAAGGCGACCTCGACGGGCGCGCCCTGCGAGGTGCCGGGGTGGCCACTGACGCCGAAGGCGGACAGATCCACGCTGTCGGGGATGGTCTTGACGAGGGTGCCGTCCGACTTGAAGACCGAGATCGAGTGCCGGTACATCATGTTCTGCGCAAACAGCAGGCCGCCCGGGCCGGCGACGACCGACTTCGGCTTCATGGCATCGGACGTCAGCCGCAAGGTCTCGACGAGAGCGGTCTGGTCGGACGGACCGGCGGCGCCCTGGGAGGCGGTCGCGCTGGGACGGATCTGGACGACCTTGGGCGCGCTGTCTGACGGGGCGCTTGGATTGGTTGCGGCCGGCGCCGTGACGGTGGTGGTGCCAGGCTTGGCCGCAGCGGCCGCCGTGGGCTTGTCACTGCCGAAGAGGCCGCCGACCAACGCAATGGCGCCCTTGACGACGAACCAGACAATCGTGACGAGGAGCGTCAGGATCGCGAGTGCGAGGAGCCGACGCAGGGTGTAGTTGGGCCGCTTGGCGGGCGGTCGTCGGCGCTGACCGGCCGGCGGGCGCGGTCCACGAGGACCACCGGGTCCACCTGGGCCGCCAGGTACGCCATCGCGGGGCTGGCTGGCTGGCCCGGAAGCGGAACGGGCCGGCAGGCTCTTCGTCGCCGGCGTGGCGGCGTGGCGATGGGCGCCGGGAGCAGGCGGTTCGCCTCGCAGAGCGCGCACCTGAGCCCGCGTCGCGGCGCTCGGCTCGTCGTCGCGCAGCATCGGCTCCTGCGGCTCCGGCAGCGTTGTCGTCACCCGGTCAGGCTAAACGGGCGGCTGAAAAATCGGTCGAAGGCACACCGGTCGGGCCCGCAGGTCGCCGCCCGACGTGGCTGAATGGTCACGGCCAAGTTTCCGCGGGTTGACCCGTCCGCCGTCTCGGCACCAGCCTGTCGCTCGCGTGAGCACCAGCAGGGTGGGGACCCTACTCCCGCTCACGCGAGCTACTAAGCCTCGATCCACCGATCGACTTGGCGCGGTGTGGTGATCCGGCGCGTCGGAACATGAGAATGCCCC
>NZ_BAAAPO010000019.1:0-1821 GCF_039531185.1 Nostocoides veronense
GACCAACCTTCCTCGCCGACCCTCGGTCGGCGTGTCGGTGGAAACACCGTTCGCCGGACAGTCCCGGCCGGGGAGGGCTGGTCGGTGGCCGCCGAGGCTGAGGAGGGCGAGGGCGATCAGCGGCTCGGGTGAGGCGAACCCGTAGGCCATCCGGGTGATCAGCCGAACCTTGGTGTTCGTGGACTCGACGAGCCCGTTGGAGAGGTTGTGCTCGATGGCGGCCAGGATCCGTTCCTTGTGCTTGACGATGCTCTTCTGGAGTGTGACGAACGCCGGGATGCGGCAGCGTCGGGCCCAGGAGATCCACCGTTGCAGCGCGGCAGCGGCGTGGGCGTGGCTCATCTGGAAGATCAACCTCAGGCCCTCTTTGAGCAGGTAGGCCCGGTGCAGGCGAGGATCGGTGGTAGCGATCCAGGCCAGCTGGCTCTGCTGCAGCTCGCTGAGGTCCTCGGGGTTCTTCCACAGCGCGAACCGGGCGCCCTTGAGGGCCTTGGCGCGTTCGCTGCCCGGACGCGGCGGTGCGCCGGCGGGAGGCCTGCCGCGGCCACGTTTGGGTTCGGTGCGGGCCAGCCGGCGGGCCTGGTTCCACGCCTCCCGTCGGACCTGGTCCAGGGCGTCGGTGGCCCAGCGGACCACATGGAAGGGGTCAGCCACCCGCACCGCGCCCGGGCAGTGTTCGGCCACGACCGAGTCGATGAAGTCGGCCCCATCAGCGGAAACGTGGGTGATCGTCGCGCACCGCTGCTGGCCGAGGGCCTCGAAGAACGCGGCCACGGTGGCCTTGTCGCGTCCTGGCGCCGCCCACACCAGGCGTCGCGTGTCATGGTCGACCACGACGATCAGGTACTTGTGGCCCTTCATCGATCCCGATCCGGGTCAGCCCCTCCAACCGGTCAGTGCCGGCCTCGACATCAGCCCACACCCGGGTGATGATCGCCCCGACGGTACGCCACGCGACCCGCATCAGCTGCGTCACCGTCGACTTGCTGGCCTGGGTCGCCAACCACGCCACCGTCTCATCGAAGGCGTAAGTGTGGCCCGCGTCGTGCCGCGCCCACGGCACCGCCGCGACCACCACCCCATGCTCGCGGCAGGACACCCGCGGTGCCTCGGCCTCTAGCACGACCTTGACTGTGCCCAGGTCCAGCGCCCGCCACCGACGTCGGCCCGCCCCGCCGTCATAGCCAGCAGAGCGCCGACCACACACCCCGCACCGGCCACGAGCCCGACTCGAGGGCCGGACACGAGCAACCACGAGGTCGGCGTCCTCGTCGTACTCCACCGCCTCGATCACCGTCTTCTTCACGCCCAGCAGGGCACCCCATAGGCTGACATCGCGCACGCCGTTCTCCGCTTCACTGGTTCCGGTTCCTTAGACAGCTCCAGAACCTATGCGGGAACGGCGTGTTCGCATCAGCACCCCCGGCAAACCACCCACAGATCAGTCAGGGGAGCCCGAAATGTCTCAAAGACTCAGACACACCTCAGTTACAAGAACGACGAGGTCGCCATCGCCTGGCAGGCCATCCACCAGCTCCGCTCCGCCTACACCGCCGAGAACCTGGCCGCCGGTAAGAAGACCGCCCTGGCTGCGCTCAAGTCCTTCCCCAAGTGCCCCATCCCGGAGATCGCCCGCCTCGGCCGGACCCTACGGAAGTGGCGACGGGAGTTCCTCGCCTACTTCGAGACAGGCCGCTCCAGCAACGGCGGCGCCGAAGCCATCAACGGCCTGATCGAGCTACACCGCAGGGTGGCCGGGACTGTCCGGCGAACGGTGTTTCCACCGACACGCCGACCGAGGGTCGGCGAGGAAGGTTGGTC
>NZ_BAAAPO010000020.1:0-2890 GCF_039531185.1 Nostocoides veronense
ACTCGCCACGCCGAACCCTGGATGGGTATTTCCCCGCCCAGATGTCTCACGAAGTCAGACGCAAACCAGCGGTGAAGGTCAGCGAGGTGTGTGTCGAAGACCCACGATTCTCGGCCAGGAGAGCCGACCCGGGGCCTGACGATCTCTTTCACGGGCCCGAAGGCTCAGCCGAAAAGCGACACAACCCGGAGCCTCCTCCCACGGACACCGTGGCGAACACCACCTGGAACTAGAAGGGCCTACTACTAGTCATACAAGCCGGCAAACCCCACGAAGATCGCTGCGGGCGGAAACTACCTGGTCAGTCTTCGTAGGAGAATCGACGGGTTTTGTTCTTCTCAGCGAAGTACTCGCGCTGCCGATGCGCTCGCTCAAGTTTCCGGGACCGCTCTTGACATGGTTCGCAAGTGCATAATTCGGCGCCTGGAGCCTGCGGTAATTCTCCAAACTTTCCGTACTGCCACGAAACCCAGCGGCCAAGAAGTTGCATAGTCTCAGATATTTGGACCCACGAAGGGTTGCTAATTTCACACGGGAGATCTTCGATCTCAGTCAACTCATTCACGGACATGTAGATGCCACGCTCTCGCCAAAGAGATTGGCAGACATCTTCACGTGGTATCCCCCTAGCCAACCTCAGCGCCTTAAGGTGGGCGCCGATTCCACTCGTGAGCGGGGACCTCTGGGCCGAAATTCGAATGAGCGATACGAGTTGTTGTGAAGACGACGAACGATGATCACTCAATTCATCGGCCTTGATGGCCACCATGAATCCGCTCTCTAAAGCGGAGTCCGCCAATTCTTGATCCTCGGCATCCAGCAGTGCGACTAATGGTGCGCCCCACCTGGAGGCCAACCCTCTGAACAAAAAGCGATATCGATGCAGAGGGGGGGCATAGTGAACGATAACTGCAGAAGGCAATCGGGATACAAGTGCTTCATCGTCCTCACCATCTGAGATCAATACCGAGGAATCGAACTCCGGAGATGCGACAGCTGCCATCAACGACCTCAGCGACGCAAGGATCCGCTCATCGACGCTCCCGCCATTGAGAGGCACAAAGATTACGTTGGCTGCGATGTGTGATTGCGCAACGGGGGCGTTCATCGTTTGGCTTCCTAGCGAGCGGACTGAGAAAGGGATGCTGGAGCGGGTGGCTTCTCCAGTGACCTTTTGAGGATGCACCAGAGATCCCATAACTGTTCAGCCGTGTCAAAGTCGAGACCTGACTCCGTCTGGATGGAATCCAGTCTTTTCCGCCTAAGGGGGCTCGGCAAAAGCGCGATCCCGTCGGCCTGCGACTCCATCCGATGGAGGAACTTGATGTAATCGGACTCTTGCACCTTCGCGAAGGTAGCTGCACCTCGCAATTGCGCAGTCAACGACAGAAGCCCATTGGCTAGCGAGACAACGTCAGAGAAGGTTGACTCATCCAATCCGAAAGATTCGAAGAACTCCGACGAAAGCAGCGTTCCTTCTTGCGAATGATTGGAGGCTTCCACTAGTCTGGTCTCCTTACACGAACCCTTGGAGTGTCCGATACAACTGGCGCTCCCGTAAGCGGTCCTGGAACGCGCTTCCCTGTCGCGCTCAATGAAACTCTACACGATGGCTGGCTCGTGGTTGTTACCGGGTCCACGGAGCGTGATTGGGACGCGGACGTCGGGGACGGTGCTGGCCGAGCGGGTCGGCTGGGCCGGCTCGATCCGCTGGTTCCGGGCAACGTCAACCGGGTCCGGGCCGATCACCGCCCGATCGACCCGGCGGATCGGCTGTCGTGGGCGGCCGGGGAGGCGACCCAGTGGGATCTGTGGTCCCCGCCGCACAAGATCCTCCTCGAGGACGGCACCAGGACGCTGTTGCCGGTGCTGGTGATGACGTGCGCGTTCTCGCGGTTCATGCTCGCCAGGATGATCCCGACCCGCAAGAGCGAGGACCTGATGCTCGGCTCGTGGGAGCAGCTCAACGAGCTCGGTGCGGTACCGCGCCGGATGATCTGGGACAACGAGTCTGGCATCGGGCGGCGCAAGCTGACCGAGCCGGCCGCGGTCTTCGCCGGCACCCTGGCCACCAAGGTCGTGCTGCTCCCGCCGCGGGACCCGGAGTCCAAGGGCGTGGTCGAGCGACGCAACGGATGGTTCGAGACCTCGTTCATGCCGACGCGGCACTTCGAGTCCCCGGTCGACTTCAACGACCAGTTCACGCACTGGCTCTCGGGTGCGAACCAGCGCACGGTGCGCGCCACCAAGGCCAGCCCGATCGACCTGCTCGAGACCGACACGGCGGCGATGCTGCCGCTACCGCCGGCGGTGCTGCACCTGGGCTGGCGCAGCCACGTCCGCCTCGGCCGGGACTATTACGTGCGCATCGACACCAACGACTACTCCGTGCACCCGTCCGCGATCGGCTCCCGCGTCGACGTCACCGCCGACCTGGAGAGGGTCCGGGTCAAGCACGGCGGACGACTCGTCGCCGAGCATGAACGCCGCTGGGCCCGCTCGATGACCGTGACCGACCCCGCCCACGTCGCCGCGGCCGCGGTGCTGCGCCGCGCCTACCAGCAGCGTGACCGCGCCCTGCTCCCCGACCCGCCCGAGGCGATGGTCCGGGACCTGGCCGACTACGACCGGGCCTTCGGCCTGGACACCCAGGACGGAGGAACACTGTGAGCACCAAGAGCGGCAAGAACACCGCAGCCGCGGAGACGACCAAGGCGATCATCCACCTGGCCGCCGCCCTCAAAGCACCCCGGATCACCGAAGCAGCAGCCCGCCTGGCCGACCACGCCCGCGACACCGGCTGGACCCACGAGGACTACCTGTGGTTTGCGTCTGACTTCGTGAGACATCTGGGCGGGGAAATACCCATCCAGGGTTCGGCGTGGCGAGT
>NZ_BAAAPO010000021.1:0-160654 GCF_039531185.1 Nostocoides veronense
ATCATTTCCCGACCCGCCCGGCCGAGCCAGCCACCAGGCCGCACAGTCCTAAAGATCAGCGCTTCCCTAGTGACGCCCACGCAGTCTTCAAGGGCGCCATCGCGACCGTTTGTTCACCCGGTGCAAGGGTGCGTAGGGCGTGCAGCGCGAGAATGACGAAATGATCGGCCGGCGCCGGGGCGGGGATGTTGTGGTGGGCCAGCCGGACGATGCGGTGGGCAGCCCACAACCGTTCGAACGCCGACTGCGGATCGGCCAGCATTCCAGGAAAATTCGCGTGCAAGTCGATCGTGGGCGGCCACCCAGGGATCGTGAAGGCGGTGGCGTGCATGCCGATGGCCATCGCGTCTGTCTGCTCGCCGGAATAGCGGGTCCACCCATATTCATGCACGAGATCGACGGCATCCCGGACACGTGCAGGATCGCACAGGATGTCGACATCGCTCGATAGTCCCCCCGTCCTCAGCCCTTGAGACACCGCTACAGGACCTTTGACGAAGAGCACCCGTATGTCCTCGGTTGCCATTGCTCGTGCGGCCACCGCATGAGCGAGGTGGGTTGCCTCGGCGAGCGTCAGTTCGGCGGTCACGAACGGTCCGCCGGTCCGATTAAGCCTTGGGCCAGCACGTTCGTCACGAAGTCGATGATCCCGCGCCGAACCTCGTCCGGATCGCCCTCGAAATTGGTCACCAGCTCGTCCAGCGTTTCACCCTGGGCAATGGCGCTCCAGAGAATCGCTCCGGTCGCGTCGAGTCGAGTGGGAAGCGCCGTGAACGGGGGAGCCAGCTTCACCAGGACGACGCGGTCATCGTGGTGCACCCAGGCGACCGACTCATCGATGACCCAGGGCCCGGTCCGCCCGATCGTCTCCACGACGCGAATTGTGCCGCAAAGACCTCACCGCCCGAAAACGCCTACAGGCGTGGAATGAGTCCTGACTCGGAAAATCGCCGCCGGAAGGCCTGATGGCTGAACCGCCGCTCCCACAGCTGCCGTGGCGTAGTCCCGTAGCCAGAATCGGCGACGGCGGCCGCCACCCGGGCGAGGGCCGCGGTGAGGTCGGGGACGTCGGCATACCGGAACACGGCTCCCGCCCCGGCCTCCTCGATCTCGCCGGCGAGGGCGACCTCGTCGGAGACGACGACGGGCAGGTTCGCCGAGAGGGCCTCGGCCACGGCCATCCCGAAACTCTCCGGCCCCGGGCAGACATAGACGTCCGCGGAGGCGAGCGGCGCGATCCGCGCATCGCCCCACAGGGGACCGGTCCAGGTGATCCGGTCGGCGACCCCAAGCTCCGCGGCGAGCGCGGTGAGGCCGGCGATGACCTCCGGGGGGCCGTCGCCGACGATGCTCAGGTGCACCCGCAGCCCGCATGGCGCGGCCGCCAGCCCCGCGACCGCCCGGACGAGGTCGTCGAGCCGCTTGAGCGGGTGGATGCGGGTCAGGGTGACCAGCTGGAGGACGCCGGGGTCGTGCGAAGCGGTGTCGCGCTTGCCGCGCAGGTCCTCGGTGGCGAGTTCGACCACGGGGTCGCGGTCCGGGATGCCGGGGAAGGTCCCGATCGAGGAGCGCTTCTCGCGCTCGGTGGTCCACCAGATCCCCGCGCCGCCGCGCACGACCCAGTGTTCGACGAGCCCCCACCACAGCAGTTTCTTGAGGTGTTTGGCGGGATAGCGGTCCTTGACGAAGTGACTCCAGGAGCCGTGCGCCACGCAGACGTATGGCGTGCGCCGGACCACGCAGGTGGCCGCGGTGAGCGGGTTCCACGGGTCCCAGGGGCCTTCGAGGGTGACCAGGTCGGCGCCGGCGACGAGCCGGTGGGTGGCGCGGATTCGGCCGCCGAGGTTCGTCGGGAGCGCGACGATGCGCGCCCTGCTGCGGGTATGCAGTGCGGCCGGGTCCCCGGCGATGCGGCGGGCCGCAATGGCGATGTCGTGCTCGTCGGCAAGTACCGCGCTCGACGCGATGACGGCGGTGAAGATCCCGCCGTCATCGGCGTCGAGGGAGGAGCGGAAACGGGCGATCCGCAACTCAGGCGCTCGGGTTCTCCGTCAGCCGATCCACGATGGTGTTCAGCGTGGCGGACGGCCGCATAACGGCGCTGGTCTTGTCGGGGTCGGGGCGGTAGTAGCCGCCGATGTCGGCGGGGGAGCCCTGGACGCCGAGCAGCTCGTCGTTGATCTGGGCCTCGCCGGCGGTGAGGGCTTCGGCGGTCGACGCGAAGGCACCGGCGAGCTCGGGGTCGTCGGTCTGCTTGGCCAGCTCCTGCGCCCAATACATCGCCAGATAGAAGTGGCTGCCCCGGTTGTCGATCTGGCCGACCCGGCGGGCGGGCGACTTGTTCTCGTCGAGCAGCCGCTCGGTGGCCTTGTCGAGGGCGTCGGCGAGGACGCCGGCCCGGGCGTTGCCATCGGTCTCGCTGAGGTGGCGCAGGGACTCGGCGAGGGCGAGGAATTCGCCGAGGCTGTCCCAGCGCAGGTAGTTCTCCTGCACCAGCTGCTGCACGTGCTTGGGTGCCGAGCCGCCGGCCCCGGTCTCGAAGAGGCCACCGCCGTTCATCAGCGGCACGACGGAGAGCATCTTGGCGCTGGTGCCGAGCTCGAGGATGGGGAAGAGGTCGGTGTTGTAGTCACGCAGGACGTTGCCGGTCACCGAGATCGTGTTCTCGCCCTTGCGGATCCGCTCGACGGACCGCTTCGCCGCATCGGCCGGAGCCATGATCGAGATATCGAGGCCGTCGGTGTCGTGCTCGGGGAGGTACTGGTTGACCTTGGCGATCAGGTTGGCGTCGTGGGCCCGGCCCTCGTCGAGCCAGAAGACGGCTGGGTCCCCGGTGGCGCGGGCGCGGGTGAAGGCCAGCTTGACCCAGTCCTGGATGGGGGCGTCCTTGGTCTGGCAGGCGCGCCAGATGTCGCCGGCCTCGACCTCGTGCTCCATGAGCACTTCACCTGCTTGGTTCACCACCTGCACGCGGCCGGGAGCGCTCATCTCGAAGGTCTTGTCGTGGCTGCCGTATTCCTCGGCCTTCTGTGCCATCAGGCCGACGTTGGGCACCGAACCCATGGTCTTCGGGTCATAGGCGCCGTTGGCGCGGCAGTCGTCGATGACGGCTTGATAGACGCCGGCATAGGAGCTGTCGGGGATGACGGCGAGCGTGTCCGCTTCCTGGCCGTCGGGGCCCCACATGTGACCGGAGGTGCGGATCATCGCCGGCATGGACGCGTCGACGATGACATCGCTGGGGACGTGGAGGTTGGTGATGCCCTTGTCGGAGTTGACCATCGCGAGGCGTGGGCCGTCGGCAAGCGCCTTGTCGAAGGCCGCCTTGATCTCCGCGCCGTTCTCCAGCCCGTCGAGGCCGGCGAGGACGGCCGCCAAGCCGTTGGTGCCGTCCAGTCCGGCAGCCAGCAGCTGCTCGCCGTATGCGGTGTAGACGTCAGCGAAGTAGGCGCGGACCACGTGACCGAAGATGATCGGGTCCGAGACCTTCATCATGGTGGCCTTCAGGTGGACCGAGAAGAGCACATCGTCGGCCTTGGCCTTGGCGACCTGCTCGGCGAGGAAGGCGTCGAGGGCAGAGGCGGAGATGAAGGTGCCGTCGACGACCTCGCCCTCGAGCACCTTCAGTCCCTCCTTGAGGATCGTCTCGGTGCCGTCGGCGCCGACGTGTTTGATGGTCAGCACGTCCGCCGCCGGCAGCACGATCGACCTCTCGTTGCTGCGGAAGTCGTTGACGCCCATCGTCGCGACGTTCGTCTTGCTGTCCGAGGACCAAGCGCCCATCGAGTGCGGGTGGTTGCGGGCGTAGTTCTTCACCGACGCCGGGGCGCGGCGGTCCGAGTTGCCCTCGCGCAGCACGGGGTTGACCGCGCTGCCCTTGACCTTGTCATAACGGGCGCGGGCGTCGCGCTCCTCGTCGGTCTTGGGCTCGTCCGGATAGTCCGGCAGGGAGATGCCCTGGGACTGCAGCTCGGCGATGGCCGCCTTGAGCTGGGGGACCGAGGCGGAGATATTGGGCAGCTTGATGATGTTGGCCTCGGGCGTCGTGGCCAGCTCACCCAACTCGGCGAGCGCGTCCCCCACGCGCTGGTCCTCGGGCAGGAGGTCGGCGAAGGCCGCCACGATGCGCCCCGCGAGGGAGATATCGCGCGTCTCGACCTCCACGCCGGCCGTGGAGGCGAAGGCCTCGACGATCGGGAGGAAGGAGTACGTCGCCAGCAGCGGCGCCTCATCGGTCAGGGTGTAGATGATCTTGGCCATCTCTTTGGCTTCTCCTTCTCGGTCATGCTCCGCACACGTCGTGTCACCACAGGTTATCGAGACCTTCGGGCCACCTCTGACGTTGGCCTCGTGCCCTAGTGGTCTGTCCCAGTGTTGGTTACCTGGTTGAGGGCGACTCGGCCGCGGGTGACTTTCTCCAGGATGGACTCGGCTGATGCGGTCCAGACCAGCGGTCGAGGTTGGTCGTTGTGGGCGTTGAGGTAGTCCTCGATCGCGGTGATGAGATCGGGGACGCTCTTGAACACGCCGCGGCGCAGTGCCTTCTGGTCCAGATCCCGGAACCAACGTTCGACGAGGTTCAGCCATGACGACGAGGTCGGTGTGAAGTGCAGGTGAAACCGGGGGTGTTTCGTGAGCCACTTCGTCACGTCGGCGTGGTTGTGGGTGGCGTAGTTGTCCAAGATCAGATGCACCTGCAGGTCGGCGGGCACGGCGCGGTCGATCCTTCGCAGGAACGTCAGGAATTCATCGTGACGATGTTTGGGTAGGCACTGTCCGATCACCTTTCCCGTGGCGACTTCCAACGCGGCGAACAGCGTCGTGGTGCCGTTGCGCTTGTAATCGTGCGTCATCGTGCCGGCTCGTCCGGGCTTCAGTGGCAGCGACGGCTGGGTGCGGTCCAGCGCCTGGATCTGGCTCTTGTCGTCCATGCACAGCACGATCGCCTGCTCGGGCGGGTTCAGGTACAACCCCACCACGTCAACGAGCTTGGTCTCGAATTGCGGGTCGTTGGACAACTTGAACGTGTCGACCAGGTGCGGTTTGAGCCCTCGGGCCGACCAGATCCGCTGCACTTGTGAGGACGACACGCCCGTTTTCGCGGCCATCGTCCGGCACGACCAGTGCGTCTCGCCCGCCGGTTTGGAATGCAGCGTGAGATCGTCGATCTCCTCAATCTTCGCCTGCGGGATCGTCGCCTTGCGACCCCGGCCCTCCTTGACCTGCGCGAACTTCACCAGACCCTCACCTACGAACCGTTCCCGCCACGCCCGCACCGTCTTCACTGTCGCGCCCACCTGCGCCGCGATCGCGGTGTTCGCCATCCCGTCCCCGGCCAGCAGCAGCGCCCTGGCACGCTGCACCAGGACCGGGCGACCGGACGTGGTCCTGGTGGCAGGCGGCGCGGCTCGCGATGTGGCTGGTGCTGGTGGGGGCGGTCCTGGACCTCGCCGAGAACGTGCACCTGTGGACCCAGGCCGACAAGCTGGCCACCAGCGCACCGGTGACCCTCAGCTGGGAGCCGTGGACGACGGCGATGCGGGCCGGGCTGGAGGTGCTCGGCGATCGTCGCGACCGCAGAGTTGATCGGTCCGAGGTCGGGGCCCCCGTCCTCGGCCAGCGGGGTCGGCGTCCTTCGAGGATCGGGTGCGGAGCTGTCGTCCGCAGGTGCCCGGCTTATGGTAACGGCTGGGTAGCCCGCCTCAGATCGAGTACTCCACGCTCTGGGTGCCCTCGATCATCCCGGCCCCGACGGTGCCGCCGGTTGCCGGGTCGATAAGGATGAAGGAGCCGGTGACGCGCTGCTCCCGGTAGGGATCGACGACGATCGGCTGAGAGAGCCGCAGCGAGACCGTGCCGATCTCGTTGAGCCCGAGCTCGTCGGCGCCACCGTCGCGGTCCAGGGTGTTGATGTCGACCTTGGCGTTGACCCCGTCGACGATCGCGCGGACGGTACGGGTCGTGTGCTTGAGGAGGAGCTTCTGCCGGGAGTGCAGTGCCCCCGTGGACATCCAGCACACCGTGGCCGTGATCTCCCGGGTCACCTGGGCGCGTGCTCGACGTCGGCGATGAGGTCACCCCGGGAGACGTCGATGTCGTCGGTCAGACGCAGCACGACGGACTGCGAGGTCGTTGCGCGCTCGTGCTCCTGCCCGAGGGTGTCGATGCCCGCGATCGTGCTGCGCATGCCGCTGGGGAGGACGACGACCTCCTGCCCGATCTCGAAGGTGCCGCCCTCGACCCGGCCGGCGTAGCCGCGGTAGTCGCGGTGCTCGCCGGTCTGCGGCCGGATGACGTACTGGACGGGGAAGCGGGCCCCGGCGGACCCCCCTTCGCGCCCGCGGGCGCTGGTGACCGTCTCGAGGTGGGCGAGCAGGCTGCCTCCCTCGAACCACGGGGTCTCCTCGCTCGGCTCGACGACGTTGTCGCCGACGAGAGCGCTGATGGGGAAGGCGGTGACCTCGGCGGCGCCGAGGCGGTCGGTGAAGTCGCGGAACTCCTTCTCGATCGTCTCGAAGACGCCCTGGTCGTAGCCGACGAGGTCCATCTTGTTGACGACGAGGCTGACGTGGGGGACCTGGAGCAGGGAGAGAAGCACGGTGTGCCGACGGGACTGCTCGGTGAGGCCGTGGCGGGCGTCGACGAGGACGAGCCCGAGGTCGGCGGTCGAGGCGCCGGTGACCATGTTGCGCGTGTACTGCGCGTGGCCGGGGGTGTCGGCGAGGATGAACTTGCGCCGCGGCGTCGCGAAGTAGCGGTAGGCGACATCGATGGTGATGCCCTGCTCGCGCTCGCTGCGCAGGCCGTCGGTGAGCAGCGCGAGGTCGGTGTGGTCGTGGCCCTTGGCCTTGCTGGTCGCCTCGACGGCCTCGAGCTGGTCCTCGAAGATCGCCTTGGAGTCCAGCAGCAGCCGCCCGATGAGCGTCGACTTGCCGTCGTCGACGGACCCGGCCGTCGCGACCCTCAAGAGTCCTTGCTCGTCGAGGTGCGAGCCTCCAACCCCATGCTCGTCGAGGTGCGAGCGCTGCCCTGAGGTGCGAGCGCCAGCGAGCCTCGAAGGGGAGCTCTGCGACGAGCCTCGAGACGAACGAGACGCGATACCGGTACTCATCAGAAGTACCCCTCCTTCTTGCGGTCCTCCATGGCGGCCTCGCTGAAGCGGTCGTCGCCACGGGTGGCGCCACGCTCGGTGAGGCGGGCGACGGAGATCTCGTCGATGATCTGCTCGACCGTGGCGGCGTCGGACTCTACGCACCCGGTGAGGGTGAGGTCGCCGACGGTGCGGAAGCGCACCTGCCGCTCGGTCACCTCCTCGCCGGGACGAAGGGGGTTGTGCTCGCTCTCAGAGAGGAGCATCCCGTCGCGCTCGAAGACCCGCCGGCGGTGCGAGTAGTAGATCTCCGGGATGTCGAGCTGCTCGCGGGCGATGTACTGCCAGATGTCGAGCTCGGTCCAGTTGCTCAGGGGGAAGACGCGCATGTGCTCGCCCTCGTGGATGCGCCCGTTGTAGAGCGACCAGAGCTCGGGGCGCTGGTTCTTGGGGTCCCACTGGCCGAAGTCGTCGCGGTGGGAGTAGATGCGCTCCTTGGCGCGGGCCTTCTCCTCGTCGCGCCGGCCGCCGCCGAAGGCCGCGGTGTAGCCGCGCTCCTCGATGGCGTGGAGCAGGGTGCCGATCTGGAGGCGGTTGCGCGAGGTCTTGCCGTCGTCGACGACGATGCCGTCGGCGATCGCCTGCTCGACGGAGGCGACGTGCAGCTCGATGCCGAGCCGCTCGACCCAGCGGTCGCGGGTCGCGAGCACCTCGGGGAAGTCATAGCCCGTGTCGACCTGCAGCAGCCCGAAGGGGATCTTCGCCGGCGCGAAGGCGCGCTCGGCGAGCCGGAGCATGACGATGGAGTCCTTGCCGCCGCTGAACATCAGGACGGGTCGCTCGAGCTCTGCGGCGACCTCACGGATGATGTGGATCGACTCGCTCTCGAGCACGTCGAGGTGCGTCAGGGCAGCCTGTGGGGCGGCAGTGGGCATGAGGGAACCTCTCTTCGGACCGAACCCTCGGAGCATAACTGGAAGTTATGGATGACCAAACTTCCGTTCAGGTGTTGGGATAAACGTGCTGTGCAGCGCGTCCGAGCACGAGCACTGGCCTCCCGTGCCTGACCTTCTACGCCACCGCTGCCCTTAGACTTCCTGTCGACTGCAACAAGATTGGCACGACAGCCGCGCCCAGTTCGCGAGGTTCAATGACTGATCGGATTAAGCGGAAGGAATAAGCGTGACAAGTGGCATGATCCTGATCGTTGGGCCGCTCGACTTTCCGACTCGAAATGCGGCCGCGCAAATGATGGAGGGCGTAGCGCGATCATTTCAACAAAACGGCTACAGCGTCCGGATCATTGGAAGGGCCACCGATCCACAGCACATAGGAACAAGCCTAACCATCTCGCCCGGCGTAGAGGCTGTCTTGCCCTCGCCCTCAACGTCGAAGATCAACTTTCCAACCACTTTTAGGGCAATCTCCCGACTGTCGTCAGTGCAGCGACCTCGTGCCGTGCTCCTATACAACCCTGACGCGGCACTCCTTGCGGCCGTGCTTGCATCTAAATCGCGATTAACCGACCGGCTCATCGCGGTTGCAACTGAATGGTACGATGCGCCTGATTTCTCGCACGCACCATTCCGCGCAATAGCCAAGCAGATCGACACAAATCTAAGAATGCGTCATCTTTTGCACTTTGTGGATGGCCTGATAGTATCTAGCACCTACCTGGGCGAATACTATCGACGCAAGCCGACGGTGATCATCCCCGGCGTCGGAATTCCCGCAGGTCCGATCGAGCCGCGTTCAAGCGATGACCACCCGGGAAAAGTGCTTCTACTATATGCCGGGAATCCGTTCAGGAGGGAAGCACGCGAGCTTCAAGGCCGCGAAATGAAGGATCGTCTCGACGTTGCGATAGACATTCTCACGGACTCATCTATGGATGACGTTTCTTTCGCATTCGAGATCTACGGAATAACGCGAGAAGACTACCTTCTAGCTGTTCCCCGGCACCGGGACATCCTGTCCGGAGTGAATGGTCGCAGGATTCACTTTATGGGCGCTCGCGAAGCCTCAGAGGTGAGGACCCGACTCGGACAGGCGGACTACACGATCCTGATCCGTGACGAATCCCGCCTAACCCGAGCAGGATTTCCCACCAAGGTGGTCGAGTCGGTGACTGCGGGAGTCCCACCAATTGTCTCTGAAACGGGGGATATCGCCCTGTACATTCGTGACGGCGAAAATGGAGTTATCTTGCCGAATGGGCACGAGGAGAGGGTGCAATGCGTTAAGTCGACTATCTTGAATCATGGATCGAACCATGACGCGATGGCGGACAGGTGCATGACGGAATCGCCATTCGAAATTGCCCGAGTCGCTACATTACTGAATACAATCATGGCCTCGACGCCTCAAGGCCGGAACACGCCATGATCCCATACATCCTACTGCTCGCGGGAATCTCCACAGCCTGGGTCATCACATCGCAGCGAGGCCAGTCCCCGAGTGGGTCGTACGGGCCATTCCTCGTAATCGCCACTCTAATGACTTCCGCATTTATCGGGCTTCGGTCCTACGGCGTGGGGGCTGACACATTGGCCTACTTTGGCGAGTACCAGAGCGGCATGGTCAGGGAAAGTGAGCCCGGCTACTCCATGGTTGCTCAGTGGTCAGCTAGGGCGGGACTCGACTTTCGATCCTTCCTCCTGATTGCCGCGCTCGCAGCGACCGGCGCTGCCGCCCTGATGTTTGGTAGTCACAGCAAAAGCCCACCACTTGGTATGATTATGTTTATACTCATGGGCCCTTTTGCGCTTGCAATGACTGGAATGCGACAATCGATCGCCATCGCAATAGCAACAGTTGCCTTCCTGACCCTCCTCAGAGGCAAACGGATAGCGTTCGCGGCGCTAATCCTCGTCGCTTACCAATTTCATAATACTGCCATAATGTTGTTACCTTTTGCTCTGTTCTACTCCAAGGGTCAGATGACCAGAACTAGAGCCGCGGTATTGCTGGCTGTGGCCGGGCTGATTGGGACCCAATGGTCCCTTGGCACACGGGCCTTAGAGCGGATGGGTTTGGTGAAGTACGAGGACTACCTGGAAAGTGCGTCCTCAGTCAACCCACTCGTCATCCTGGTAGCTTTCGCGATTCCCGTAGCATGCATTGCCTTGTGGCCCGAGGTGGGGGGAAGGTCCCAAAACGCAAGAGGCTCCGCGCGACGCGTCCCCAGCTTCGAGTTGATGTACGTTGTGTCAATCGCGAACTTCGCGAGTGTGGTGGCTGCTATCGAAGTCCCTATCGCCACGCGATACACCCACTACTTCTCAACCATCGTCATCGTAATGCTTACCAATCTTGCGATGGAGCAGCGTGTTGGTCCGTCACGGACTATCGCAACGGCCGCCTGCGTAATCTTGCCCTTGATCCAGTTCGCGATAAGCACGCCGAGCTCGAGCCTCGGCATCTATCCATACACCATCGGATGAGGCTAAGGTGATGAGACCTAAACTTGTTGCAATTCATCATTCTGCAGCGACAGGCGGCGGTGGACGCAGCCTCGTCGATTTGGTCCGCGGTACTACTGAAAACTTCGAAGTAGTCGCGTACGTGCCGGAATCAGCGACTCACCTTGCGAGCCAGATTCAGGATGCTGGTGCGATTGTGAAGACCTTCCCAGACAGGATGCCAAAGGTCCCGTACTACAGCGGAGGGGACCATCTGTGGCATCCACGGTTCTGGTTCTATACCTGTAGGGTCCCGTGGCATCTACGAGCTTGGGGGGAGCGATTGGTTGATGAGCGACCGGACGTGGTGGTGGCCAACTCTGGTGTGATCTCTTGGCTCGCGCTCGTGGCACCGAGAACTAGCGTCTCAGTGTTGATGGTCCGTGAAACCATGCGCGGATCCCGCCGGAGAATTTCGAACCGTGTGCTGTCACGTATCCGCAAAAACTTCGACCTCGTGGTGTACCTGTCGAATTTCGATCAGATGAGCGATGCCCTCTCCGGGGTCGAGACCATGGTAGTCCCGGACGCCTCCCCCAACCTTATGGATACATGTTGGTCGAAGAGTGCGGCCCGTGCAGCACTGGGAATTGATGAGCGCGTCTTCGCGCCGCTGTATGTTGGCGGTTCAAATGCGCTTAAGGGTGCTGACATCTTCTGTGATGCGGTTGCCCAACTGCAGAGACCTGTGCATGCCATATTCGCCGGAGAACCTCCTAGGGCACCAGCCAATCTGCGGGGGCACATTCGAAGGCGACGATTTGACCGTAAGGTTCTGAAGGCGTCTGCCAGGACCTCCGACCGCCAGGATATTGAGTTCGTGGGTGTCGTTCAGGAGCCGGAGGTTCTATTTGCCGCCGCCGACGTTATCGTGTGTCCAATTACCCAGCCCCACCAGTTAAGACCAGCGTACGAGGCAGGTTTTGCTAGGAAGCCTGTGATTGCCAGTAGATTCCCGCATTTGGCGCAATGCATTGCAGACGAGAAGAACGGCTTGACGTTCACCCCTGACAGCGCCACTGAGCTCGCCTCGTGTATGGAGCGACTGGCACGAGATCCGAACCTGGCAAGCGCGCTTGGGGAGGGGAATCATGATCATGCAATGACGGTCCATGATCATGCCACCGTGTATGGCAGGTTCAGCCAAAAGCTCCTGGAACTAACAGCGAAGCGCGCCACCAGTGACCGTGAGGAAGCTAGGTGACGTCAACTGCCCATGGAATACGCTCGAAGTGCCAGTCAATCTTGCTTCTAACCAAACGTGCTGGTCGGCCCGCGAACACGGCGTTCTCCGTGGTGTAGTGACCGCTGAGAAGAGACCCTGCCCCGATTACGCAGTTGGAGGCAATCTGAGTTCCCTTGAGTGCAAGGACTCCAGTCCCGATCCAAACATGATCGCCCACCGTGATGCTTTCCGGCGGATTTACACGGCTGCCAGCAAGGTCGACAATTGAGTGGCTATCGCTGGTCGTGAAATGGATACTGCTAGAGAAGAGACAGTCCTCGCCGATCTGTAGGGCAGTCCCTTCGATCGCTGCAAGGTGGGTTCGTCCGGTAATCTTTGTCCGTTGCCCTACCGAGATGCAATTGCCCTCATCTTCGATCCAAAGCTCAGCATCTTTAAGGGTAGCGTCGCCGCCGATAGTTACCGTATTGTTTGAGCCAGAGATGAAAATATGACAGCCTTCTATCCGAGTGCGAGGTCCGATAGAGATCAAATTGTTGCTGCCCTTGACTGAGATGCGGGTTCCTGAAAGCCGCGCGAACTCGGACTCGAGCCGGTTGCGGCGGCCCAGTTGAATCGAATTCTTTCCCAAGGTCCGTTTGTGCGCGCCGAGGATTATTCTGGCGTGGCGGCTTTCGGTGGCAAGTAGGTCATGCACCAGCCTCATTGAGTGACCTCCTTTAGGTCGTATGCGAAGTGGCCCTGCAAGGTTCATTGGGATTGTGATGGGCTGGAAGCTATCGGCTTCGAATATTGTGCTAGGCCGTGCGTCTCAGTGCTTGAATGATTATTAGGGGCTGAATGAGTATGTACGGCAGGAATGCGAGCGTGTCGGAGAGTGCCACCAAGGCCCATTCTTGACTCTGCTGGAGCACGGTGAGTGTAAAGGCAAATTTGCAGACAATGCCGACGGCAAGCAGTGAGATTTGACTTGAAATCTGCCCCAGCCCGCTCGCGAGATTCGAGAGTCCTGCGTTAGCGAATAATGCCGTGCAGGAGACTGCAAGGCAGCTCAGTTGGAAGGTGCTCGGTTTCAGTTCCGGATCTCTAAGCCAGATGGCGTAAAAGGGCCCCATGATGGGGATGGCGGCTATAAGAATTAGTGCCGCGACTATGGTTAGGCAGCACAGTCTACGAAACAGCTTGTTGACCCATGCAAGGTCACCGTCTTTCGCTGCCTGAGTGACCGCGGACCAGATCGGGATGAGCGCCAGACCGAAGATCATGGAGAGAGCAGAGTAGGGCCGCGAGTAGACCTGGTATTCAACGACGGCGCTAGGTTCAAGTTGCCAAGAAATAACAGCTGGGTTGGTCGTTGTAGCGGCTGCATAGAGGAGTTGGATTAGTAGAAAGCCAGCACCGATTTGCAGTATTCGTCGGCCTTCTCCAAAGGCGATAAAGTGCATTGAAGGAGACGCTTCGGGTATCAGGCCTCTGAATAGCCAGAGGGACATTGCCAGGAGAGGGGCCGTCAAGCACACGAGGTAGGCTAATGCTAGCGCGTTTAAGTCGCCTCGAAACGGGAGGTGAGTTGCAGCGACAAGATACAAGAGAAGAAGGATGTTGCTTGCTAGGCCAGGAACTGCTGCCGTTGTTGGACGGTGAAGTCCGTATAAGATGGACGGGGCTATTCTAAGAACCAGTTGAAGGCAAATGGCGATTGTGATGATGGTGAGCGCACTCTTCAGGTCGACTTCCTGGTTGCCGCGAAAGAGTTTCTGCCAATTAAACGTCAGGATGCCAAAGATAAGGATAGTGCCCGCAAGAAGCGATAAGAGGAAGGCGATTGAGTAAGTCGAAGAGATGGCGCGCTTTAGCCCGAGCGTGTCGCCGTTCGAGCGGAGATCGACGACCGCCTGGCGAAGACCGTTCCCGAGGCCAAAGTCAAGATTTAGTGCCCAGGTAAGAAATGTCAGCAGCACGAACCAGACTGCTAGTCCTTCGTTGGAGCTTTCGAAGTAGGACAAGTAGCCAGGGATGGTTGCGAATGAGATGAAGATCCCGGCAACTCGGACGACAAGTCCGGTCAGGCCTGCGCGCAGAATGTGCTTAGTTCGTTGCTCGGCGGGCAAGGGGCTGTCTCTGCAGTTCGGATTTGAGTTGCTGAACGAAGTCGTAGTCGAGTTGTCTCAGAAGTCGCTTTGGGTCTTGAGTGCTCGATTCTCGTGCTTGGCGGATGGCCTGAGCAATTGCTTCGGGGGAGTCATCGCGGGAGAAGCTGACAGCTGCCTTGAGCTTGGATTCTTGGACGGCTTGGGCGGGCACACTAACGACGCGTAGCCCATGGGCCAGATATGTTAACACTTTGGATGGGAAGGATGATCCGTTGAAGTTGGCTGTGGATGACTGTGTGCACAGGCCGATGTCGCATTCTGACAACACCTTCTGAAATTCGCGGCCCACAAGTTTACCTTCGAATGTAATCCTCGAACGTGCGGGTGATTGTTCGATGGCGCGTTTGAGTGCTGTGATGGAGCGGTCGCTGCCGAACCCGAGGATCCGAACTCGATATGAATTATCAAGGAATTGGGCTGCTTGGACTGCCCTTAGAGCCCCACCCTTATCCTCGTCGACGATTCCAGCGTATACGCATGTGCTTCGATAGGGCTTGTTTGTGCGAGGGGAGGGGCCTCCTGCATCGTTGTAGGGTCCATAGCAGATTAGGGAGGGTTTGCGTGTGTTTGTGTACGAGCGAATGAGTTCGGTGGACAGAATGTATGCGTCAGCAGTCCTGAGGACGATTGATTCTTGGAGCTGGCGCCACTTCCCGATTCCAGGGACGTGTGAGTACACTTCCTCAGCTTCAAGAATCAGCTTGTGTCGGCGTAGGATGCGTGTTGCTTGAACACTGAAGCCCAAGGAAAGTGAGTGATAGGCGATTATCGTCTGGCCTGGCGGAATTTTGGTCATAAGGAAGTGGAAGAGTGCTACTTGCCCGTGCAGGGCGTTGAGCGCTTTCTGGGGCCGCGTGCCCCACGGTAGACTTCGGAGATAGCGTATTGGGTGCCCATTATTCGAAGTGCTTTCCCGTGCGCGATCTCCCCGCGAGTACGTCGATCTGAGGGGCGAGATGATTTCCACGTCGTAGCCGGAACGACGTATGCAATCTGTTACGTAGTCGATCTTTGCCACCGCAGACGGTGCGGCGACGCGTCCGTACTCGCCGGATCCAGGCGCATAGTGACCAATGAAGTATACGCAGTTTGCGGGACGTGAGTTCCGGATCAGGGTTAATTGCGTCATGATGTCGTTTTTACTCCACAGCCTGCTCTTGCAGAACGGCTGCGGTTTCAGGGGCTGTATTAGGAGTGGTGTCCCCGTGGATCTCGCGTGCCTCTGGTTCCCTGTGGAGGCCAGCCCACTGGGCGTGACGGTTCGCAGTGGACAGGATGTAATTCACCACCCGAGAGCTGGTGTCCACGATAGAATAGTCCTCGGGTGCATCGCTGGGGAGAGGCCGTGACTGTGTAACTGCACGTATGGAGCGCAGGACATCGTCTTTGTGAAGCCCCGTCATGATGATGCCTCCGCCCTCCAAGGCTTCAGGCCTTTCGATTGACTCGCGAAGAGTGATTGCTGGGAAGCCCAGGATCGCGCTCTCTTCAGCGATGGTCCCGGAATCGCTTAAGCAGCATGCGGCCGAGAGTTGGAGTCTGTTGTAGTCGTGGAAGCCGAGTGGGTCGCTGAATGTAAGCCCCTCAGGTTCGGTCCAGTCCGGGAGTGCCTCGAGTCGCCTGCGGGTGCGCGGGTGAGTGGAGACGAAAACCGGTAGGCCGAACGTATCGTGCACGGTGGTTAGGCAGGATACGAGCATGCGCAGGCGGTGGGGGGAGTCCACATTCTCTTCGCGATGCGCGCTGACGAGGAAGTAGCCGCCCTCGGACAGCCCCTTGTCCGCAAGCACCGTCGACGCGTCGATCTCGGCGCGGTAGGCATCGAGGACCTCGCGCATCGGGGAGCCCGTCTTGAGGATGCGACGCGGGTGCAGGCCCTCCGCGATGAGGTTCCGGCGGGCGTGCTCGGTGTAGACGAGGTTAAAGTCGGCGACGTGGTCAACGAGGCGACGGTTGGTCTCCTCAGGCACGTTGAGGTCGAAACAACGATTGCCGGCCTCCATGTGGTACACCGGCACCTTCATGCGCCGGGCCATGAGCGCGGCGATGCACGAGTTGGTGTCGCCGAGGACGAGGAGAGCATCGGGCTGCTCATCCCGGATCACGGCCTCGACGGCGATGAGGGTGCCACCGAGCACCGCGCCGAGCGACGAGGTGTCGACCCCGAGCATGTGGTCGGGCTTGCGGATCCCGAGGTCGTCGAAGAAGACCTGGTTGAGCTCGTAGTCGTAGTTCTGACCCGTGTGCACGAACACGTGCTCGATGCCAGCCGTGGCATCCAGACGATGTAGGACTCGCGAGAGGCGGATCAGCTCGGGCCGGGTCCCGGCGACGGTCATGACCTTCATGGGGTGGTTCACTCCTGTGGGCGGACGGGCTCGGGGAAGGTGTCGGGGGCATCGGGACGGAAGAGCTCGTGGCTCCAGAACTGCGTGAAGAGCACGTCGTCACCGGTGTTGGTGATGTTGTGCACCCAGCCGACGGGCATGTCGACAGCCACCGGCGCGTCACCGTCCGCCTCGAAGGCGACCACCTCGTCGGTGAACATCTTCCGCAGCTCCATCGTGCCCTTGCCGCGGATCACCGCGAAGCGCTCAATCTTGTGCAGGTGGTAATGCTCGCCGCGCGTGATGCCCGGGACCGTGGTCGAGAACGAGGTCTGGCCCTCGCCGCCACGGCACCGCACGGTCTCGACGAAGGCACCGCGCGGGTCGGAGCGCGGGACGAGCTGGATCGGGTAGTGCTCGGGGAAGAGCGCCGCCCGGTAGGTATTGAAGAGGTCGATCCGGAAGGTCGACGACAGGTCGGGGATCTCACCGGACGGCACGTAGCTCGCGTGGAACTCCTGCAGCAGGTCCCAGACCTCCTGCACCCTGTGCGCCTCGGGCTCGGGATGGATCTCGGCGGCCTCACCCGTCAATCCGTCGAGGAGCGCCTGAGCAGCGTTCTGCACGTGGAGCAGGCCCACCTGGTTGTCGTTGATGGTCACTTCCTCGCCCGTGATGACGGCGTGGACGAAGGTCGCGACGAAGGAGTTGTACCGGGGGCGTCCGTGCTCACCGAAGATGTTGGGCAGGTGGACGTTGACGAAGGTGCCACCCGTGGCCTCGGTCGCGCGGCCCAGGATGCTCGCGGCCTCTTCCTTGCCGCTGCCGTAGGGGGTGCCGTTGCCTGCCTGGTTGGAGTTCGCGTAGACGACGCGAGGAGGGGCGCCGCCCCTCTCGATGGCGTTGGCGAGGTCCCTCGCGAGCGAAATGTTGCCGTCACGCACCTCATCGTCGGACTCGGCGCGGTTGACACCTGCGATGTGGACGACGGCGTCGGCATCCGCGATGAGCGAGGGGAGGCTTTCCCACTCCGCACGGCCGACCGGCACGACCTCGTGATCTGTGAGTGCGTGCAGGCGCAGCCGCGTGTGCCACCCGAGGAAGCCCTGTGCGCCCGTGAGGACGATCTTCATGCCGTGCCTCCTAGGAGGACCCGCATCTCGGGCAGGGCTGCGATGAGGGCCTTGGCCTGCTCGACGTCCATCTGCTCGGTGTTGTCCGAGTCGAAGTCGGGGGCGTTCGCCGTCCCGTCCTCGCCGTCCTCGACGTACTTCGAGTAGTCGAGGCTGCGGGCGTCCAGGGGGACGCGGAAGTAGTCGCCCTGGTCGGTGGCCTTGGTCATCTCTTCGGGCGAGAGGAGGGTCTCGTACATTTTCTCCCCGTGACGCATCCCGATCTTGCGGATGTCCGGCTCGTCGACGCCCATGAGGGAGGCGACGGCGCGGGCCAGCGTGTCAACCGTGCAGGCCGGCGCCTTCTTGACGAAGAGGTCACCGGGCTCGGCGTGGAAGAAGGCGTGCTTGACCAGGTCCACCGACTCCTCGAGCGACATGAGGAAGCGGGTCATCCGGGGCTCGGTGACCGTGAGCGGCTTGCCCTCTTGGATCTGGCGCACGAAGAGCGGGATGACCGACCCGCGGGAGTACATGACGTTGCCGTACCGGGTGACGGAGACCGTGGTCGGGGAGTTTGGGTTGTTGCGCGCGAAGGCCTGCGCGGTCTTTTCCATCAGGGCCTTGCTCATCCCCATGGCGTTGACGGGGTACACGGCCTTGTCGGTGCTGAGACACACGACCGCCTGCACGCCGTGCGCGTGGGCCGACTCGATGACGTTCTGACTCCCCACGACGTTGGTCTTGACGGCCTGGTCGGGGAAGAACTCGCAGCTGGGTACTTGCTTGAGCGCGGCAGCATGGAAGACGAAGTCGGTGTCGGCCATCGAGGCGTCGACGCTGCGCCGGTCGCGGACGTCGCCGATGAAAAACTTCACGCGCGGGTCCCCGAGGGACTGTCGCATCTCGTCTTGCTTCGCCTCGTCGCGGCTCAGGATGTGGATCTGAGTCACGTCCGCCTCGAGTAGGTGCTTCACCATCGTACGGCCGAAGGATCCGGTGCCGCCCGTAATAAGAATCCGCTTGTCCTGCAGAGAGGTTTCGGTCATGAGGTGCCCTCCTCGAGGTCTGCGGAACGGAACCAGGCCAGAGTCTCCTCCAAACCCGTGCGCAGATCGACGGGCTCTACGGTGGGAAAGAGAGTGGCGAGGGAGGAGTTGTCTGCCTGCGAGTGCGGGACATCGCCCGGTCGAGGCTCGCGGTGGACTACCTCCGGCTGGATCCCTGTGACATCCGCGACGACATCGACGAGTTGATTGATGCTCGTGTTGGTCCCGAAGGCTAGGTTGACAGGCTCTGGGTGGGTCACGCGGCGCTCTACGGCCTCGAGGAGCACGCGGCACACCGTGCCAACGTAAGTAAAGTCGCGAGAGTTGCTCCCGTCCCCATTGATCGGAAGCGCCTCGCCACGAAGCAGAGCATCGAGGAAGATCGGGATGACGGCCGCGTATGTGTGGCCCGCCCGTTGCCGGGGCCCGAAGACGTTGAAAAATCGGAACGCAAGTGTGTCCATGCCGTAGGAGTTCTGGTAGGCGAGCACGTATTGCTCGCTCGCGAGTTTGCTCACTCCGTAGGGGCTCAGCGGGCGGGTCCATTCCCGCTCAGACTTCGGAAGCGCGGGGTTGAGCCCGTACACCGAGGAGCTGCCGGACACGATGACATGCGAGACATCTGCGGCACGGGCGGCTTGAAGCACGGTGAGCGTTCCTGTTGCGTTAGTCGCATGAGTAGGCATCGGACGCTTGATGCTTCGTGGGACGCTGCCTAGAGCCGCGAGATGGACGACGGAGTCCTGCCCCTGCATTGCAGCCACGAGGGCGTCACCGTCCAATATGTCCGTCTCGTGGAACCGGATGTCTAGTTCACTGACGTTGTCGCGGTATCCGCTTTGCAGATTGTCGACAACGGTCACCTCATGGCCTGCATCTAGGGCTAGTCTGGCGAGGTTGGAACCGATGAATCCTGCGCCGCCGGTAATAAGAATCTTCATGCAATTACGCTCCAGATCGACAATTCGTGTGCAAGGACGAGTAGAGGTCCGCTGTCAGTTGCCACACATCTTCTCGGCGAAAATGGTGACTCACCCGTTCTCGAGCCCGGAGACCTAGCCGGTCCCTCAAACTTGGGTTAGAGAGGACCCGCTCGATCGCATCTGCCAGGGCTCGAGGATCGCTCGGACGTACGAGAAGACCGGTGACTCCGTCAACGACGGCGTCGCGACACCCGGTGACGTCGGAAGCCACGGTCGGCGTGCCGTGCACAGCAGCCTCTAAGACGACGTTGGGAAAGCCTTCGCGCAGAGTGGGCAGGGCTAGCAGGTCCATGGCGCCGTAGTGCGTAGAGGGGTCGGGAATCTCCCCGATGTATACGACGCGCTTCCGGACTGAAGGGGGCAGTGCTGACAACTGTTGGTCCAGAAACCCTGGTTGGTCCTCAGGTCCGATGAGGAGCGCTTGCCACCGTGGTGAATCCGAAGAGAAGTGGAGGGCCTCCAGCAGCGTTGTGATGCCTTTGTCTGGGTGCATGCGTCCAACGAAGCCCACTGTCCGGGCCGGAGGGAGACCAAGGCGCTGGCGAGCCTCCTTGGCTGTCTCCTCGTGAGCCTCTCGGGGCACGGTGACCCCGTTGGAAGAACCGTGACCTACCACGATGACCTTATTGGCAGGGGCCAACCCCGCGGCCACAAACTCGTCGCGCAGGCTGAAACTCACGGCCTGCACGTGCGTCGACGCCCAGACAGTTAGGCGCTCAATGAGTGCGAGGATCTGACGTCTACGCCCGGTCTCGGTGGACAGTCGGAGACCCCGCAACATATATACCCGCAAGGGCACACGAAGTAGGGCGGCTGCCACCATCCCAAGCAGCCCAGCCTTGGGCGTTCCGGCGACGACTAGATCGGGACGCAGGCGGCTGAGAAGCCAGACCCAACGAACGAAGCTCACGAGGTCGATCATGGGGGAGGGCTCGCGACGCATATGGACCTCGTGCACCGTACAGCCGGCGATTATCTGATCACTTGGCGGATTCGAGCAGACCACGTGCACGTCCCACCCGGACCGCGCGAGGTACTCCGGGAAACCTGCGAGGAGGCGCAAGGACTGCGTAGAGGTGACAGCAAGCAGAATGCGGCGGGTGCGGCGAGGACTCACCGGGCTGGCACCCCCTTCGCTGTCACACCAGATGTGACATCTCGAGTGACGACGGCACCTGCACCGATCGTCACGTCCTCGCCCACAGTGATCTGTTGCAGTACCGTGCTCGAGGCTCCGAGGAGGGTAAGAGGCCCCACGACACACTCTCCGGAGACGGTGGCATTGGGGTTGACACTCACATGGTTGAGCAGACGAGTGTCGTGACCGACGACGGCGTGGGCGTTGAGGTGGACGTGCGCGCCGATCTCGACGTTCGTGCCGATTGAGACGCCACCGAGGACAATCAGCCCCTCGCCATGCTGGAAGCGGGTGCCGACCACAGCCGAAGGGTGGATGAGGGCAGGGTAGCGGTGACCGCCTCCGGCTAGCTCGTCAACGATCGCTCGTCGGGCTCGCGGTCGTCCGACGGCCACGGCCACTGCAACGGCGCGGGGGATGTCTGCGATCCCACCCAAGTGCGGCACCCCGCGCCTGGCTAACCTCTCAAGGTTGGCGGGTGAGGGGGAGTCGTCGACGACGCCGAGTACCGACCACTTCTCCTGCGCCTGGTTGAGCGCCATTACAAGATCGAGAGTTTCGCGACCAAATCCGCCGGCGCCGACGATGACGAGGTCCTCCATCAAGCCGAGTCCCCCGTGAATTCGGGCATCGTCGCTTCGCCCTCCGCCGAGATCCCTTCCCTGCGCAGGACCTGCACGGCGGTACGCAGGATGATCTTCAGGTCGAGGAGAACACTGTGGTTGTCGACATACTTGAGGTCTTGGCGGAACTTCGACTCCCACGAGATCGCATTGCGTCCGCTGACCTGGGCCAACCCCGTCAAGCCCGGCTTCACCTCGTGTCGGCGGGCCTGCTCGGGGGAGTACCGCCCCAGGTATTGCATGAGCAGCGGCCTCGGCCCCACGACGGACATGTCTCCTCGGACGATGTTCCACAGGGTGGGCAGCTCGTCGAGGCTGGTGCTCCGCAGGAATGAGCCGAGACCCGTCATCCGGTCCGCGTCGGTGACGAGGCCACGCTTGGGGTCGAGTTGGAGCATCGTGCGGAACTTCAGCATCTCGAAGGGCTCACCGTGCAGGCCAGGACGCGTCTGGCGGAAGAGCACAGGGCGGCCCATCGTCATGCGGATCGCCGCCGCCGTCACGGCTTGGACGGGAAGAGAAAGGAGGAGCGCTGGAATCGTCAGGACGAGATCCAGCAGGCGCTTGCCGCGGTAGCTCACTCGAGCACCCCCATTAAGGTCTCGACGACCCGGTCGACCTCGGCGTCGGTCAGACCCGCACCGGAGGGCAGCGTGAGGCCCGAGGTGAAGAGGCCCTCGCTCACCGCGCCGCCGAAGGTCCTGGCACCGGAGTACACGGGCTGCAGGTGCATCGGCTTCCAGAGGTGGCGCGCCTCGATCTGCTGCGCATCCATCGCTGCGACGATGCGGTCCGCGGGGGTGGTTTCGAGGCTCGGCCGCGGGCGGCCTCGCACCTCAACCAGCGCGGGGTCGAATACCAGGGTCGTGAGCCAGCAGTTGTCCGTGCGGTCCGGATCGTCGTCGAAGAGGAAGCGCACCCCCTCGAGCGATCCCAGGGTCTCGGCGTACCGGGCGCGGATCTCTCGGCGACGGGCGATCATCTCGTCGAGCCGGCTCAGCTGACCGCGACCCAGGGCCGCGAGGATGTTGGAGAGCCGGTAGTTGTACCCCACCTCGGTGTGCTCGTACCACGGCACCGGCTCCCGGGCCTGCGTGGAGAGCTTGCGGGCGTGCGAGATCAGCTCCTCGTCGTCGCTGAGCAGCATGCCCCCGCCGGAGGTCGTCATGATCTTGTTGCCGTTGAAGGACAGGGCCGCCGCGGCTCCGAAGGACCCAGCCCCACGTCCTGCGTAGGCCGCGCCGAGCGCCTCTGCGGCGTCCTCGAGGAGGGGGATGCCCAGCTCGGCCAACCCGGGCTCGAGGACGTCGTAGTCGCAGGCCCGCCCGAAGAGATCCACCGGGACGGCCGCGACGACCTCCACCCCTTCGCCCCGCAGCGTGCAGGCTGCCTCGAGCATGAGCTCGGCATTAACGTTGCCGTCGCTCGCCCGCGAGTCGACAAAGACGGGCTCCGCGCCGCAGTAGGCGATGGCATTAGCCGTCGCTGCGAAGGTCATCGTCGAGCAGAGGACGGCGGTGCCGGGCCGAGCGCCGAGGTGGAGTAGCGCGAGGTGCAGCGCCGCCGTGCCGGAGGAGAGTGCCAGCGCGTGCTTGACCCCGACCCGCTCCACGACCTCGGCCTCGAAGGCATCGACATGCGGTCCCAGGGGGGCGATCCAGCTTGAGCGCAGGGCGTCGAGGACGAAGCGTTCCTCGACCTCGGTGACCTCGGCCTTCGACAGGTAGATGCGCTCGTTCATCGAGAGACCTCGACATCGAGGAAGGCATCGGTGGCATCTGCACCGGGGACTGCCGCCTGGCGCATCCACTCGGCTGATACCTCGGGGGAGGGGTGCGCGGTCGAGTCGATGATCGAGGGAGCGAGCCGAGGCACGTCGACGCTCGAGACGAGCTCATGGCCGGTGCCCTTGATCGACTCGCCGGGGGTGAAGAGCTCCTCCGACATCTTCTCGCCCGGCCGGAGGCCGGTGTAGGCGATCTCGACGTCCTTGCGGCCCGACATGCTGATGAGGGTCTTCGCGACGTCGTCGATCTTCACCGGGTTGCCCATCTCCAGCACCATGACCTCGCCATCGCGCCCGATGGCTGCTGACTGCAGGACGAGCTGGCAGGCCTCCGGGATGAGCATGAAGTATCGCTCGACGTCGGGGTGGGTCACCGTCACCGGACCGCCCTGCTCGATCTGCGCGGTGAAGGCCGTGATGACCGACCCGCGGGAGCCGAGGACGTTGCCGAAGCGGACGCTGACGTAAGTGTGCTCGTCAAGATCGGCGAAGGAGGCTGTGAGCCGCTCGGTGATCCGCTCGCTGTAGCCGAGGGCGCAGGTCGGGTTGGCCGCCTTGTCCGTCGAGACGTTGACGAGCGTCTCGACACCGACAGCCTGAGCAGCCCGGAGCACGTCGAGCGTGCCGAGGACGTTGGTCTTCCACGCCTCCATCGGGTACTGCTCGAGGAGCGGCAGGTGCTTGAGCGATGGCCGCATTGACGACACGTCCGCCCTCGACCACGAGGACGGCGTTTGCGACCGCCTCCCGTTCTGCGCGGGAAAGACCCGGCACGGATAGGGGAATCCAGGCCTGTTCACGCGCGAGCACCTTCGTGGGGGGTCGGCACTCCTTCGATAGCGGCAAGGTGCATATAGCTCTTAGCGGCCTGGGCGTCGGCAAAGGTGCGACCGTCCACCTGAGCGTGAGGCAGATCGGGCACGTCGACATAGTTGACCAAAGGGTGCGTGGAGCGCTCGACGGCTTCGACTGGCGCAAATAGTTCCTCCGACATCTTCTCGCCGAGGCGAAGCCCGGTGAAGACGATGTCGATATCGCGTCGGCCGGAGAGTTCGATGAGGGTCTTGGCGACGTCGATGATCTTCATCGGTTCACCCATATCGAGGACCATGACGCGACCGTCGGCGCCGATGGCCGCAGCCTGCAGGACCAGCTGGCAGGCCTCCGGGATGAGCATGAAGTAGCGCTCGACGTCGGGGTGGGTCACCGTCACCGGGCCGCCCTGCTCGATCTGCTGAGTGAACGCAGTGATCACCGAGCCGCGCGAGCCGAGGACGTTGCCGAAGCGGACACTGACATAGCGTCCGCCGCCCTGCGTCGCCTCGTGGGCGGTGAGCCGCTCGGTCAGGCGCTTGCTGTAGCCCAGGACGGACGAGGGGTTCGCCGCTTTGTCGGTCGAGATATTGACGAAAACCTCGACACCCGCTGCCCGGGCGGCCTTGAGCACGTTGAGCGTGCCGACGACATTGGTCTTCCACGCCTCCATCGGATACTGCTCGAGGAGGGGGAGGTGCTTGAGGGCCGCCGCGTGGAAGACGACATCCGGGCGGGTGAGCTCGAAGACCTCTTGCATCCGCTCGGCGTCCCGGATGTCGGCGAGCACGACGGTGTCGTCGTCGAGCAGGCCCTGGCCGGTCAGCGACACCTGGGTGCCGTGCAGGCCCGACTCGTCCCGGTCGAGCATGAAGAGCTTGGCCGGACCGAACTTGGCGATCTGCCGGCACAGCTCCGAGCCGATCGATCCGCCGGCGCCGGTGACGAGGATGCGGTGACCGCGGATCGAGCCGGCGATCGCCTCGAGGTCGAGCTCGACCGGGCGCCGGCCGAGGAGGTCGCGCACGTCGAGGCTGCGCAGGTCCGACGCCTTGGGGCCACCAAGCATCTCGCTCGCCGGCGGCAGCACGAGCACCTCGAGCTCCGCCTCGTCGGCGCGCCGGCGCAGGTCGTTGAGCATGTCGGAGTGGGCGCTCGGCACGGCGATGGCGAGCACCTCGGCCTCGGTCCGCGCGGCGACGGCGACCAGGTCGTTGCGATTGCCGAGGATGCGCACCCCGTCGATGCGCAGCCGGCGCTTGCGGGGGTCGTCGTCGAGCACGGCGACCGGGACAAGCCCGGCGCTGGGGTCCCGCACCAGGGCGCGCACCAGTTGCCGTCCGCCCTCGCCCGCCCCGAAGATCAGGGTGCGCCGACCCTCGGAGGTCTTCGCCACCCCGGCTCGAGTGCGCACCGCGCGCAGCACGAATCGGGCGCCGAACATGGCTAGAACGGAAAGCGCGCCACCGGTGACGGGCAGGCTGCGGGGCCCGAGATCCACCGGCGCGGCGAGCACGAGGAAGAAGAGTGGCACCATCCACAGAAGGGCCGTCTCGGCGATATCGAGGATCTCCTCATAGGACCCGCGGACGTGGCCGACGGCATAGGGCCCCCAGAGCGTGCCGATGAGCAGGTGCGCGGCGACAGCCAGAATGAGGCAGTTGGTGACCGGGCGGCTGAAGGACTGACCGAGGTCGAGATCGAAGCGCAGGGTCGCCGCGACGTAGAAGCACACGACGATGGCGAGCGCATCGACCACACACCACAGACAGCGCCGCACGCCGTCCACCGTATGCCTAGCCATCAGACGTCCGCCGTCCTCGAAATGGGGGACGCCGCGCCGCCGGACGGGCACTGCCGCCCGGAGACGGCGGCGCGTAGCGTGAAGGGCATGGCATCAGATGGCCCCACGGGGGACGACGAGGGGCTCGTGCTCTTCGTTTGCGAAGGAAATGTCGCGCGCTCCGCCTTCGCCGAGGCCGTCATGGCCTCGCGGCTCTCCGGTTTGGGTGTGGCGGTCGCGAGCGCGGGCACGCGAGCCGTGGTCGACGCCGACCTCGACCCGTTGGCGCGGACTGCGGCGGAGCGGCTGGTGGGGGAGGTGGCGCCCTTCCGCGCCCGCCAGCTCGTCACGGAGTTGATCGAGCCGGCCGGCGTGGTTTTGTGCGCCACCCGCGCGCAGCGCGACGAGGTCGCCCGGCTCAGCCCACGCGCGATGTCGCGCACCTTTGCGTTGCGCGACTTCGGGACGCTCCTGGCGCACTGGGACGGGCATACGGTCAGCGGGGACGTGGACGCACCGCTCGTCACGCTGCTTGTGCGTGTCGCGGCTGCCGAACGCGGGCTGGTGCCGTGGATGAGCGCCGACGCGGTCGATGTGGCCGATCCATACGGCCGCGGGGCGTCCGCATTCGACAGGATGCGCGAACAGATGCTGCCGAGCCTGCAGCAGATCGAGGACGTGCTCATCGCGCTGCGGGGCTTGAGGGGTTCACATCAGGGAGCTCGGCGGGCGCCACGGCCGTAGCCCCGCTCGCCAAATCGCCCTGCCACAGCTCCAGGTCGGCTTCGGATCGGGGCGAGCGACTGGTCGACTTCCGCGTGCGGGTGCCGTCGGGGGAGTAGTCATAGCGGTAATAGCCGTAGCGGTTGGACTCGTTACGCGGCACCCGGTTGATCACGATGCCGAGCACATTGGCGTTGACTGTTTCCATTGAGGCGAGAGCCCGCTGCAGCATCGCGTCGTGCGCGACCCCGGCACCAACGACCACGATTGCGCCGTCGACGATGGTGGCGATGATTGCGCTGTCGGTGACGGGCAGCAACGGTGGGGAGTCGATGATGACATAGTCAAAGCGCTCCTCGAGCTGCTGCACGAGGCTGCGCATGGCCTGGGATCCGAGCAACTCGGAGGGGTTGGGCGGTGTGGCGCCGGAGCCGAGCACGGTCAGGCCGCGCTGGAAGGGCTGCAGCACGTCGTCGAGATCGGCGCGCTGGATGAGCACGTCGGTCAGGCCCACGGCACCGCTCATGCCGAGATATTCGAGGAGCTTGGGGCGGCGCAGGTCGCCCTCGATGAGGCAGACGCTCGAGCCGGCGTCGGCCAGGGCGATGGCGAGATTGGCCGCGGTGGTGGTCTTGCCCTCGCCAGGCACCGAGGAGGTGACGCTCAGTGATTTGGGGTGATCCGTGGCGTCCACGAACTGCAGGTTGGTGCGCAGCCCGCGGAAGGCCTCCGAGCGCACCGATTTCGAGCTGGACTTGAGCACGAGCGGCGACTTCTGGGCCGTCGAGTCGAAGGGGATGCCGCCGAGGATGGTCTTGTCGGTGACCTCCTTGACATCGTCCTCGCTCTTGATCGTGGTGTCGAGCATGTCGCGCAAAACGGCCAGGCCGAGGCCGGCGAGCAGGCCGAGCACCGCGGCGAGGGCGAGATTGCGGACCGGGCGCGGGCTGACCGGCATTTGCGACTCGGTCGCGGGCTTGACGACGGTTACCTTGACGGGGCTGGCCTTGTTGCCCTCGACCTGCTCGAGTTCGTCGACGGTCTTGGGGAATTCCTCGCCGATGGCTTGGGCCACGGCTGCCGCCTCCGATGGGCTATATCCCGTGACGCGCACATCGATGAGCACGGTGTCGGCGGGCACGCTCGCGGTCACTCGCCGGGCCAGGCTCGCCGAGGTCTCGTCGACTCCGGTGTTGTCGATGACCGGGCCGAGCACCTTGGGGGTGGAGATCAGTTGGGAATAGGACTTCACCCGCTGCTGGGTGAAGGTGCTGCCCTGGAGCAGGGCGCCGCTGTCTTCCGATCCGGCGGTCGAGACGAAGAATTGCACACTGGACTGATAGGTGCGGGTCGTGAAGGCCGTCAGCAGGGTCGCGATGACCAGGACGGTGACGAGGGCAGCGGCGATGATTGGCCACCGCTTGCGCACGATCCGCAGATAGTCCTGCAATTCCATCGGTGGCGTCGGCTCCGCTCTGGTCGGTGGCACACACGGCCTCTGAGAGCGGGCAGGACGCCTCGAGGAGGCATGCGCCGGTGGGCACGTCCTGCGAGAGCGACGCATTGCGGCGCCTGGGCGTCACCGGTCAGGCGATCCCGTGGCGCGGCATGACAGAGGTCCTCACGGCCGGGTGGCTGGGGGATTCGACCTTAACTCACAGTAAGCTCAATTGTCAGGTCCTCCCCCATGGGGGACATAACAGAGCGTTATAAACCCAGGTCAGCGACCGCGGCGAGCACCTGCTCGGCGAGCTCGGGGCGGCATACGATCAGGTCGGGGAGCAGCACGTTCTCCTGGTTGTAGACCAGGGGGGAGCCGTCCACGCGGCTGGTGAACAGGCCCGCGGTGGCGGCCACGATCACGGGCGCGGCGGAGTCCCATTCGTACTGGCCGCCGGCGTGCACATAGGCATCGGCGCTGCCGTCCAGGACCGACATCGCCTTGACCCCCGCCGACCCCATCGGCACGAGCTCGGCATCAAGGGCCGCGACCAGAGCGGGCAGCCAGGCCGGCGGGCGAGACCGGCTCACCGCGAGGCGGATCTTGCCGCCGGTCGAGGCGGGGATCGAGTCCGGCTCGGCGGTGGAGTGCACGACACCGCGCGCCGGGATGGCGACCGCGCCGGCGACCAACGAACCCGCCTCCCAAAGCGCCACATGCACCGCCCAGTCGTCGCGCGGCCGCTCGGAGAATTCACGCGTTCCGTCGAGGGGGTCCACGATCCACACGCGTTCGGCGCTGAGCCGGGCGCGGTCGTCGGCGCCCTCCTCCGACAGCACGGCGTCCCCAGGGCGCGCGGTGGCCAGGGCAGCCATCAGATACTCGTGCGAGCCGAGGTCGCCGGCACTCTTGAGTTGCGCGGGCTCGCCGTCGGCGGGGAAGTCGCCTCGGATGCCGAGCAGCACCTCACCCGCCTCCCGGGCCAGGTCGGCGGCGAGTTGATGGTCGGTTCGGGGGTCGGTCACGTCTGCTTGCCTGCTCTCGTATGCGGTGACTGTCCCGGCCGGTCGGGGCCGGTTGGATATGGTCCCGGTCAACTCCCGGGATCCGTCGGTGGTGCGCCCACCGTTTCGTGATGCTGGAGTCCCTGGCGCCGACCGAGCGGCACATGGAGGAAGGCCCGCCGGCCGTGGGCGTGCTTGATCAAACCCCAGGCGACCGGGCCGAGGATGAGCATGGCGGCACCGATGATGCCGACCCACACCGGGGGCACCTTGAGCAGCCCGAGGCCGGTCAAGGTGAGCACGATCGCGATCCCGCGCCGCAGGATCGACTGCGAGATGTGCGCGGCCAAGCGGGCGCCGAGGAAGGTGCCTGGGCTGCCGCCGATGATAAGAGGCAGCAGGATCGACCAGTCCATGCCAGTGACGAGCACGTGCGAGATGGCGGCGGACAGCACGAGCGGGATGGCCTGCACGAGGTCGGTGCCGACGAGGCGGCGAGCCGACAAGGTGGGATAGAGCAGCAGCAGGCTGATCATGATGAGCGACCCCGAGCCGACGCTCGTCAACCCGACCAGCAGGCCACCGATGGCGCCGACAATGAGGGTGGGGATCGGCTTGACGGCCGGGTCGGGCCGGTTCTCGTCGGTGTAGTCCCCGCGCCGCATCTCCAAATAGATGCGGAAGGTGAAGGTCGACGCGGTCAGCAGCAGCGCGAAACCGATGGCCTTCTTCAAGAAGGCCTGTTGATCTTCTGGCTCACCGACGGCCGCGATGATCCAGGCGCCGGCAAAGGCCATCGGCACCGATCCGAGGATCAACCATTTCGCGAGCTTGAGGTTGGGGGAGCCGTGCTTGTAGTGCACCGCGGCGCCGACGCTCTTGTTGACCGCGGCAGCCACCAGGTCGTTGGCCACGGCGGCGGTCGGCGGGATCCCGAGGAAGATCAGGGCGGGTGTCATCAGCGCGCCGCCGCCCATGCCGGTCAGGCCGACGACGATCCCGATGAGGAAGGCGACCGCCAACAGGCCAGGGGTATCCGGCGTGATCAGATCGCCCATTCGACAGTCTCCTCCACGTGCATGTGCCCTCGGCGGCGAAGCAGTTCGAGCACCTGCTGGACTGCGGCGTCGATCGTAAGGCCTGTGGTGTCGATCGCGATATCGGCGTCCGTCGGCTCCTCATACGGGCTGGAGATGCCGGTGAACTCCGGGATCTCGCCGCGGCGCGCCTTGGCATACAAACCCTTGCGGTCGCGGCGCTCGCACTCGGCGAGCGGGGTAGCGATGTGCACGAGCAGGAAGTCCCCGCCGGCCTCGGTGACCATATGACGCACGGCCTCGCGGGTCGCGGCGAAGGGCGCGATGGGGGAGCAGATCGCGATACCGCCGTGCCGGGAGATCTCGGCGCCCACCCAGCCGATCCGGCGGATATTGGTCTCCCGGTCGGCCGCGGAGAAGCTCAGGCCGGCGGAGAGGTGGCGGCGCACCAGGTCGCCGTCGAGCAGCGTCACGCCGCGCGTTCCGTCCTCCACAATGGCGTCGCGCACACTGCGCGCGATCGTCGACTTGCCGGATCCGGACAGACCGGTGAAGAACAACACGAGTCCGTGCCGGTGCTCGCCGGTATGCCGTGGGGGCAGGTTGATCACCTCCCCGCTGGTGTATGCCGCGAGCACCGCCTCCCGCTTTGCCCGCGAGGTGCGGCGATCCAGCGGGATCGCGATGACATCGCCGCGCCCCATCCGGGCGGTGGCGGCCAGGGCCGAGCGGATCAGGGCGACACCGGTGGAGTGGGCGGCCAGGGTCGGTCCGGCGAGCACCAGAAAGCACAGGGGGCGATGACCTGCCGTGGCGGCGATCTCGAGCAGGTCCTCGGTGCTCAAGGGCCGGTCCACGACGACGGCGACCAGGTCGGGAGCGCTCACGGAGCCGGGCGCGAGATAGAAGCGCTCGAAGGTGCGCGGCGAGGGCTTGCCGATCCAGGTCGGTGCGCCCGCGAGCACCAGGCCGCCGCACTCGCAATCGCGGCCGGTGGCCTCGAAGCGCACCAATGGCACACCCTCGGGGTCGACGATCTCCACCCCACCGGCGGCGCGGGCGGTGGCGGCGATCTCGGCGGGGACGTGCACCTCAAGCGCGCCGTCCGGGCGCACGTCGTGCTGCGGAGCGAAGGCGCCGACACGCAACAGTTCGAGGTCATCAAGGATGTCCGGGGCGGGACAGAACTGCGGAAGGCTGGGAGAGGCCGAGGTCACTTGCCTAATTGTGCCATCGCCTCGGCGGTGCCCCTTCCGTCCGCACTGGCCAAGGGGGGAGCCCGTTCACGGTGCGGGCGAGCGCCAGGGTCGCTCAGCCGGCGCCGGGCGCTGCGTGCGCCGCGAAGATCGAGGGGGCGGTCAAGCCGGCGGCGGCGAACGCCTCGGTCACCGCGGCCTGCACCGGCCCGGCCACTGCCTCGGGCACCAGGGCGATCGCCGAGCCGCCGAAGCCGCCACCGGTCATCCGGGCACCGAGGGCGCCCTGATCCTGGGCGACCGAACACGCCAGGTCCAATTCGAGGCACGAGACCTCGAAGTCGTCGCGCAGGGAGGCGTGGCTGGCCGCGAAGAGCCGCCCGACACCCTCCCAGTCCCGGGCCGTCATGGCCGCGGCGCACTCCTGCACCCGCTCGATCTCCGTCACCACATGGCGCACCCGACGCACCACCACCTCGGGCGGCTCCGGTCCGTCGCCGGCGAGGAGGCCGACCAGATCGGCGAGAACCGCGTCCAGCCGGGCGGGATCGACCTCGCGCAGGCTCGGCAACCCCAAGGCGGCGGCGGCCCGCTCGCAGGAGGCGCGCCGGGCGCCATACTGCCCATCGACGAGCGCGTGGTGGGCGCGCGTGTCGATGACCAGCAGGACCAGCCCGTCACGCTCGATCTCGAAGGGCACCAGGCGCGTGGCGCCATCGCGGCAGTCCAGCAGCAGGGCCTGCCCGGCCCGCGCCAGCAGCGATGCCGCCTGATCCATCCCACCCGTCGGCGCCAGGGCGATCTCGTTCTCGGCGCGCCGGCAGAGCACGGCCAAGTGGGCCCGATCCGTGTCATCGGCCAGCAGGTCGAGGTCATAAAGCCCGGACAGCGCGGCGCCCGTCGCGCACTCGATTGCCGCCGAACTCGACAATCCGGCACCCAGCGGCACCTGGCCGTCGATCAACACATCGGCGCCGCCGATGTCGAAGCCGTCCGCCCGCAGCGCCCAGGCCACGCCCGCGACATACGAAGCCCACCCCTGGGGGACCCCTGGGGCGATCTGGGGTATGGCGATCTCCACCAAATCCCCGGTCTGCAGGCTTGCCACGCGCAGGCGGTCATCGGTGCGGCGGGCGGCGAGGGCATAGGTGCGCTGGGGCAGGCCGATCGGCAACGCGAGCCCGCTGTTGTAGTCGGTGTGCTCGCCGATGAGGTTGACCCGGCCCGGGGCCGACCACGACCCCTGCGGCTCCCGGCCGAAGCGCGCCACGAAGGCCTCACGATGCTGCATCCCCGGAGTCTATTGACCGATCCTTATCCGTTTGGGCTGCCCCGGCGCCGGCTGACACAATCGGCCCATGCCCGCAACCCCTGAGGCCCCCGCGCGCCCGCAACGCATCTTTTCCGCCATGCAGCCGACGTCCGACTCGCTGCACCTCGGCAACTATCTCGGGGCGTTGGTCAACTGGGTCGCTTTGCAGGAGCGGTATGACGCGTTCTATGGCGTCGTCGACCTGCATGCCCTGACGGTTGCCACCGACCCGGCCGTGCTGCGGGAGCGGACCCGGCGCACGGCGGCGCAATATCTCGCGGCCGGGGTGGACCCCCAGCGCTCGACGCTGATGGTGCAGTCCTTGGTTCCCGAGCACACCGAACTGGCGTGGATCTTGGCCTGCCACACCGGTTTTGGTGAGGCCTCGCGGATGACGCAGTTCAAGGACAAGGTCGCCAAGGGGCAGAGCGCCAATGTCGGGCTGTTCACCTATCCGATCCTCATGGCCGCCGACATCCTGCTCTATGACGCCGACCTGGTTCCGGTGGGCGAGGACCAGCGCCAACACCTGGAGTTGACCCGCGACCTCGCGGAGCGCTTCAACGGCCGCTTCGCCGGCACCTTCGTGGTCCCGGACGCCTTCATCGTCAAGGAGAGCGCCCGGATCATGGATCTGCAGGAGCCGACCTCGAAGATGTCCAAGAGCACCTCGGCCGATCTCGGTCTGATCGATCTGCTCGATGACCCCAAGCGCACCGCCAAGAAGATCAAGTCGGCCGTGACCGATGCCGAGCGTGAGATCCGCTTCGACCCCGAGGCCAAGCCCGGGGTCTCGAACCTGCTCGCCATCCACTCGGTGCTCTCCGGGACCCCGGTCGCCGAGCTGGAAGGCCACTTCGCGGGCAAGGGGTATGGCGACCTGAAGGGCGAGGTGGCGCAGGTCGTCGTGGCGGCGATCGAACCCTTCCAGACGCGGATGGCCGAGTTGATGTCCGACCCGGCCGAACTCGACCGCATCCTCGCCGAGGGTTCGGCCAAGGCGCGCGAGGTCGCGGCGGGCGTGCTCGGGCGGGTGCGCGATGCGCTCGGCCTGCTCCCGCGCTGACCTCACGTTTCCGCCCGGCTCATCCCGCGAGTAACCTCCTGCCTCATGCTCACGATCGGGATCTCCATCGAGGTGCCCGAGCCCTATGGCGGCTACCTGCAGGACGCCCGGGAAGCCTTCGGGGATCCCTTGGCCCGCGCCATACCGGCGCACATCACCCTCCTGCCGCCGACGGTCATCGATCCGGCGGACGCGGCGCCGGTCGCCGGGCACCTGGCCGAGGTCGCGACGGCATACGCGCCCTTCGATGTGATCCTCTCGGGGACCGGCACCTTCCGGCCGGTCTCCCCGGTCGCCTTCGTGGCGCTGGCGAGCGGTGCCGAGCAGTGCGCGGCGCTGGAGAGCGCGGTGCGTGCGGGTCCGCTCGCGCGCGAACTCGACTTCCCCTATCACCCTCATGTGACCATCGCTCATCACCTCGACGATGCCGCGCTCACCCGCGCGCAAGCCCAGCTGGCGAATTTCCGCGCCGCCTTTCGGGTTTCGGCGCTCCATCTCTATCACCATGGTGACGACGAGATCTGGCGCCCGGTGCAGGCCTTCGACCTGACCGGGGTCTGAGCAACGAGCGGGAGGATGGCGATGGGTGGCATCAAGGCGCGGTGGGGACGCTTCCAGGCCACTCCGGTGTGGCGGGCCTGGAAGCGGTATGGCGATGCGCGCGGCAATCTACTGGCCGGCGGCGTGACCTATTTCGCCTTCTTCTCACTCTTTCCCGCCATTGCCCTCGGCTTCACGATCTTCGGCCTGGTCTTGCAGGGGCAGCCGGACCTGCTGGCCAAGGTGGAGGACGCCATCGACAAGCAGCTGCCCGGTTTCGTGCAGACCGCGGACAATCCCGACGGGCTCATCCCGCTGGCCATCCCCAGCGGGAGCACGCTCAGCCTCACGGCCTTGATCGGTGTCGTCGGTCTGCTGTGGGCCGGCTTGGGCTGGTTGGATGCGCTGCGAGGCGGCATTCGGGCGATCTTCGGTGTCCCGGGGCAGCCCGGCAATATCGCGATGAACAAGCTGCGGGATCTGCTCGTGCTGGCCACCTTGGGGGTCGGTGTCGTCCTGTCGGCCGTGATCAATGCGGCGACCAGTGCCATCGCTCAACAACTGGCTGATCTTGTGGGCCTCGGGGGGCAGGCCTGGCTGATCAGCGGGGTCGGTCTGGTGGTGTCCTTCCTGGCCAATGCCCTGCTGGTGGCGTTGATGCTGCGGGTGCTCTCGGGCGTCGACCTGCCGTGGCCGGGGTTGCGCAATGGCGCCCTCTTCGGCGGCATCGCCTTGACGCTTCTGCAGACCTTCGGCACCCGCCTGATCGCCGGAACGATGGGCAACAAACTCTTTGCCTCCATTGCCCTGGTCGTCGGGCTGCTGGCCTTCTTGAACTTCATCGCTCGCGCCATGCTCTTGTCGGCGGCGTGGGCGGCCAACGACATCGACGATCTGGCCGGCGCCCAGGCCGCGGTCAGCGAGGGCGAGTCCGCCAAGCTGGCTGAAGGCCCGCCCACCCGTGCCGAGGCCGCCCGCGAATGGACAGCTCGCTCGCCCTCGCTGCTCCCCGTCGACCCGGGGGCCCGCGCTGCCCTCGGCTTGCCGACGCTCGACCAGCGGGCTGCCGACAAGGTCTCGGTGGCCTCTGGCGCAGTGCTGGGCGCCGCCGCGACGGCCGCCGTTGGCGCCGTTCTCGGCGCCGCCCGCTCCCTGCGCCGCCGCTGACGACCGGGCCCGAGCGAGCGGGCGCCGCGCCCCAGCGGGTGCTGAGCCGAGCGGGCTTCGTGAGTGCGAGCGGGGTTTGTGTCGAGCCGAGCGGGTCTTGTGAGTGCGAGCGGGGCTATATCCCCGCTCCCGTTCAGAAGGGCCGCTCCGCTGGGAGTGGGCCGAGGGGGACTCAGGGTGGGCGGCCGGGCCCAACCCCGGTGGCGCTAGCCTTCGCGGGGTGAGCGAGCCGCTGTCCCGATTCCATGCCGTCATACCTGCCGGAGGGGCAGGCACCCGGCTCTGGCCACTGTCGCGCGCCGGCGCGCCCAAGTTCCTGCACGACCTGACCGGCAGCGGGCGCACGCTGATCCGAGAAACCGTCGAGCGCGTCGAGCCGCTGGCTGGTGACCGAATCCTCGTCGTCACGGGCGCTCGCCACGCCGAGGCGATCCGCGATCAGCTTCCGGCGCTGGGACCGGACCAGATGCTCATCGAGCCCTCGCCCCGCGACTCGATGGCAGCGATCGGCTGGGCCGCAGCGGTGCTGGAGGCGCGTGACCCCGACGCGATTCTCGGTTCTTTCGCCGCAGACCATGTGATCCAAGACCGGCCCGCTTTTGAGCGCTCCATCGCCGAAGCCATCGATCTCGCGGACACCGGTCGCCTCGTCACCATCGGCATCACCCCCACCTATCCCGCGACCGGGTTCGGCTATATCCAGTCCGGACGCCCCGTCGCCGGCGCCCGTACCGCGCTCCACGTTCGACAGTTCGTCGAGAAACCGAGCGCCACCCAGGCCGCGGCATACCTCGCCACCGGCGAATTTCGGTGGAACGCTGGGATGTTTGTGGTGCGCGCCGGCCGGCTGCTGGACTTGCTGGCGCTGCGGCACCCACACTTCGCGGCCGACTTGCGTCGACTGGCCCGGATCAGGCCTGGGGATGACTTCGCGGCGATCTGGGACGGCCTGCCGAAGATCGCTATCGACCACGCCGTCGCCGAGCCGGCGGCCGATGATGGTGAGGTGCTCGTGGTGCCTGGCGCCTTCGGGTGGGACGACATTGGCGACTTCACCTCCCTCGCGGCGATCCTCCCCGCGCCCGCGTCAGGCCCGCGGGTCCTCGGGGATCCAGCCCAGGTGACGGCCATCGACTCCACGGGGCTGGTCGCTCCCGGGTCGGGCCGGGCCGTGGCGCTACTCGGCGTGCAGGACATCGTCGTCATCGATACGGAGGATGCCCTTTTGGTGACGACCGCCGCTCGCGCCCAGGAGGTCAAGGCCCTCGTCGACGCGCTGCGTGAGCGCGGCCGAACCGATCTCCTCTGAGCTCACCTCGCCGAGCCACCGGGACCCGCGCTAGCCCACCGGTGGCGGCGGTATGCCGGCCGGGCGAGTAACCTTGGAGGTCGTCATGGAATCCCCCTCCTTCGCCGCGCTGCGCGGTGCCATTGCCACGCGCCAGGCCGACCTGGTCACCATCCGTCGCGACCTGCATCGCCACCCCGAACTGAGCTGGCAGGAGGAGCGCACCACCGCCGTCATCTGCGAGCGGCTCGCTGAGGCGGGCATCACCCACCGTCGGCTGTCGACCTCCGGCGTGGTCGCGGATATCGGGCCAGCCGACGCCGAGCGTCGGGTCCTGCTGCGTGCCGATATCGACGCACTCCCGGTGCGGGAGCGCACCGGCTTGGACTGGGCCTCCGTGAGCCCCGGCGTCGCGCATGCCTGCGGTCACGACGTGCACACCACAGCCCTCCTGGGCGCTGCCTTCGCCCTCAACCAGCAGACCAACGCCCTCGCCGATGCCGGCGCCGCCGTGCGCATGGTCTTCCAGCCTGCCGAAGAGTCCATCCCCGGCGGTGCCGAGCTCGCGATTGCCGAAGGCGCCTTGGAAGAGGTGCACGCGGCATACGCCCTGCACTGCGACCCCAGCCTCGATGTCGGCAAGGTCGGGTTGCGCGAAGGCGCGGTCACCGCAGCTGCGGACCGGATCGAGGTCAAACTCACCGGCCGGGGCGGGCATACCTCGCGGCCCCACCTGACGGAGGATCTAACCTTCGCCCTCGCGAAGATCGTCACCGAAGTGCCCGCGCTGCTCTCGCGCCGGGTGGACCCGCGCGCCGGCGCCCTGATCGTGTGGGGCCAGATGCATGCGGGGGCCGCGGGCAATGTCATCCCGTCTTCCGGCAGCGCCACCGGGACTTTGCGGGTCCTCGACGCCGAGGTATGGGCTGATCTCGGCCCGCTCGTCAAGGAGCTCATCGAGTCGGTGGCCCGCCCCTATGGCGTCGGGGTCGATGTGACCTATACGCCGGGAGTGCCGCCCGTGGTCAATTCCATGCTCGGCATCACCGACTTGCGCACCGCGGCGACCAATCTCGGTCTGGAGCCGGTCCCGACACGCCAGTCCATGGGCGGGGAGGACTTCGCCTGGTTCCTCCACCACGCGCCGGGCGCGATGGCGCGGCTCGGGACGCGGGCGGTGGGCGGGCGGACATACGACCTGCACCAAGGCGACCTGATTGTTGACGAGGCCGCCATCGGGGCCGGGGCGATGCTGCTGGCCGGCGCCGCCCTGGCGGCCATCGGTCGCGGCTGACGTCCCGACTTCGTAACGGTTGCTCGCCGCGACCCTACGGCGTGTTCAGCAGAGCGCGACCGTGCGGCTATCCTCTGCCCAGCGGGCGCGATCGCGCCCCAATCTTTGAGAAAAAGAGGAGAACACCTTGCGTCAGTTGATGAAGGTGGCCGTGGCCGTTTCGGCCAGCACCCTGGCGCTCGCCGCCTGCGGGTCCGGCACGAGCAAGGAGACCAGCACCACGACTGCTGGCTCGGGGACCACGAGCTCGACGTCTGAGTCGTCCAGCACCAGCGAAGCCCCCAAGAGTGATGTCAAGGTCGGTCTGGCCTTCGACGTGGGTGGCCGAGGTGACCAGTCGTTCAACGACGCCGCTGCTGCCGGCATGGACAAGGCCAAGGCCGAATTCGGGCTCGAGACCACCGACGCCACCGCCGTCAATGGCGAGAACGAGGCGGCCCGTGAGGAGCGCCTCAACCAGCTGGTCGACGCTGGCTACACCAACATCATCGCCGTCGGATTCGCCTATGCCGCCTCCGTCGGCAAGGTCGCGAAGGAGAACCCCGATGTTCACTTCGCCATCATTGACGACGCCTCCGACGCCTCCAAGGGTGACAACGTCGCCCAGCTGACCTTCGCCGAGCAGGAGGGCTCCTTCCTCGTCGGTGCGGCGGCCGCGCTGACCAGCAAGACGGGCCACATCGGCTTCGTCGGCGGTGTCAATGTGCCGCTGATCGTGAAGTTCGAGGCGGGCTATGACGCCGGCGCCAAGGCGGTCAACCCCGACATCAAGATCGACTCCACCTACCTCACCCAGCCGCCGGACTTCAGCGGCTTCGGTGACCCGGCGAAGGGCAAGACCGCGGCCGAGGGCATGTACCAAGGTGGCGCAGACATCGTCTACCACGCGGCCGGCGGCTCCGGCGCTGGTGTCTTCACTGCCGCCAAGGCGGCCAAGGGTTGGGCCATCGGCGTTGACTCCGACCAGGCCAAGACGGCCGAAGAGGGCGTGCGGGATGTCATCTTGACCTCCATGCTCAAGAAGGTCGATGTCGCCGTCTATGACTACCTCGCCAAGGCGGTCAAGGGCGAAAACGCGGCTGGCAATGTCATCTATGACCTGAAGGTCGACGGCGTGGGCTACTCCACGACCGGCGACAAGATGTCGGCCGATGTCATCGCAAAGCTCGAGGACTACAAGGCCAAGATCGTCTCTGGCGAGATCAAGGTGCCCGACACCAAGTGAGTTCCGGACCAATCCCCGGCTGGTCGTTGATCAGCCGGGGATTGGTGCGTTACGGGGCGGTGACGACTTGATCGTGCCTACTGTGCCCAGCACCATCAGCAGGGTAGGTTTCATCCGTCGCCGCGGCTGAAGATTTTTTCGCCAGCGTCAGGTCTGCCGGATCAACGGGACGAGGAGGTCCGCCATCACCGCAACAACTGCCCCGCGCGCCGGCGCCGGCACAATGGCCGTCGAGGTCGAAGGCATCACGAAACGCTTTCCTGGGGTGGTGGCCAACAAGGACATCACCTTCGCGGTGCGCCGCGGCACCGTACATGCCCTGTGCGGTGAAAATGGCGCCGGCAAATCGACCCTGATGAAAATCCTCTATGGCGTGCAACGCCAGGACGAGGGCACGATCAAAGTCGACGGCCAAGAGGTCAATCTCCACAGTCCCTCCGATGCCATCAAGGTCGGCATCGGCATGGTTTTCCAGCACTTCATGCTGGCGGACAATCTGACCGTTCTGGAAAATGTCGTTCTGGGCGCGGAGAAATTGCACGGCATTGGCGCTGGCGCCAAGAATGAGATCAAGCGGATCTCCCAAGAGTTTGGCCTCGGCATCAACCCCGATGCGATGGTGGCCGACCTTGGTGTGGGTGCCCGCCAGCGCGTGGAGATCCTCAAGGTTCTCTATCGCGGGGCGAAGATTCTCATCCTCGACGAGCCGACTGCCGTGCTCGTCCCCCAGGAAGTGGATGAGCTCTTCGACAACTTGCGCGAGTTGAAGGCCGAGGGCCTGACCGTCATTTTCATCTCGCACAAACTCGACGAGGTTCTCTCGGTCGCCGACGACATCACGGTCATCCGGCGCGGCACCACCGTCGCCTCCGTCGACCCCAAGGATGTCAACGCGCGGCAGTTGGCCGAGCTGATGGTCGGCTCGGAACTCCCGACGCCCGAGACCTCCGAGTCCACCGTCACCGATCAGGTCGTGTTGAGCCTGCGGGACATCACGATGGCCGGCACCGAGGGTCGCGATCTGCTGCACGACATCGACCTCGACATCCACGCTGGCGAGATCGTCGGCATTGCCGGCGTCGAGGGCAATGGCCAGGCCGAGTTGGTCGAGGTCATCATGGGGATGCGGGAGCCGAGCGCCGGCACCGTGATGCTCGAAGACACCGATATCTCCGACTGGGAAGTCCGCGAGATCCGGGAGGCGGGCATCGGTTATATCCCCGAAGACCGGCACCGGCATGGCCTGCTGCTCGATGCGCCGCTGTGGGAGAACCGCATCCTGGGTCACCAAACCGAGCGCCCGAATGTCAAGGGCCAGCTCATTGACGCGAAGTCGGCCAAGGCCGACACCGAGCGCATCGTCAAGGAGTATGACGTGCGCACCCCCTCGATCTTCGTGACAGCGGCCTCGCTGTCCGGCGGCAACCAGCAGAAGCTGATCGTCGGGCGGGAGATGACGCACGCTAAGAAGGTCCTCATCGCCTCCCACCCCACCCGGGGGGTCGATGTCGGCGCCCAGGCGGCGATCTGGGATCTGATGCGCCAGGCCCGGCACGACGGCCTCGGCGTGCTGCTGATCAGCGCCGACCTTGAGGAGCTCATCGGCCTGTCCGACACGATCCGGGTGATCCTGCGCGGCAAGCTGACCGGCACTTTCGATCCGGACACCGTCACGAGCCAGGATCTCGGCGCGGCGATGACCGGCGCGGACAGCCCGCACGACGACGTACCCCACCCCACCGACCCCCAGGACGTGCGATGAGCAACCCCCTCGTGCGCAAGCTGATGCTCTCGCTCGGCGCACCCATCCTGGCTCTCTTCGTCGCCTTCGCGCTGACTTCCCTGGTGCTCATGGCGCTCGGTGACCCGGTGCGCGATGTGTGGATCACGATGCTCAGCACGCCCAAGCCGCGCATGATCACCAATGTCGTCAATGGCGCGATCGTGCTCTATTTGTCGGCGATCGCCGTGGCGGTCGGCTTCAAGATGAATCTGTTCAATATTGGTGTCGATGGGCAGTACCGCGTCGGGTCCTTCGCGGCCGCCGTCTTCGCCGGTCAGGCCTGGCTGCCCGGCATTCTGAACATCCTCGTCGCGATCATCGTCGCGATGGTGGCGGGCGGGCTCTGGGCCAGCATCGCGGCATACCTGAAGGTGCAGCGCGGCGTCTCCGAGGTCATCTCGACGATCATGCTCAACGCCATCGCCACCGGTTTGGTGTCATGGCTATTGCTCAAGGTCGCGGTGCGCACGGCTGGCTCAAACGCCATTGGCACCAAGGTGATCCCGGAGTCCTCGCAGTTGGAGGGCTGGAAGCTGATCCCCGGCGCGAGCAATCGGGTCTATAGCCTGCTGATTCTCGCGGTCATCGTGGGCTTCCTGTACTGGTTCGTCCTGAGCAAGACGCGCTTCGGCTTCGACCTGCGCGCGACGGGCAGCTCGGAGACGGCCGCCGTCGCGAGCGGCGTGAAGGTCAAGCGGATGGTCATGACCTCGATGATCCTCTCGGGCGCCCTCGCGGGCCTGGTCGGTATGCCATTGCTCTTCGGCCAGGACCACTCCTATGGCACGACCTTCCAGGCGGGGCTCGGCTTCGCCGGCATCGGCATCGCGCTGCTTGGGCGCAACCATCCGGTCGGCATCGCGTTCGCCGCGCTCTTGTGGAGCTATCTCGACACGCAGGCCAATGGCCTGCAGATCCGGGCTGGCGTCGCCCCCGAACTCGTCTACATCATCCAGGGCATCATCTTGTTCGCCGTCGTCATCGCCTATGAAGGCACCCGGCGCCTCGATATCCGCCTCGAACAGCAGCGGGTGGCCCGGGAGTTGGCCTCTCAGCGAGCCGCCCGCACCACGGAAGGAGCGGCCGCGTGAGCACCGCAACCCAGAGCCGTCCCGCGGACGCCAAGGCGAAGCCCTCGAGCCTGCTGGCCAATCCGTATGCCCGGTGGGCGATCCTGCTGCTCGGTGGCCTGATCATCCTCTCGCTGCTGCGCGTGGTGACCGGGGCCAATGACATCGACTCCTCCGGTGCCATTGCGGCGGCCTTCGGTCTCGCGGTGCCGATCGCCCTGGCCGGCCTGGGTGGTCTGTGGTCGGAGCGGGCGGGCATCGTCAACATCGGCCTCGAAGGCATGATGATTCTTGGCACCTGGTCCTCGGCATTTTGCGCCTACCACTGGGGGCCGTGGGTCGGCATCCTCGGCGGGGCGCTCGGGGGCCTGGTCGGTGGCCTGATCCACGCGATCGCCACCGTCTATTTCGGCGTCGACCACATCGTCTCGGGCGTGGCGCTGAACATCATCGGGCTCGGCGCGGCGAAATATCTTGCGTCCCGGTTCTTCACTGACCTGCCCGGCGGTGGCCCGACGCAGAGCCCGCCGCTGCCGCAGCCGCCCTCCCTGTCGGTCCCGGGGATCGGGGATCCGCTGCTCAGTTTGGAGCGCAAGCACATCTTCTTTGTCTCCGACCTGGCGGGAATCATCCGTGGTTTGACGGTCAATGTGTCGGTTCTGACGCTCCTGACGCTCGGGCTCTTTGTCGCGAGTTGGTGGATTCTGTGGAAGACGGCCTTCGGTCTGCGCCTACGCTCCGTCGGTGAGTCGCCGGCCGCAGCCGAATCGCTGGGCGTCAACGTCTACCGCTACAAGTTCATCGGCGTGCTCGTTTCCGGCGGCTTGGCCGGGTTGGGTGGTGCCTTCTTGACCCTGGTGGCATCGAACCTCTTCCGAGATGGCCAGACTGGTGGCCGCGGGTATATCGGTTTGGCTGCCATGATCTTCGGCAACTGGCGTCCCGGTGGACTCTTGGCCGGCTCCGCACTCTTCGGGTATACCGACGCCATCCGCCTGCGCGGCGGCGGCGGGGTGCACGCGATCCTGCTGCTCGTGGCCGTTCTGCTGCTGCTCGTCGGCTTGTGGCAGTTGCGCAAGGGCCGCACGCTGCCGGGTGCCGCCTCGCTGGTGCTCTCGGGCCTGGTTGCCTGGTGGTACTTCGCGACCGACACCGTGCCGGGCGAACTCGCGGGCACCCTGCCCTATATGACCACCTTGCTGGTCCTGGCCTTCGCGTCGCAGCGACTGCGGATGCCCGCGGCTGATGGTCAGATCTATCGCAAGGGTGGCCATTAGCGTGTCTGACGCGTTGCCCGCAGCCCTCGGGGTGTCGTGGGAGCAGTTGCGCGAGGCCGCTGTTGCGGCGGCGGCCCGCGCCTACTGCCCATACTCCAACCTCCCCGTGGGGGTCGCTGGGGTGACCACCGACGGGCGGGTCTATGCCGGGTGCAATGTCGAGAATGCGGCCTATGGCGTCGCGCTGTGCGCCGAATGCGGGATGGTCTCAGCCCTGCATATGGGCGGTGGCGGGCAGTTGGCCGCGGTCTTCTGCGTGGGGCGCGACGGCCAGGCGCTCATGCCCTGCGGCCGGTGCCGCCAACTGCTCTGGGAAAACGGTGGCCCCTCGTGCCTGCTGATGACGCCCGAGGGCGTTCGCACGATGCGGGAGATGCTTCCGCAGGCCTTCGGCCCCGAGGAACTCGAGCGCCTCGCGCAGCGCTGAGGTCGGGCGGGTTCCGTGGCGACCGCAGATTGCCCGTTCCGTGAACCAAGGTATCTACTTCGGCCCGGTCGGCTTCACGGTGGCCGATCGTGCGCGTCCCGCGTGACCTACGGGTCAAGGGTGGCAGGATGCGCGCATGAGTGAAGCCTTCGATGCCGTCGACGTCATCATCGCCAAGCGGGACAAGCGCGAGCTGTCCGACGAGCAGATCCGGTGGGTGATCGACGCCTACACCCGCGGTGTCGTGGCGGAGGAGCAGATGTCGGCGCTCAATATGGCCGTCCTGCTCAACGGGATGACCCGCCGCGAGATCGCGACGTGGACCGACGCCATGATCAAGTCCGGCGAGCGCATGGACTTCTCCTCGCTGAAGAATCCCACCGCCGACAAGCACTCGACCGGGGGAGTGGGCGACAAGATAACCCTCCCGCTCGCGCCCCTCGTCGCGGTCTTCGGGGTGGCGGTGCCGCAACTGTCCGGCCGCGGGCTTGGACATACGGGCGGCACCCTCGACAAGCTGGAGTCGATCCCCGGATGGCAGGCCGGGATGTCCAATGAGGCGATGCTGGCGCAACTCGATGATGTGGGCGCGGTCATCTGCGCGGCCGGCTCGGGCCTGGCCCCCGCGGACAAGAAGCTGTATGCGCTGCGCGATGTCACCGGCACTGTCGAGGCCATCCCGTTGATCGCCTCCTCCATCATGTCCAAGAAGATCGCCGAAGGCACCGGCGCGCTCGTGCTCGACGTCAAGGTCGGCTCGGGCGCGTTCATGAAGAACATCGAGGACGCCCGCGAACTGGCCCGCACCATGGTCGACCTCGGCACCGACGCCGGTGTGAAAACCGTTGCCCTGCTGACGGATATGTCCACGCCATTGGGTTACACCGCAGGCAATGCCATCGAGGTGCGCGAGTCCGTGGACGTGCTCTCCGGTGGTGGCCCGGCCGATGTCGTTGAGCTGACGGTGCGCCTGGCGGAGGAGATGTTGGAGGCCGCCGGCAAGGTGGGCCAGGACGTGCGCGCCGCGCTCCAGGACGGCCGCGCCCTCGATGCCTGGAAGCGGATGATCCGGGCACAAGGCGGCGATCCGGACGCGCCCATGCCGGTCGCCAAGCACAACGAGGAGATCCTCGCCGAGCGCGACGGCTTCGTCACCGCCATGGATGCGTATGCCGTGGGCGTCGCCGCCTGGCGCCTCGGGGCTGGCCGCGCCCGCAAGGAGGACCCGGTGCAGGCGGGCGCCGGGGTACAGATGCACCGCAAGCCCGGTGATCCGGTGCGCAAGGGCGAGACTCTGCTGACTCTCTTCACCGACACCCCCGACCGCTTCGAGCGTGCCAAGGAGGCGCTGGCGGGCGGCATACGCATCGGCGACTCCGCCCCCGACCCCACCCCCGTCATCCTCGACCGCATTTCCTAGCGAGAGCGCGAGTCGCCTCCCGTTTCTCTCCGGATGCCGGAAGTCTGCGCTTGACCCCTGCTTTAAAGCGGGGTGAAGTGCACACTTGTGGCATCCGGAGAGAAATGAGCGAACTCGCCGGGGCCGGTCGGGCGGCGGGGACCGGTGGGCGTCGTTGGCGGGGGAGGAGGAGCGCCTACGCTGTGCAGCGTGAGTGACATCGCCGTCAGCCCGGATATCGCCGCGGCACCCAAGGCCCTCCTGCACGACCACCTCGACGGTGGCGTGCGGCCGCAGACGATCGTCGAGATCAGCGATGAGATCGGCTACACCGACCTGCCGCGCACGGACGCGACCTCGCTGGACCAGTGGTTCCGGGAGAGCGCGGATTCGGGCTCGCTCGTGCGCTATCTGGAGACTTTCGAGCACACCGTCGCGGTCATGCAGACGACCGCTGGTCTGCACCGGGTGGCCAAGGAGTGCGCCCTCGACCTCGCCGCAGACGGGGTGGTGTATGCCGAATCGCGTTACGCCCCAGAACAACACGTCGCCGGTGGGTTGGCGATGGAGGAGGTCGTCGAGGCGGTCAACGCGGGCTTCCGGGAGGGCGAGGCGGAGGCGGCCGCAGCGGGCCGGCCCATCCACATGCGCGCGCTGCTGACGGCGATGCGCCATGCGGCCCGCTCCCGCGAAATCGCCGAACTCGCCGTGCGCTATCGCGACGACGGGGTCGTCGGCTTCGATATCGCCGGCGCCGAGGCCGGCTACCCGCCCACCCGGCACCTCGACGCCTTCGAATACCTGCAGCGCGAGAATGCCCACTTCACCATCCACGCCGGCGAGGCCTTCGGGCTGCCGAGCATTTGGGAGGCGATCCAGTGGTGCGGCGCCGACCGTCTCGGCCACGGCGTGCGGATCGTCGACGATATCGACACGGCCTGCGAGCAGCCCGCGCTCGGGCGGCTGTCCGCATACGTCCGGGACGCGCGCATCCCCCTCGAGATGTGCCCCAGCAGCAACCTGCAGACCGGGGCGGCGGCGTCATATGCCGAGCACCCCATCACCCTGCTGAAGAACCTGCGCTTCCGCGTCACCATCAACACCGACAATCGCCTGATGAGCGGCACCACCCTCGCCCGCGAGATGCAACATCTCGTCGACGAGGCCGGCTGGACGCTCTCGGACATCCGGTGGGCGACGATCAATGCGCTCAAGTCCGCCTTCATCCCGTATGACGAGCGCCTCGCCCTCATCGAGAAGGTCGTCAAGCCGGGGTATGCCGCCCTGGGCGTCCCTGCCTACTCCGTCTGATCCTCGCGCCGGGATCTCACCCCGGCCCGCACGCCTCGTCGCTCCCACCGGGTCCACGTTCACGTCCTTACGCCCTACCAACCGCCGGCTGATCGCCGACCGCCGGACCTAACGCTCGACCTACCGCCTGGTATGCGCCCTGATCACGGCGCATACCAGGCGGTAGGTCAGGAGTTAGCCCGTGGCGGATGGACCGGCGCCCCCGCACGCCTGAACACCTTCGCGGTCAACCTCGCGATCCCCGGGCCGGGCAATACCGCCAAGGTGCACTTCACGCGCTGAGCGCCACCCTCAGGGCGGCCGGCTCGCACCCCTCCGGGCGCAGCCGGCCCGGGCCAACCTCAGGGCATCGGCCTCGGGCCCGGATAGGGCTGGATGCCCGATGGCCCCGGCGCGCCATACGGGTATGACGACCCCGGGCCGACCGGCCGGTCCTGCGGCGGCCCGCCCACGGCCGGTGCCTGCTCGCGGCGTCGGGCGTCGATATACATCAGCGTCACGTACGTGAAGCCGTAGACCTGGAAGACGACATTCAGCACGGCCGACAAGATGGCGGCGACGGCCGCGCCGACGCCCCACGCCGCGCGGGCCGCCGCATCGCCGCTGGTGGAATCGGCGAGTTCGAGCGGCGCGGTGAGCGCGCTGAGGAACATCAGCACCGGCACGGTGAGCAGACCGAGCATGAGGATCCGGCCGAAGGTCATCCACCAGGACCCCTTCGTCAGGGCGAGGGACCGGCCAATCGATGCCACGGGGCTGGTGCGCTCGATCGCCAGGACGGGGAAGATGAAGACCAGACGCACCGTGATCCAGTAGAACGCTGGGATCAGGCCCAAGACAAAGATCAGGCCCGCGATAATCCCGGCCTCGCCGGCGCGGTCGCTGCCCAAGAGCAGCACGATGCCCACGATCGCGATGACGACGGCGAGATAGCAGGCGACGAAGATCAGGGCGAGCACAATCATCCGCCAGACCACTCCGGCGCCATCCCGCCAGACCTGCCCCAGGCTCGGCCGCTCCCCGAGCGCGACGCGATAGGCCCCGACGACGAGTGCCCCGGTCATCCGCAGCAAGACATAGGCCGCAGCGAACCCGAAGACGACGACTGCCACGCCGATCAGACCGACGAGCACGGTGGCTCGCTCGGATGCCAGACCCGTCGCGAGGGCCAACGAAAAGAGGACGACCGCGGGCACCGCGAGGCCGATGGCGACCAGCAGCGGCAGGCCGAGGAAGATCCGTGGCGCAGCGAGGACGGTGCGGAAGGAGCCGCTGACGATATCGCCGACGCCCAGCAGCCGATTCGGGATCGTCGGTCCCCCACCGGCAGGCATGGCGCCGGGCGCGCTCGTGTCGTGCGGTAGGCTGGTCATGAAGCCGGTATCCCCTCGTCGTGCGAAAGCGGTGAACCCTCCACCGCGCTGCATCGTATGCAGTCCGCGCCCCCAGCTTGGCCTTTGCGGCTCGTCAGGTGCGCAATGCCGCCTCGACCTCGGGAGCCGTGGCCGGGCGGGCACCGCGCTTCGACGCGCGGGCCACGACCTGCGGTTCCGCCCGCATCAACTCCAGTCCGCGGCGGATCAGGACGCGTGGTGGTTTGCGATGCTCTTTCAGATCCCGCGCCAGCCGGCGCACGAAGGTCAGCGCCGGACGATTGCGCACGCACCACGCGCTGTGCAGCACGCCAGCCGCACGCAGCGGCGCGACGAGTTCGGCCGCGAAGATACCCTCGGCGAGCACGAGATGCTCGGCTGGCAGGGTGGCGGTTGTCGAGGACACTCGCTGGGAGACCGAGATGTCATAGACCGGCACCTCGCAGCGGCCCTCGTCGATCAGGGCGGTCAGGGCCGCGACCGCGCCCTCGCCGTCCCAGCTACGCGGGTCATCCCAGTCGGCGATGCCTAGGCTAGGGTGCATCGGCAGGCTCGGGTCGTCGACATCCTTGTAGAAGTCGTCGAGGTTGACGATGGGCCAGCCGTGGGCGGCGCGCAACCGGTCGGCGAGGCGCGACTTGCCGGCCCCGGACGGACCGGCGAGCAGCACGACCCGGGCCCGGGTGTCCTTCTGCGTCACCACGGCGGCGTTGCGAGGGCGAACACGTCGTGGAAGCCCTAGCGGCCCTTGGGGTGCCAGACGGTCTTGGTCTCGAGATAGGACTCGATCCGCCCCAGGTCGGGGGTCTGGGTCCAGTCCTCTTCGATGGCCGTGAGCCCGTCGAGCGCAGGCCGGCGCACCCGCTTCAAGTTGTCCGCGGCCGCGCTCTCCAAGTCGCCCCAGGAGATCTCGGTGCCCGCCACGCCGGTCAGGTCGATCGCGTTGACATCGCGGTGCGAGGCCAGCCACGGCGCCGCCTCGGCCGGGTCGCCGGTGATGAGGTTGATGACGCCGCCGGGCACATCGGAGGTCGCGAGTGCCTCGGCGAGCGTGATCGCCGGGATGGGGCGATCCCGGCTCGTGAGCACCACGGCGGTGTTGCCGGACACGACGATCGGGGCGACCACGCTGACCAGCCCGAGCAGCGAACTGCCTTGCGGCGCAAGAGCAGCCACGACGCCGGTCGGGTCCGGAGCGGAGATATTGAAGTACGGCCCGGCCACCGGGTTGAGCCCGCCGAGGACCTGCGCGAACTTGTCGGACCACCCGGCATACCAGACCCACCGGTCGATCGCGGCGTCCACCGAGGCCGCGGCGCGGGCCGGGGTCAGGCCCTCGGCGGCGCGGACTTCCTCGACGAATTGCGCCTTGCGCGACTCCATGACCTCGGCGACCCGATAGAGCACCTGGCCCCGGTTGTATGCCGTGGCCCCGGCCCAGCCCGGCTGCGCCTTGCGCGCCGCGACCACCGCGTCGCGGGCGTCCTTGCGCGAGCCCTTGGCGGCATTGGCGAGGAAGCGGCCCTTGGCGTCGCTCACGTCATACGAGCGCCCGGACTCGCTGCGGGGGAAGGCCCCGCCGATATAGAGCTTGTAGGTCTTCTTGACCTCGACCCGGCTCACGCGCTCTCTCCCGTCACGACATACGCGGCGAGGCCGTGGCGCCCGCCCTCTCGGCCATAGCCCGACTCCTTGTAGCCGCCGAAGGGGCTGGCCGGGTCAAAGCGGTTGAAGGTATTGGCCCACACCACGCCGGCGCGCAGCTGGTCGGCCATCCACAGGATGCGCGAGCCCTTGTCGGTCCAGATGCCCGCCGACAGGCCGTATGGCGTGTTGTTGGCCTTCGCGACCGCTTCCTGCGGCGTGCGGAAGGTGAGCATCGAGACCACCGGCCCGAAAATCTCCTCCTGGGCGATCCGGTGCGTCTGGCTGACGCCGGTGAAAACCGTTGGGCGGAACCAGAATCCCTTGTCCGGCAACGGACATCCGGTATCCCACCGCTGCGCACCCTCGGCCTCGCCGGCGGCGACGAGTTCGGTGATCCGAGTCAGTTGGCCCCGGCTGTTGATCGCGCCGACATCGGTGTTCTTATCCAGCGGGTCGCCGACGCGCAGGGTCTGAAGGCGGCGCTTGAGGCGGGCCTCGACCTCGTCGGCGATCGACTCCTGGACCAGCAACCGCGACCCGGCGCAGCAGACATGGCCCTGGTTGAAGAAGATGCCATTGATGATGCCTTCGACCGCCTGGTCGATCGGGGCGTCATCGAAAATGATGTTTGCGGCCTTGCCGCCGAGTTCCAGCGTCGCCTTCTTGCGGGTCCCGGCGATCGCGCGGGCGATGGCCTTCCCGACGCCGGTCGAGCCGGTGAACGCGATCTTGTCGATGCCGCGGTGATCGACGATCGCCTGGCCGGTCGTGCCTGCCCCGGTGACGATATTGACCACGCCGGGCGGCAGGTCGGCCTGCTGGCATACCTCCGCGAAGAGCAGCGCCGTCAGCGGCGTCGTCTCGGCCGGCTTCAGGACGACGGTATTGCCGGTGGCGAGCGCCGGCGCGATCTTCCACGCGAGCATCAGCATCGGGAAGTTCCACGGAATCACTTGTCCCACAACGCCATGCGGGCGCGGGTTGGGCCCGAGGGCGGCATACTCCAGCTTGTCGGCCCAGCCGGCGTGATAGAAGAAATGCGCCGCCGCGACCGGGACATCGACGTCGCGGCTTTCCTTGATCGGCTTGCCATTGTCGAGGGTTTCCAGGACCGCGAACTCCCGCGCGCGCTCCTGCAGGATGCGGGCGATGCGATAGAGGTACTTGCCGCGGTCGGCGCCGCTCATTCGGGACCAGACCCGGGTGTATGCCGCCCGCGCGGCCTTGACCGCGAGGTCGACATCCGCGGCGCTCGCCTCCGAGATCTCGGCGAGCACCTCCTCGGTGGCAGGGGAGATCGTCTTGAACGATTCGCCGGTGCCATCGACGAATTCGCCATTGATGAACAGGCCGTATGACGGGCGTAGGTTGACGACGGCGCGGGACTCTGGTGCGGGGGCGTACTCGAAAGTGCTCATCGGTGTCGTCTTCTCGTCAGTAGAGGCTCGGGGCGTCGTCGGTGATGTAGTCAGCTCCGGAGTAATAGCCGAGAGTCATCCGTTGCCGTTGCAGGAGTAGGTCGTTCAGCAGGCTAGAGGCGCCGAAGCGGAACCAGGTGTTGTCCAGCCAAGGGTCGCCAGCGACCTCGCTGACGGCGACGAGGAATTTGATGGCGTCCTTGCTCGTGCGTATGCCGCCCGCCGGCTTCACGCCGATCATCTCGCCGGTCAGCTCCAGCCAGTCGCGGACGGCTTCGAGCATGATCACGGTGACGGGCAGGGTCGCGGCGGGGGAGACCTTGCCGGTGCTCGTCTTGATGAAGTCGCCGCCGGCGAGCATCGAGAGCCAGGAGGCGCGGCGCACATTGTCGTAGGTCACGAGCTCGCCGGTTTCCATGATGACCTTCAGGCGAGCCTCCCCACAGGTCGCCTTGATGTCGGCGATCTGGTGGAACACGGTGAGGTAGTCGCCCGCGAGGAAGGCGCCCCGGTCGATGACCATGTCGATCTCGTCCGCGCCGGCCGCGACGGCTTCTCGGGTGTCGGCGAGCTTGACCGCCATACTCGCCCGGCCGCTGGGGAAGGCGGTGGCGACGGCGGCGACCTTCACGCCACTATCCGGGCCGAGTGCTTCCTTGGCCACGGCAACCATGTCGCCGTAGACGCAGACGGCGGCCGTGCGCGGGGTGCTCAGGTCGCTCGCGTCGGGCGTCAGCGCCTTGGCGCACAGGCCGCGCACCTTGCCCGGCGTGTCCGCGCCTTCCAGGGTGGTCAGGTCGATCATCGAGATCGCGAGATCGATCGCCCACTTCTTGGAGTCGTTCTTGATCGAGCGCGTGCCGAGCGCTGCGGCCCGGCCGTTGCAGCCGACCTCGTCGACGCCCGGCAGGCCGTGCAACCAGGCGGTCAGGGCGGAATTGGTCAGCCGACTGACGCCGAGCAGATCACGTGCCCGGGCGGTGGCGTCGACGGCGATGTCTGGCGCAGCAGAACTCACCGCTGGAGTCTAGCCGCGGCCGACGATGCTGGCGTGGTAGCACCGGTCCGGTCGCGCCGGTCCACGGCGCCGCTCACCCCGGCGGTGCCCGGCGGATGGACGCAGGCCCTGGACCGCGCGGTGCGTTCGCTCCTGGTCGCGTTCGGCCTACTCAACGTGGCGATCGGCGCGATCGTCGGCCTTCGCCTGACGGACGCTGCGGCGCGGATCGGGTTGCTGTTGGCCATGGTCGGTGGCCTGGCCTGCGTGGTGCTGACGGTTCGCCGCCGGCCACCGATCGTCCTTGTCACGGCGGCCTGCGCCGTGATCCTCGCCGGGCTGCTGCGGGGTGCAACGGGGGACGGCGGCGCGCTGCGCGAATTGTGGTGGCCCGAACACAGCGTGGTCGCCTTCATCTGCGTGGCGTGGGCCGACCGCCGGCGGCCCGTGGTCGCCGGAGCGCTGGCGCTCGCCGCCGTCAACGGCACCCTGCGCGCCTGCGCCGACACCACGACCGCTGATCTGCTGCCGGTCCAGGCCGGGCTTGTCGACGTCCTCCGGCACGTGGCCATCCTGACCGCCGGACTGCTCGCCATCCGGGGCGCGCTGAACGCGGCCGGGTGGGCTGACCGGGCGTTGGCCTGGGAGCGGACCTCGAAGCGGCTGGTCGCCCTCAATGCGGACTTCCTCCCCGACATCCTCGGCCCAGCGGTCGCCGGTGTCCTCGCCGTCGTTGGGCGGCGTGCGCTGGAGCGCTGTGCCTATCTCGTCGCGGCGGCCGAGGAGTCGATCGCCCGACACGCCACCGACCTCGTCGCGATCGACGAGTTCCGCTCGCGGCTGGCCCGACGGCTCGAACGTCGCCTTCCGGAACTCCTCGACCTGCTCGACGAGATCGCCGCGCACCCCGAGCGGCTGGAGTCATCCGACTTCCGGCGTCGGGTGGGGGCCTTGGCGACACGGATCCGAGGCAACCTGGTCGACCACGCCGAGCTCACCGCGGCCCCGCGGCAGCTCTCCGATGCGGGATGGCACGTCCGCTGCCGCAGCACCGACGTGCCTCCGGCACTCGATGCGTATGCCGCCGGACTGCTCGCATCGTTGGAGCTCACGCCCCCCGCCCGCCTGGATCTGACCATCGCGCGGGTCACCGGTGCGGCCGCTCACCGCCGAGTGCCCATCAGCGGCGGTAAGCGGCGACGCCGACCGGTGGCGTCTGGCGCTGGTCATCGACTCGCCGGCCGTCGGTGGAGTGGCCGAGACCTTGCGCGCGCACGGATGGAGCGGCCAGGTCGACGGCGACCTGTTGCACATGTGGTCGGTCTACGAGGGCGACGCTGCTGGGGTCAACCACCGCGTGGGGGAAGGGCGCGGAGCAGGGACGCGCTGAGGGTCAGTCCGCTGCCAACGCCGCGGACGGGGGCACCTTGGCCGCCTGCCGCGCCGGGAGCACCGAGGCGAGCAAGCCGGCCACGAGTGCCACCATCAGAATCACCGCCAGTCGGGTGACGGGCACTGCGGGCACCACGTGGACGTCCGTGCCCATCAGCGCATACGCGCCCGAGATCCCGTATGCCGTGCCCAGCCCGACGCCGAGCAGGGCGCCGACGACGGCGATCAGGACCGCCTCGACCGCCAGCGTGCCGCGCAGCTGTCTGGCGGTGAGCCCCAGGGCGCGCAGCAGCCCGTTCTCCCTCGTGCGTTCGATGACCGAGAGCGAGAGGGTGTTCCCGATGCCCACGAGGGCGATGAGGACCGCGACGCCGAGGAGGGCCGAAGCGACGAGCACCATGATGTCGAGGACGCGCGTGATCCGATCCCGCCCCGAGACCCCGCTGACGACCTCGGCGCCGGAGAGGTCACGCACCGTCGCCTGCACGCGGTCGTTGGCATCGCCGGCCTGCGCGCCGGCGCGCAATCGCAACCACACGGAGCCGACCCCGGCGCCAGGGTCGACGGCATCGACCGTCTCCGGTGCGACCAGGGCGTCGTACCCGAGCGTCGGGGCGATCCGAACCGTCAGGCTGGGGTCACCCGCCCGCGCCGGAAGACGTTGTCCGTCGCGTAGCCGGTGACGGGTGGCGAAGGACGAGGAGACGGCGACGTCACCCGCGGCTGGACGTGCCAGGTCGCCGGGCGAGCGGCTGACGGATCGCGCGGTGTCGGTGATCTCGGACGCCCGGAGTGGGTCGATGCCCGGCAGACGCAGGGTCACTGTCCGCAGCGGTGCCGCCAGCGCGACGTCGGCCATCGACATCAATGCGTCGACGGTGGCCGCCGGGAGTGCGCCTTCCTGTCTGGCCACCGCGATGTCGATCGGATACTCCTCGTCGAGGAGGTGGGTGATGGAGCGCAAGGTCGTTGCGGAGCCCACGACGAGGGTGCTGATCAGGGTCACACCGACGAGCAGGGCGGACGTCGTGGCTGCCGCTCGGCCGGGGTTGCGGATGGCGTTCTCCACCGCGAGCTCGCCCGGGACGCCGAACGGCCGCGCCACGAGACGTCCGATCGCCGCCAACAGCGCAGGAACGATCACCGAGGCTGCCATCAAGACCCCGAGGAAGGACAACGTCCCGCCGGCCAGGCCCGCGATCAGCGACGGACCGATGGCGGCGATGACGATCAGCGCGACGCCGACTGCGATGAGCAGGAAGCCACTCGCGATCCGTAGCCGCCCGGCGCGCGACGAGGCGCTGACGGGAAGGTCGGGCCGCAGCGCAGCAACCGGGGCCACGCGCGTCGCGCGCCACGCGGGCCGCAGACACGCGAGCACGGTCACGACCACGCCGGTGACAAGAGGGACCACGATGGCCGCCGGTGACACCGCCAACCCCGCCATGGGGATGGCCTGGTTGTCTCCGGCCAGCGCGACCGCGATGGCGGCCAGCGCCACTCCCAGGGCGACACCGACGGCGGAGCCGATGAGCCCGATGACGGCGGCCTCGATCACATTGGCACGCAACAGATCTCCCCGGGTGCTTCCGATACAGCGCAACAGCGCGCTCTCGCGCATCCGGCGGGACGAGAGGATCGCGTAGGTGTTGCCGATGACGAGTGCCGAGGCGAAGAGCGCAATGGTCGCGAAGCCGAGCAGGATGGCACTGATGAAATCGGTGCCGCCGGTGACCTGACGGACCAGCCGCGCGGCATACGCGGACCCCGTCTCCACGCGCACGGTGTCGCCGAACGTGGTGGCCAGCCGCTCGACCACCCCGCTGTCGCTGCTCGTGACAAAGACCGCGGTCAGGACATCGTGACCACTGAGGCGGGCAACGCCCGATCCGGTGGCGAAGACCGCGGGCATGCTGCCGGCGTACTGTGCGTCCGCGCCGGCATCCACGAGACCCACGATCCGTACCTCGCGCGCCGAATCGGCCTCCAGCGGCGCGATCCCCAGGTGACCCCCGAGCCGTGCGCCGGTTCTGGCCTGAGCGGAGAGGGAGACGGCGACCTCGGCATCCGTCCGTGGCAGTCGGCCTTCGGTCACGCGGGCCGCACTGCCGGTTGCCGGCGGTGTGGTGAGCAGGATGTAGCGCTCGGTGGCGCCCGTGCGTGCCATGGCGGGCTCCATCCGGGTCGAGGTCACCTCGGTGACGCCAGGGACGCGCTTCGCCCGCGCCGCGACGGACGCCGGCAGGGACGGGCTGCCCCCGGAGCTGGTGAGGACCGCGGCATAGGAGCCGATGTCGTTGGACACGGACGCGGCCACGCCGCGGGAGAGGGTGCCGCCGAGCACGAGCGAGGCGGCGACGAAGGCCACACCGAGGGCGATGGCCACGATCGGGGCGACGAATCGCTGGGTCTGAGTGCGCAGGGTCGCGGTGGCGAGGTCCAGCACGGTCAGGCTCCCAACCGGCTCAGGGCGTGCAGCACGGTGTCCGCAGACGGCTGGCGTACCTCGTCGACGAGTTGGCCGTCGGCCAGGAGCAGCACCCGATCCGCGTATGCCGCGACGCTCGGGTCGTGGGTCACGAGGACCACGGTCTGCCCGAGCTCACGGACACAGCGGCGCAGGAAGCCGAGCAGGGCCGTGGAGGAGGCACGATCCAGGGCGCCGGTGGGCTCGTCGGCGAAGATCACGTCCGGGGAGCCGATGAGGGCGCGCGCGACGGCGACCCGCTGCTGCTGCCCCCCGGAGAGCTCGCTGGGGCGGTGGTCCAAGCGGTCGCTGATGCCGAGCGTCCCGGCGATCTCGGTGAGCCAGGCCGCGTCGACCGGCCGACCGGCCAGGCGTGCCGGGAGGGTGATGTTTTGCCGGGCGGTCAGCGTCGGGACGAGATTGAAGGATTGGAAGACGAAGCCGAGCCGGTCGCGTCGCAGTCGTGACAGCTGCGCATCGCTGAGCGCACCGATCTCGGTGTCGCCCAGGAAGATCTGGCCGGAGGTCGCGGTGTCGAGGCCGGCCAGGCAGTGCATGAGGGTGGACTTGCCGGAGCCGGAGGGCCCCATGATCGCCGTCAGTTCGCCGGAGCCGACGGTCACGGTCACGCCCTTCAGGGCAGTCACCTCGCCGGCCCCTGAGCCGTAGGTCTTGACGAGATCGCGAGCGGCACTCGCGGCGGTCGTCCGTGGTCGGTCGTATGCCGTGGTGGTGGTCATGACTCCAGACTCACGGCGAGTCAGGGGTCAGGTCGTCGGCCTGCGGGCCCGCGTGCGGTACCGCCGCCTACGACCCTGGTCCGACGCGGACCAGACCCGTCTCGTAGGCGAGCATGACCATGTGGACGCGGTCGCGCAGGTCGAGCTTGTGCAGGATGCGTCCGATGTGGGTCTTGACGGTGCCCTCCGCCATGAAGAGCGTCTGACAGATCTCGGCATTGCTCAGGCCCTGACCGACGGCGGTCAGCACCTCGATCTCCCGCGGGGTGAGGACATCGAGCCGAGCGGTCGCGGCCGGCGCCTGCGGTCGACCGGGCAGATTGCCGGCCACGTGCTCCAACAGGCGGCGGGTGGTCGAGGGCGCGATGACGGAATCGCCTCGGTGGACGGCGCGGATGGCGCTGAGCAGTTCCGCAGGCCCGGCGTCCTTGAGCAGGAAGCCGGCGGCACCGGCTCGTAGGGCAGCGAAGGCATACTCGTCCAGGTCGAAGGTCGTGAGGACGACGATTCGCGGCCCACTGCCTGGCTCGGTGCCGGACCCCGTTGTGGCGCAGATTGCTTCGGTGGCTTGTACGCCGTCCATTCGCGGCATGCGGATGTCCATGAGAACGACGTCGGCCCGCGTCCGACGTACCAAGGAGACCGCCTCCTGACCGTCACCCGCTTCGCCGACGACGGTCATGTCCGGTTGGGCGTCGAGGACCATCCGGAACCCGGCCCGGACGAGTTCCTGGTCGTCGACCAGGATGAGGCGGATCGGTGCGGTGTCGGTCTCAGTCATCCTGGGCCTCGATCGGCAGTTCGGCGTGGACGGCCCAGCCACCGCCGCGCCTGGGTCCGGTGGAGATCGTGCCACCGACAGCCGACGCCCGCTCACGCATACCGATCAGGCCGCTGCCGCTGCCCTCGAGCCGACCGATGATAGGCGCTCCCCGTCCGTCGTCCTGGATGTCGATGACCAGCGCCTCCGGTGTGCGGTCCAGGCGGACTCTGACGCGGGCGTCGGACCCCGCGTGCCGCAGCGCATTGGTCAGCGCCTCCTGGGCGATCCGATAGGCGGCGAGGTCCACCTCGCGTGGGACCGGCTTGGCGATGTCGGTCTGAGCGTCCACGTCGAGACCGGCCGCGCGGACGCTCTCGAGCAGGGCATCGATCTCCGAGAGGCCTTGTGCCGGAACGTATTCCGCGTCGTCCCCGGCCTGCCGCAGGACACCGACCAGATGGCGGGTCTCGGCCAGGGCCTGGCGAGCGGTGCGGGCCACCGTGCCCAAGGTGTCCGCCGCCTGACTGCGGTTCCACGCCGGTGCGTGCTCCGCGGCATATGCGGCTCCGTCGGCCTGGACGACGATGACCGACAGGCTGTGGGCGACGACGTCATGCATCTCGCGGGCGATGCGGGCACGCTCACCGGCCGCGGCGAGTTGCTCGCGTTGGGCGTGATCGCGCAAAAGCGCGGCATTCTGAGCCGACAGCCGGTCGAGCAGGTCGGCGCGCTTGCGGTTGAGGTCTCCCCATACCCACGACAAGACGGGGAAGGCACTCAGGAACACGCTGCTGGCGACGAGCGAGAAGACGGTCTTCGGGTTGACCCCCCAGTCGAGGGCAGCAAGCGGCCCCGCCAGTGCGATCGGGATCAATCCGATGCGGCGCGACAGTTCCGAACGACTCCAGCGGGCGAGTCCGTAGGCGGCGACCGGGACCGCGAGATCCGTGGGGATCATCTCGTCGGTCGTCGCCAGCTGCAGCAGGCAGCCGGCGACGACGATCCAGAACGCGAGCACCGGTTGGTGACGACGCCACAGCACGCCTGTCGCGTGCGCCACCGTGATGGCGAGTACGACGCTGCCTCGGGCTCGCCAATCCGGCACCCGTGGCGGGTCGAGCACGCCGATCACCTGATACAGCCCGAAGAGGGCGAAGTACCCGGTGGCGAGCACGGCATCGACCAGACGAGGATGGGCGCGAACCCAGCCCGCTGCCGTGGCGGCCACCGCGCGAAGATGCCGGTCGCGGGCGGGCAGCGGGCTCATGCAGCCGAGACTAGGCGGCGAGCGCGGGCATCGTCGTCAGACCCTGCTCCGATACCGGGACCTGGCGGCCGGCGAAACCGGTCGCTGCCGCACCGGCAGACGGCGGCGCCGCACCCCTGGGGGTGCGGCGCCGGAACCGGTATGCCTGAGCTGGCTTCCGTCGCTCAGCGCAGGATGCCGTTGCCGACCTTGCGGCCCCACCACCGGCCGAGGCCGAAGGTGTCGCCGGCGAGGCCATAGGCACAGAGCAGCAGCAAGGTGGCCTCGTGCCAGTGCGAGTCGGTGATCGGGTTGACGGCGTGGAAGTCGGCCGGCTGTCCGAGGGGGAATTCGGCGAGGTACATGAGGAAGAGCAGGAGGGTGCCGGACCAGGCCGCGATCTTCAGGCCGGCGCCGAGCAACATGGCCAGGCCGATGCCGAAGAGACCGGCCATGAACAGCCAGTCGGTCCACGTGCCGGCCATGTTCTTGAAGAGGTCGGCGAAGGGGCCGGTGGTGTTCTTCATGAAGCCCTGGCTGGGCATTCCGCCGTTGACCCACGCCCGTTCGGACGGCGTGGCGAAGCCGAGTCCGAAGAGCTTGTCGAGGAAGGGCCACATGAAGGTCCAGCCGATGAGCAGCCGGGCGAAGGTGAGCAGGCCGCGCAGGATGGGGGAGCGGACGATGTCTTCCTGGTAGCGCACGGCGCCGGGATCGGGGGTGACCGGATCGGCGTCGCGACGGACCGGGCGGGTGGGTACGGTCGCCATGACGATTCCTTTCGAGACCGGACCGGTGGATTGTCTCGATCCGGCATACCTAGGTTACCGGTGTAAACATTGTGTTAGGTGAATCTGTGATCGAGTAGACAAATAGCCTTATCTGCTCCCCAGAGGGTGACCACGCCGGACCGCGGTGATCCGATCCACCAGGGTGTACGGACGGATCAGGCGGTCGCGGCCGCCATGGCCTCGCGGACGGCGGCGAGGCGGCTGGCTGCGCGCCCGCGGGCGGGGGGCAGGTCGACGGCATCGGCGACCGGCTCGATCACCTCGAGATAGATCTTCAGCTTGGGCTCGGTGCCGGACGGGCGCACGATGATGCGGGAGTCGTCGGCGAGGTAGTAGCGCAGCCCCTCGGTCGGCAGCAGGCCGGCCACACCCTGCGCCAGATCGTCGATCCGCGCGACCGCCACCCCCGCGACCTCGCTCGGCGGCTCGGCCCGCAGGCGAGCCATCAACTCATCGATCCGGGCCAGGTCGGTGACGCGGATGGAGAAAGCATCGGTCGCATACACGCCGTGCGTGACCGCGAGTTCGTCCAGCACCGACTGGAGGTCGCTGCCCCGGGCCTTGCGGGTGGCGGCGAGTTCGCTCAGCAGCAGGGCGGCGGACACGCCGTCCTTGTCGCGCACGTGCGCGGAGTCCACGCAATAGCCAAGCGCCTCCTCATAGCCGAACGCGAGGTCGGGGACGCGGCCGATCCATTTGAAGCCGGTCAGTGTCTCCTCGTGCGCAACGCCAGCAGCCGTGGCCATGGCACCGAGCAAGCGGGAGCTGACGATGGAGTTGGCGAACGGCCGCCCGGCCGGGACGCCGCGCGCGAGAATGTGCGCGCCAAGCAGGGCGCCGACCTCGTCGCCGCGCAGCATCCGCCAGCCACCCGGCCCAGCGATGGCCGCGGCGCACCGGTCGGCGTCGGGGTCGTTGGCGATGACCAAATCCGGGCCGGTCTGCTCGGCCAGGTCCAGCGCGAGGTCCATCGCACCCGGCTCCTCGGGATTGGGAAAGGTGACGGTCGGGAAGTTCGGGTCCGGATCGGCCTGTGCGGCAACGGAAATCGGTTCGTCGAAGCCTGCTGCAGCGAAGGCTCGACGGATCGTCTCGGTGCCCACGCCGTGCATCGCCGTGTGCACGACGACCAGGTCACGAGGTGTGTCGTCGGCCACGACGGTCGCCGCGTCCCGGACGTATGCGTCGAGCACGTCGTCGCCCAGAATCTCCCACCCGGAGGCCGCACGGGGCACGCCGTCGACGCTGTTCACCGCGTCGATCTGCGCGGCGATGTGCGCATCCACCGGCGGGACGATCTGGGAGCCGTCGCCGACATAGACCTTGTAGCCATTGTCCTGCGGCGGGTTGTGGCTCGCCGTCACCATGACGCCCGCGTCCGCCCCGAGGTGGCGGATGGCGTATGCCAGCACCGGCGTCGGCAGCGGGCGGGGCAAGATCGCGGCCCGGCCACCGGCCCCGAGCACGACCGCGGCGGTGTCTCGCGCGAAGACATCGGAGTTGAAGCGGGCGTCATAGCCGATGACGACGAAGGGCTGGTCGGTCAGGGTTTTGAGGTATGCCGTCAGCCCGGCCGCCGCCCGGATCACGACGGCGCGGTTCATCCGGTTAGGCCCGGCGCCGAGCGCGCCGCGCAGGCCCGCAGTGCCGAACTCCAGCAGCCCGGCGAAGCGGTCCGCCAGATCGGACAGGGCGGACTCTTCCCCGCCCTCCGCGGCGGCGATCACCGTCTGCAGCTCAGCCCGGGTCGCGGCATCGGGATCATCCGCCGCCCACGCACGAGCGGCGGCCAGCAGATCCTCGGGGGCGGACGGCATACGAACTCCTCGGTCCGGCGACGATGCAGGTGCGCTGCACTGTAGCCCGACCGAGGAGCGCGGGAAGGGAGAGGACCCGGGTTGAGGCCCCGGAGATCAGATCTTGGTGACGATTTCGGCGAGCAGGGTGCCGCAGCGGGCGGCGGCGGCCTGGCCAGCCTCGACGACCTCGGCGTGCGAGAGCGGCACGGGTGAGATGCCGGCGGCCGGGTTGGTCACGAGCGAGATTCCGAGGACCTCCAGGCCCGCCTGGCGCGCGGCGATGGCCTCCAAGGTGGTTGACATGCCGACGAGGTCGCCCCCGAGGACACCGGCCATCTTCACCTCGGCCGGCGTTTCGTAGTGCGGCCCGCGGAACTGGACATAAACGCCCTCGGGCAGGTCAGCGTCGACCTCGCGGGCGATGGCGCGCAGCCGGGGGGAGTAGAGGTCGGTGAGGTCGACGAAGTTCGCGCCCTCGATGGGGGAGGCGGCGGTGAGGTTGATGTGGTCACTGATGAGCACTGCGGTGCCGGGGGCCCACTCCGGGCGCAGGCCACCACAGCCATTGGTCAGGACGATCGCCCGGCATCCCGCGGCCGCGGCAGTGCGGACCGCGTGGACAACGGCGCGCACACCGCGACCCTCATAGAAGTGCGTCCGGGTGCCGAAAACCAGTGCGCGGCCGCCAGTTTCACCGATCGCGACCGACCGCATCGTGCCCGAGTGGCCCACCACAGCGGCCTTGGCGAAACCCGGAACGTCGGTGTTGTCGATCGTCGCGAGGGTGGTGCCGATCCGGTCGGCCGTCTCGCCCCAACCGGAGCCGAGGACGAGCGCGATGTCGTGGGTCGGCGCCCCGGACTTCTCGGCGATCACGGCGGCAGCCTGCGCGGCCACCTCGAAGGGGTCGGCGCCCGCGGCGTCCAGCGGGTTCACGGCAACGATGTCGGTCACCGACGTAGGGTAGCCGGGCGCGGCGCGTGCGCCCACCTCCGGCTTGGTGGACGATGGAGCCGACGATGCGCAGCAGGCCATAGGTGAAGGGTGAAGACCACATGAACGGGCGCAGTCACGTCGTGATCGTCGGGGGCGGGCCCGGCGGGTATGAAGCGGCGCTCGTCGCCGCTCATCTCGGGGCTTCCGTGACGCTGATCGAGAAGGATGGTGTCGGCGGCGCGGCCGTGTTGACCGACTGCGTGCCGAGCAAGACGCTCATCGCGACCGCCGACTATATGTCGATGGTCGACACGGCCGTCTCGCTCGGGGTGCACCTGACCGACCACGAAGGCGACGAAGTGAGCGATGCGCAGGCGCGGCTCCCGGAGGTCAACGCCCGCGTCCTCGATCTCGCGTCCGCCCAGAGCACCGACATCGCCGGTCGGCTGCGTGAGGTCGGTGTCGACATCGTCGAGGGCCCGGCTCGGCTCCTTGACGCCAGCACGGTCCGGTCCGAAAGTGACTCGGGCACAACGGATCACGCGGCGGACGTCATACTCATTGCGACGGGGGCGACGCCCAGAGTGATGGCCGGTGCGCAGCCGGACGGCGAGCGCATCCTGACCTGGCAGCAGATCTACGCCCTGAACACTCTCCCCGAGCACCTGATCGTCGTGGGGTCCGGTGTCACGGGCGCCGAGCTCGCTCAGGCCTATCTCGGGCTCGGTGCCCAGGTGACGCTGGTGAGCAGCCGTGACCGGGTCCTGCCCGGCGAGGACGCCGATGCCGCCACCGTCATCGAAGAGGTCTTCACGAAGCGGGGTATGACGGTCTTGTCGCGCTCGCGCATGCAGGCCGTCGAGGTGGTGCGGGACGCGGCCGGGGCCGCGACCGGAGTCGCGGTGACTTTGGAGGACGGCCGCGTGGTCGAGGGCTCGCACGCCCTCTTGGCCGTCGGGTCCGTGGCCCAGACGCGGGACATGGGTCTGGAGGAGGCGGGCGTCGCGCTGCGCGAGAGCGGCCATATCGCCGTGGACCGGGTCTCCCGCACGTCCGTGCGGGGGGTGTATGCCGCGGGCGACTGCACCGGCGTGCTGCCGCTGGCCTCGGTGGCGGCCATGCAGGGGCGCATCGCGATGGCCCACGCTCTGGGTGATTCGGTCGCCCCACTGAACCTGGACGTCGTCTCGGCCAATATCTTCACCGATCCTGAGATCGCCACAGTTGGCCTGTCGGAGAAGGACATTGCCGCCAAGGGGCTCGAGGTTGAGACCGTCATGCTGCCCCTATCGCGCAATCCGCGGGCCAAGATGCAAGGCATCACCGACGGCTTCGTCAAGCTCTTCGCCGCCCCCGGGTCCGGGACGGTGCTCGGGGGAGTCGTCGTGGCACCGCGGGCGAGCGAGCTGATCTTCCCGGTGACCCTCGCCGTCGCCAACCGGCTCAATGTCGACCAACTCGCGAGCACCTTCACGGTCTATCCGAGCCTGACCGGTTCGATCGCCGAGGCGGCGCGCCGGCTGCACGCGACCAGCTGACCTCGAGGTGTCACAGCAGCCGTCCGGCGGGACAATCACCGGCCCAGGCGGGCGGATCGCCGTGGTCGCGGCCGCGCTCCTGGATGATCTCTCGCGCCCTCGGACGCTGCTCACGGCGCAGCGCACCGAGCCGCCGCGGCTGGCCGGCGGTTGGGAGTTGCCGGGGGGCAAGGTCGACCCGGGTGAGGACCTGATGACGGCGCTGGCACGGGAGATCCGTGAGGAACTCGGCGTGGAAATCACTGTGGGACAGCATATTCCGGGACCGCTAGAGGGCTGGTGGCCACTCGGGGCGAGCTATGCGTTGGCGGTGTGGACCGCGGGGGTGAGGGACGGCATACCCCAGCCGCTGGAGGATCACGCGCAGCTGCGGTGGCTCACGCGGGCCGACCTGTGGTCGGTGCCGTGGCTGGCCTCCAATAGTCCGATCGTCGAGGCCGTCGCGGCCACAGTGTGGAATCGGCCCGCGTCGCCAGGGCCAGCCCCGACACAATGACGCGGTCGGTGTCCTCGTCGTCGAAGGAGCGTTGAAGCGTGCCCGTCACGATCCCGAGTGCCCTCCCGGCCCGGCGCATCCTCGAAGGCGAGAACGTCTTCGTGATGACGCAGGGCCGCGCCGGGCATCAGGACATCCGGCCGCTGCACATCGCCATCGTCAATCTCATGCCGACCAAGATGGCGACCGAAACGCAATTGCTCCGACTCCTCGGCAACACCCCGCTGCAATTGGAGATCACCCTGATCCGGATGGCGAGCCACGACCCGCGCAACACCGCCCAGGCGCACATGGATGCCTTCTACATCACCTTCGACGAGGCGCGCGAGCGCAAGTTCGACGGCTTGATCGTCACCGGCGCGCCCATCGAGACGCTGCCCTTCGAGGCGGTCGACTACTGGCCGGAGTTGTGCACGGTCCTGGACTGGAGCCGCGATCACGTCTTCTCCACGATGCACGTCTGCTGGGGAGCGCAGGCCGGTCTCTATCACCACTACGGCATCGAGAAGTTTCCGTTGGCGGAGAAGATGTTCGGCGTCTTCCCGCACCGGGTTCTCGACCCGCGCAACCGGGTGCTCAGCGGATTCGACGAGATTTTCCCGGCCCCGCATTCGCGGCATACCGAAACCCGCGCAGCGGATATCGAGGCCACCGAGGGCCTGGAGTTGCTGGCGGTGAGCGAGGAGGCCGGGGTCTACCTCGCGGCGAGCACCGACGGTCGGCAGCTCTATGTCACCGGTCACCCCGAATACGAGCGCGACACCCTCAAGCTGGAGTATGACCGCGACATCTCGCGGGGCCTGGACGCCACCGTCCCGCGCCACTATTACCCCGGCGACGACCCGAGCCAGCCGCCCATGGTGACCTGGCGCAGCCACGCCTACCTGCTCTATGCCAACTGGCTGAATTACTGCGTGTATCAAGGCACGCCATACGACCTCGGCGCCATCGGCCCGCAGATCACGCCCACGGCCGACGAGGACTGACGCCGGCGACAAGGCGGCGGTTCACGGGCATACCCCTGGGCCTGAGACAATTGTTCAATGCCTCAGCAGTCCCGCAGCGACATCCGTAATGTCGCCATCGTTGCCCACGTCGACCACGGCAAGACCACTTTGGTGGACAAGATGCTGTGGCAGGCAGGTGCTTTTGGCGCCCACCAGCATGTCGACGAACGCGCGATGGACTCCGGCGACCTCGAGCGCGAGAAAGGCATCACGATCCTCGCGAAGAACACCGCGGTGCGTTATGCCGGCAAGGCGGCGGCGGATCTGGGCCACCCCGATGGCGTGACGATCAACATCATCGACACCCCCGGGCACGCCGACTTCGGTGGCGAGGTCGAGCGCGGTCTGTCGATGGTCGATGGTGTCGTGCTGCTCGTCGACGCCTCCGAGGGGCCGCTGCCCCAGACGCGCTTCGTGCTGCGCAAGGCGCTGGCCGCGCACATGCCGGTCGTGCTGTGCATCAACAAGGTCGACCGGCCGGACGCCCGCATCGGTGAGGTCGTCGACGAGGTCTACGAACTCTTCATGGACCTGATGGAGGACGGCGGCAACACCGAGGAGGTTCTCGACTTCCCGATCGTGTATGCCTCGGCCAAGGCCGGGCGAGCCTCGATGACCCGTCCCGCAGACGGCGATCTGCCGGACTCCGAGGACCTCGAGGCGCTCTTCAAGGTGATCTTCGAAACGATCCCCGCGCCGACCTATGACGACGAGGCGCCGCTGCAGGCCCATGTCACCAACCTTGACGCCTCGAACTTCCTGGGCCGGCTCGCCCTGCTGCGCGTGCACAACGGGCAGATCCGCAAGGGCCAGCAGGTGGCGTGGTGCCGCGGCGACGGCACGGTCAAGCAGGTCAAGATCACCGAACTGCTGATGACCGAGGCCCTGGAGCGCAAGCCGGTCGAGTCGGCCGGCCCAGGAGACATCATCGCCATCGCCGGCATCCCGGACATCATGATCGGCGAGACCCTGGCGGACCTGGACGACCCGCGTCCGCTGCCGCTCATCACGGTCGACGAGCCGGCCATCTCGATGACGATCGGGATCAACACCAGCCCGCTCGCGGGCCGCGTGCGCGGCGCCAAGCTGACCGCCCGCCTGGTCAAGGACCGCCTCGACCGCGAACTGATCGGCAATGTGTCCCTGCGCATCCTCGGCACCGACCGCCCCGACGCGTGGGAGGTCCAAGGCCGAGGTGAGCTCGCGCTCGCGATCCTTGTTGAGCAGATGCGGCGCGAAGGCTATGAGCTGACCGTCGGCAAGCCGCAGGTCGTCACCAAGGACATCGACGGCAAGGTCCACGAGCCGATGGAGCACCTGACCATCGATGCGCCGGAGGAATTCCTGGGCACCATCACCCAGGTCCTCGCGCAGCGCAAGGGCCGGATGACCCAGATGACCAATCACGGCACCGGCTGGGTGCGGATGGAGTTCGTCGTCCCGTCGCGCGGGCTGATCGGTTTCCGCACCGAGTTCCTCACCGAAACCCGCGGCACCGGCATCGCCAACCACGTCTTCCACGGCTACGAGCCGTGGGCCGGCACCATCACCACCCGCACCAGCGGCTCGCTGGTGGCCGACCGGATGGGGGTCGTCACGGCATACGCCATGGTCAACCTTCAGGAGCGTGGCACCCTCTTCGTCGAGCCGACGACCGAGGTCTATGAGGGCATGATCGTCGGCGAGAACTCGCGCGCCGACGACATGGACGTCAATATCACCAAGGAAAAGAAGCTCACGAACGTCCGGGCGAGCAGCGCGGACAACTTCGAGAAGATCTTCCCGCCGCGCAAGCTGTCCTTGGAGCAGAGCCTGGAGTTCTGCCGCGAGGATGAGTGCGTCGAGGTCACCCCGGAGGCCGTGCGCATCCGCAAGGTCGAGCTGGATCAGAACCTGCGCGCTCGGTCGGCTTCGAGGGCCAAGAACTCCTGAGCCCATGCGTCTGCTGTTCATCCACGCCCACCCCGACGACGAGTCGATCGCGACCGGTGTCGCGATCGGGGCGTATGCGGCGGCCGGGCACGAGGTGCACGTCCTGACGTGCACGCTGGGCGAGCAGGGAGAGGTGATCCCGCCGGATCTGCAGCACCTCGACGCCGACCACGAGGACGCGCTCGGGGAGTTCCGACTGGGGGAGTGGCAGGCCGCGCTGGCGGCGCTCGGCGCGACCGGGCACCTGCTGGGCTTCGATGAGTCGGGGGCCGCGGCATACCGCGACTCCGGCATGGCCGGCAGCCCGAGCGCGGCGCGACCGGATGCCTTCGTCAACGCCGACGCGGGCGCGGCAATTGCGTTGGCGCGCAAGGTGATCGAGCGCATCCGGCCCGATATCGTCATCACCTACGAAAACCAGGGTGGCTACGCCCACCCCGATCACATTCAGGCGCACCGCATCGCCTGCGCCGCCGTCGCGACGCTTGCCGACCCGCCCCGGATGTATGCCGTCCTGACCCCGCGATCGTGGGTCGCGCAGGATCGCGCGTGGCTGGCGGCGGAGGTGTCCGCGCCGGGGGTGACGATCCCGGCGGCCGACGATCCGGTGATCCCGTCGGTTGTCGACGATGCGCTCGTGCCGTATGCCGTCTCGGACGCGGAGGGCGCGCGGCGACAGGCCGCGGCGATGCGCGCGCACGCGACGCAGATCACTGTTCACGGCGCGTGGTTCACCTTGTCCAATGACATCGCCGCCCGGTTGAGCGGGCGCGAAGGCTATGCGCCGCTCGACCCGATCACCGGGCTGCTGCGCAGCGGCGAGCCCGTCGCGGAGGCGGGCGCGCGGGGATGGCCGGTGTGACGGCATACGACGGGGAACGGCCCAGCCCGCAGTTCCGGGCCGCGATGTCTCGGCTCGCGAGCGGAGTCGTCGCGCTGACCACGCGCAGCGGCAACCACGACTACGCCATGACCGCGACGGCCATCGCTTCGGTGTCGCTGGAGCCGCCCCTGCTGCTCGTGTGCGTGGAGTCATCCGCGCGTTTCCACGAGGCCGTCGTCGATTCCGGGGCCTTCGCCGTCTCGCTGCTCAGCCGCAAGCAACGGCGGGCTGCGGAATGGCTCGCGACGCCCGGCAAGCCGCTGATCGGCCAGTTCAACCAGATTCCGCATACCCGGAGCGAGGCGGGAATTGTTCTGCTGACCGGGTCCTTGGCTACTCTGGAGTGTCGGGTGCATGCCGTCCACGGGGCCGGAGATCACTCGATTGTCGTCGGCGAAGTGGTGCAGACCGCCCTCGCCGAACGCCCGGGCGACGCGCTCGTCCACTACCGCAGCCGCTACGGGAGCCTTTCATGAGCCAGAGCACGCCTATGCCGACTTCGACGCGTCGCCGTCGATGGCCCTGGGTCGTCGCGACGGCGGGGGTGGTTGGGCTCGCCGGCTATGGCGCCTTGGCATTGAGCGCGGGCTCCAAAACCCCGGGCGATACCGTCATCGGAGGGGTGCAGGTCGGGGGCAAGACGCACGCGCAGGCGCTCGATGCTTTGCGAAATGGCTTGCAGGACAAGGCCGCTGCCACGATTCCTGTGCGCTTCGGCGAGGAAAGCATCCAGCTGGACCCCGCCGCGGCGGGCCTCGCCGTCGACTACGACAAGAGTCTCGAGGGCCTCACCGGCGCCACCTTCAATCCCGTCGCGTTGTATGACCGCCTAACCGGTTCGGTGGATCGCGAGCCCGCCCGTCTGGTTGATCAGGCGCGGCTCGCGGGGGCGATCACGGCCGCTGCTCGTGGACTGACCGACAAGCCCGTCGACGCCAAGCTGACCTTCGTCGACGGCGCCGCGACGGTCACCCCAGGGGTCGATGGCCAGGCCGCGGATGTCCCGGCGACTGGCGCGGCGATCGAGAAGGGCTGGCTGCTCACCGACACCATCAACGGGGTGCTCGCCACCACGGCGCCCGAGGTCACGACCGAGGAGGCCGAGGCGGCCAAGTCGGATGTCGCCGCGAAGGTGGTTGCCGGGCCGGTCATCGTCAAGGTGGGTGACGAGAGCTTCGAGGTCGCGGGTGATGCCATCGCGCCGTCGGTGACCTTCGTGCCCAAGGATGGCGCGCTCGCCACGGAGTATGACGAGAAGAAGCTCGTCGCGGCCGTGCGCAAGGCGGGCCAGGAGGCCAAGGTGCTGCGCAAGGGCAAGGACGCGACGGTTACCTCCGCGGATGGCAACTTCAAGGTCGTGCCGTCCGTCGATGGCCTGGATGTCGACTCGGCAGCGGTCATGAGCGCCATGCCGGCCGCCGTGCTGGCCGCCGACCGGACCGCCGTGGTGCCCGGCAAGGCGAGCCCGGCGAAGTTCACGACGGCCAAGGCGAAGGCCTCGCTGCCCACCGGCGTCATCTCCACCTTCACGACGAACTTCCCCTACGCCCCCGATCGCACGCACAACATCACGATCGCGGCGCGGGCGCTCAATGGCACCTATGTCGCTCCGGGAGAGACCTTTTCGCTCAACGCCCACCTCGGACAGCGGACCCCGGAGAAGGGTTATCGCGGCGCCCCGGTGATCTACGACGGCCGGTTGACCAAGGACTATGGCGGCGGCATATCGCAGGTTTCGACGACCCTCTTCAACGCCATCTTCTTCTCGGGCGCGCAGATCGATGAGTACCACCCCCACAGCTTCTACATCTCGCGCTACCCCGAAGGCCGCGAGGCGACGATCAGCTGGCCCGATGTCGACAACCGCTTCACCAACACCACCGACGGCGGCATCTTCATCACCACCCAGGTGACCGCCAACGCCATCACGGTCACCTTCCAGGGCAAGAAGACCTGGGACATCGAGGCGACCAAGGGGCCACGCGTCAACGTCACCAAGCCGGGCAAGATCACCGATGACGAGAAGGGCTGCGTCCCTCAGTCGCCGGCCGATGGCTTCGATGTGACGGTCGGGCGGATCTTCAAGCAGGGCGGCAAGGTCGTCAAAACGCAGTACCTCACGACCCACTACATCCCCGAAGACCTGGTCATCTGCACCAACCCCTAACCGGATGCCTGGGCTGGCCGGCTCACCGGTCCGAGGGTCTTGCGGCGGCTTGGGGGGTTTTCTAACCTCTGCTAGCAGACGTTAATCAACTCTGCAGACCTTGCACGTTGTGCGGATTTGACTACCTTCTGCTAGCAGAAGTTACAAGGCCCGGGCGGGGGTGCTGGACAGATTGCGGTAGGCGTGGTGGCGGCGGAAGCCGAGGGATTCGTAGAGTCTGAGGGCCGGCGCATTGTCCGCCCACACCTGCAGGTGGAGATTCGTTGCGCCGAGTTCGGTTGCGGCCGTGACCAATTCGCCCAGCATGCGCCGCGCGATGCCGTGCCGGCGGTATGCCGGGTCCACCCACATCGCGGCGATCCCGCCCCACGTGCCGCTCATGCCCAGGCGCCCGACGCCGACCACCTCGCCACCAGCGCGCGCCGTCGCGAAGCGCTGCGCGGGGGAGCCGGTCATGATCGCCCGAGCGGCGTCGCGGTCGCCGAGGCGATAGCCGTCGTATGCCGTCAGCCACTCGTCCGTCAGCTCGCCCCCGATTCCGATCTCGACCGTATGCCGTCCCGGTGCCGGCCGGCCGCGCTCCGCCGACCGGCGCAGAATCGTTGCCGGTCGTGTGGTGAGAAAGAGGGAGGGTTGTGACGCGACATACCCACGATCGAGCAGCAGCCGACCGAGCGGGTCGCGCGCCGGGTCGAACCCCTCGGGACCGGCGAGGGTGACATTCGCGGGGAGGTGACGCTCCGCATACCACTCCTCCACGGCGTCGACAGCCTCCGCAAGTGGCACGCCCGGATCACCCACGGGCAGAACAGAATTGGCCCGAGCGGTGAACCCACGACCAGCACGCAACAGCCAACCGCCGAGGCGGGCGGTGTCGATGGCGGGCCAACCATCGGCGACCAGGTCGTGCAGCGCCAATGGCTCCAGATCACCCCCAGCAATCCCTCGCCGAGGGCCCGCAGGCGGGATGATCCGGGTGGCGACGATCCGATCACGGGGGATCGTCACGGTCCCGCGACGCGTCTCCAGCACGACGGCCTCAGGGTCATTGCGCACCACTGTGCCAACCGCATCGGTCAGCGGCGGTTGTCCCGGTGGCGGCGGCGGCTCGAGGCGATAACGCACGGTGGCGCGCACCGGCGAGCTCACGTGGGCAGGTGGGTGGCGAGGAACTTCAGCGTCAGGCCCCACGCGATCGTCGACGCCTCGGGGTGGTAGGTCACGAAGTCGGCATTGTCGAAGGCATGGTCGGCGCCCGGATAGGTATAGAACTCGACGTCCGGCCCAGCCACCGCGGAACGAATCCGCTCGACCGTCTCGCGGTCGATATAGGCATCCTCGTCGCCGAAGTGGTGCAGGGACGGCATGGGCACCTGCGGCGCGAGGTCAAGGAGGTTCGGCAGCGCCGAGCCGTAATAGCTCACGAGCGCGTCCGGTTTCGGATCCGCTTGTGCCGCAACGGCAAAAGCGAGTCCGCCGCCGAAGCAGAATCCGACATAGCCGGTCGTGTCCGTCACCTCCGGGCGACTGCGCAGCCACGCATGCGCCGCCAATCCGTCGCGCACCGCGGCATCCCAATCCAATTGCTGCAGCGCCGCGAGGCCCTCGCCCAGCATGTCCGGCCCATTCGCAATCCCGGAAATCCCTTGGCGCCAATAGAGCTCGGGCGCCAGAACGACATACCCAGCGGCAGCGAGCTCGGCGGCGCGGCGCTCGACATACGGGCTGATCCCGAAGATCTCCTGGAAGAGCACAATCCCCGGGCCCCGGCCGGCGGCGGGCAGCCACTGGCGGCCCGGCATCTCGCCGAGGGCGGTGGGGATCGAGACGGCAAGGGGGGTTGCGGGCATTCCCGCAGACTACGCCGCGGCCCGAGCCGCAGACCGGTGCCCGGCCGAAGGGCGAAAGCGGCCTAATATGGGGCCTATGACGTATGTGATCGCCCAGCCCTGTGTAGACCTCAAGGACAAGGCCTGCATCGAGGAGTGTCCGGTCGACTGCATCTACGAAGGCGAGCGCAGCCTCTACATCCACCCCGACGAGTGCGTCGACTGCGGCGCCTGCGAGCCGGTGTGCCCGGTCGAGGCGATCTACTACGAAGACGATGTGCCTGAGCAGTGGGCGGATTACTACAAGGCCAATGTCGAATTCTTCGACGACCTCGGCAGCCCCGGCGGCGCCGCCAAGATGGGCATGATCCCCAAAGACCACCCGCTCATCGCGGCTCTACCCCCGCAGGAGCACGACGAGTGAGCCTGCGCTCACTCCCCGACTTCCCCTGGGACTCGCTCGTGCCGCTCAAGGCACGGGCGAGTTCCCATGAGGGCGGCCTGATCGACCTATCGGTCGGCACGCCCGTCGACCCGACTCCCGCGGTGGTCCAGGAGGCGTTGCGGGAGCACGCCAATGCCCCGGGCTATCCGCTCACGATCGGTATGCCGAGCGTCCGTGAGGCGGTCGTCGACTGGTTCGCCCGGCGTCGTTGGGTGCCGGGGCTGGACCCCGCAGGCGTCATCCCGACCATCGGGTCCAAGGAGTTGGTTGCCTGGCTCCCGACCTTCCTCGGGCTCGGCCCGGGCGATCTGGTTGGCCACCCTGCCGTCGCCTATCCGACATATGACGTGGGCGCTCGCCTCGCCGGGGCCACACCGGTGCCCGTCACCTCGCTGACGGCGCTCGGGCCCTTGACGTCGGCGACGCGGCCAAAGTTGTTGTGGCTCAACAGTCCTGGGAATCCCGATGGCAAGGTGCTCGGCGTCGGGCATCTGCGCAAAGTGGTTGCCTGGGCGCGCCAGCATGGCGTCATCGTGGCCAGCGACGAGTGCTATGCGGAGCTCGACTGGCGCACCGACCGGCCTGCGGACGATCCGCCGACCACGCCCTCCTTGCTCGACCCCCGCGTCACCGACGGCGATGTGACGGGCCTGCTCGCGGCATACAGCATGAGCAAGCAGAGCAATCTCGCCGGCTATCGCGCGGCCTTCCTCGCCGGTGATCCGGCGCTGGTCGCGCAGATCGCGGAGGTGCGCAAGCACGCCGGAATGATGATGCCCACGCCGGTCCAGCACGCGCTCATCGCGGCACTCGGCGATGAGGCGCATGTCGCCGCACAAGTGGCGACCTATCGGGCCCGACGCGAGACCTTGCTGCCCGCCGCCCAGGCCTTCGGGCTGCGGATCGAGGGTTCCGAGGCGGGCCTATATCTGTGGGCCACCGCCGACGAAGACTGCTGGACCACGCTTGATCGCCTCGCCGACCGCGGCATTCTCGCCGCCGCCGGGTCCTTCTATGGCGCCGCGTCCACCCGCCACATCCGCATCGCCCTCACCGCCACCGACGCCCAGATCGCCGACGCCGCGTCGCGCCTGCGGAGTTAACTTGTTTCTCTCCGGATGCCGAAAGTGTGCGCTTCCACCTGCTTTAGAGCAGGGGGTAAGCGCAAGCTTCCCGGTGCAAGGCAGGACGGCAGATCAGAGCCACTCGCCGAAGGCGAACGGGCGGCGGGTGAATAGGTAGGTCGCCCAGTTCATTGCGGTGACGGCTCCCGACTCATCACGACGTATGCGGAGTAGCTCGCCGCGCTCCCGGCCGGCGGTCGTGACGTACAGATCGGGTCCGATGGCCTCGAAGAGCGACGGCGCGGTGGTCGCGGGCGCACTGCGCAGCCTCGCCTCGAGGCGACCCGCGCGCACGCTGAAAGTGAACTCCGAGCCCTCCGAAAACCATTGTCCAAGAAGCGGTTCCAGCTCAGCAGGAGTGGTGGTCCCCGGACGCCATACCGGCGGCAGCTCGGGATCGTGTTCCAGCACATAACTACCCAGCCCAGCGGCGAAGGTGCCGGGCGCGGTCGCTGTCGACTGGTTCATCAGCACTACGCCCGTGGTGCCTGATTCGCGGTGGGTGAAGCAGCCGCTGATGGTGCCCGGGAAGGCGCCGGTATGCCCGACCCACACCCGCCCGTCGTGCCGCAGCAGCATCAGCCCGAGGCCCCAGGCGAGCGACCAGTCGGGCGCCGCCGTGACGATGGGTTGGCACATCTCCTCAAGGGTGTCCGCGGCGAGCACCTCGTCAGTCGGGCTGGCCAGGAAGCCTCCCCAAAGTCCGAGATCCCTTGCCGTGGAGGCGAATCCACCCGCCGGCGCGAACGCCAGCAGGTCAACGGCTGGCTCGGTCACCGGCACGTCCGTCCACGGCGGCAGGTAGTAGCGGCCCGCCTGCGGCAAGCCGCCAATCCGACCCAGCGAGGTGGCGTGCAGACCGAGGGGGTCGAGGACGCGGCGCCGCACCACGGCATCCCAGTCCTGCTTCTCCACCCGCGCGATGAGCTCGCCGAGCAGGCCGAAGCAGAGATTGGAGTAGTGATGCAGCTGGTGCGGGCGACCGACACGCTCGGCGGCATTCCACCCGCGCAACAGTTCTTCTCGGTCGGGGAAGCGCAAGGTGTCCCAGACATCGCCGACCGGCTCGCGCTGCATTCCGGAGACATGGGCGAGCGCTTGGCGCACGGTGACGCCGCCATGGCGGGACTGCGGGATGTGCCGTTCCAAGGGATCGTCGAGGGAGAGTTTGCCGGCGTCGCGCAGCGCCATCACCGTCACCGCGACAAAGGTCTTGGTGATGCTGGCAATATCGAATTGCGTGTCGGCGCAGGGCGCCTTCTCCGGGTAGTCCAGATCGGCGCTACCCACGCCGGCGAACCACACCAGTCGACCGCCGCGATGCACGCCAGCGGCCAGTCCGGGGACACGGTCCGCGACTTGCTTGTCCACCGCGAGCCGATCCAGCGCGTGACTCGTGCGCTCGCGCACGGCCGACGTCTGCTCTCGGTGCCAGCCGCTCATCATCGTGTCCTCGGGCTGCATGGCGAGGTATTCCGGCCCCGGTTCAGCACCACATTCACCACCTCATCGCCCATCAGCCCCATCAGCACGAGTTCGCTGGACGTCGTGCTGAACGCGGCCTCGACCACATCCCCCCATTCGGGCTCGGGGAGCGGGGGAACCTCGTCATACTCCTCCACCCGCAGGGCGATCTGCCCGGTGTGGGGTGCCGGTCATGAAGTGCAGTGCCCCGGGCACGGCGCCGCCACACAGGCCATTGCGCTGGCCGGCGAAGGCATCCTCGAGGTCCGGGTGCTCGGCCATCGGTTCGAGGATCGAGAACTGGCCGTACGAGAGATAGAGGGGGCCGTCGTGCAGCACGCGCATGAGGACAGTCTTGTCGATTCATAGGGCCACGGTGTGCGTTGCACCATGAGACGCGCCTCGTCGCAGGCCAAGCCGGTGCGGTAGTTTCGCGATATGGCTGACGACGTTGTGGCAGGCGCGACACTTCACGCTGAGGGCAAGGAACTCTTCCTCAAGCGGATTCCCGCGACCGAGGGCGAGGACGGCTTCGACATCTCGTCCCTGCTGAAAGAAACCGGCGATGTCACGCTCGACACCGGCTTCGTCAACACCGCCTCCTGTTCCAGCAAGATCACCTTCATCAATGGCGACGAGGGGATCCTGCGCTACCGCGGCTACCCCATCGAGCAACTGGCCAAGGGCTCGAACTTCCTCGAGGTGAGCTACCTGCTCATCTATGGCGAGCTGCCGACCCAGGCGCAAGCGGACGCCTTCGACGCCAAGCTGCGGCGGCATACCCTCCTGCACGAGGACCTCAAACTCTTCTTCAACGGCTTCCCGCGGGACGCGCACCCGATGCCGGTGCTCTCCTCGGCCGTCTCCGCGCTCTCGACCTTCTATCAGGACAGCCTCGATCCCTTCGACCCCGAAGAGGTCGAGATCTCCACGATCCGCCTCCTCGCCAAGCTGCCGACGATCGCGGCCTATGCCTACAAGAAGTCGGTCGGCCAGCCCTTCCTGTACCCCGACAATTCGCTGTCGCTGCCCGAGAACTTCCTGCGGATGACCTTCGGCTTCCCCGCCGAGCCGTATGAAGTGGACCCGGAGATGGTCAAGGCCCTCGACCTCCTGCTGCTGCTGCACGCCGACCACGAGCAGAACTGCTCCACCTCCACCGTCCGGCTCGTCGGCTCCTCGCACGCCAACCTCTTCGCCTCGGTCTCCGCCGGGATCAACGCCCTTTTCGGGCCGCTCCACGGCGGGGCCAACCAGGCGGTCCTGGAGATGCTGGCCACCTTGCACGAGACCGGCCAGGACCCGGCCGAGTTCATGCGCAAGATCAAGAACAAGGAGACCAACCAGCGCCTGATGGGCTTCGGTCACCGCGTCTACAAGAACTACGACCCGCGCGCGGCGATCATCAAGAAGACCGCCGACGAGATCCTCAGCAAGCTCGGCGCCGACGACCCGCTGCTCGATATCGCGATGAAGCTCGAAGAGGTCGCGCTGGCGGACGACTACTTCGTCGAGCGCAGGCTGTACCCGAATGTCGACTTCTACACGGGCCTGATTTACAAGGCGATGGGCTTCCCGACCCGGATGTTCACCGTCCTCTTCGCCCTCGGCCGCCTGCCCGGCTGGATTGCGCAGTGGCGCGAAATGATCGAGGACCCCGCCACCAAGATCGGTCGCCCGCGTCAGGTGTATGTCGGCGAGGCCGCCCGCGACTTCGTCCCGATGGCTGAGCGCTGACCGAGCTCGGCTCGGGCCGAGTTCAGCCCTTGGCGAGTGTGATCGTCACCGTGCTCCCGGTCGCGCCCGCAGGGCCGGACCAGTTCAACGAACGCTTCCACGTGCGCTCGGCGAGGTCGACCTTGGTCACGCCATAGCGATCGGCTTGCGCCACAGCCCAACTCGCCACGATCCAGGCCCGCTGCGCCGACGTGCTGTGCACGGTCACGACCGACCCGTCGGCCGAGGTGCTCACGCCGAGCTGAGCCTCCAAGCTTTTTTGGACAGCGTCGGCTGACGCGGCGCCGGACGGGTCCGGGAGCCGACAGGCGAGCCCAGCGGGGGAGTGTCCCGCCAAGGTGGACGCGAGCGCGCGACCCTCGTCTTCGTGGTCGGCGTATGCCGTGGGGTAGGCGCTGCGCTGCACCTCCTGCGCGACCTCGGTGATCGGCATGTCCTCGTAGCCCTTGACCTTGACCAGCGCGTCATAGAACGCCCCGGCCGAATAGATCGGGTCCATGATTTCCGCGACGCTGCCCCATCCCTGCGACGGCCGCTGCTGAAAGAGCCCAACCGAGTCGCGGTCCCCGTGGTCGAGATTGCGCAGGCCAGATTCTTGGATCGCGGTGGCCAAGGCGATCGTTGCCGCCCGAGCCGGCAGTCCCCGCTTCAAAGCCACCGAGGTGATGATCGAGGCATTGCCCATCTGCTCTGGCGTGAAGGCGAAGGTCTTGCCGCTCGCGGTGGCCTGGCAGGTCGGCCCGCCCATCCAGCGCGCCGTGAAGAGCGCAAGTCCGCCGAGGGCGGCGAGCAGGCCGAGCACCAAGCAACTCACGACGAGGCGACGCACGGCATACCCCCGGCGCGGGGATGCCGCCCGCCGCCCCGCACCACCGGTCGAAACCCACACCGCAGGGCTGCTGGTCGTGCCGCGGGGCGGCGGGGGTGGAGGGCTGGCCATGAGAGAAAGCTGAATGTCCTTCTGGTGCAATACCTTCGGAAGTGGGCGCCTCAGTCGTTGGCGTGCAGTGCCGAGTTCAGCACGATGCCGTGACCGTCGCGGGTCCGGGCCTCGACGGCGCCGGTGACCGAGTTGCGGATAAAGAGCAGGTTGCTCTGCCCGCTCAACTCACGGGCCTTGGCGATGGTTCCGTCGGGCAGACTGACCTTCGTCCCAGCGGTGAGGTAGAGACCCGCTTCGACGACGCAGTCATCCCCGAGCGCGATGCCCAGCCCGGACTCCGCGCCGAGCAGGCAGCGCTGCCCGATCCGCACGCGCTCGGTGCCGCCGCCGGACAGCGTGCCCATGGTCGAGGCGCCGCCACCGATATCCGAGCCGTCGCCGACCACCACGCCCTGCGAGATCCGCCCCTCGACCATCGAGGTCCCCAACGTGCCCGCATTGAAGTTGACGAAGCCCTCATGCATGACCGTCGTGCCCGCGGCCAGGTGGGCTCCGAGGCGGACCCGATCCGCGTCGGCGATCCGGACGCCCGAAGGCACGACATAGTCGACCATCCTCGGGAACTTGTCGATGCCGTAGACGGTGACCGGTCCGCGCGCTCTCAGTCGCAGGCGCGTGGCCTCGAAACCCTCGACCGGGCACGGACCGTGGTTGGTCCACACGACATTGGGCAGTTGCCCGAAGATCCCGTCGAGGTTCATGGTGTTCGGCTCGACCAGTCGGTGGCTGAGCAGATGCAGACGCAGATAGGCATCGACCGTCGAACTCGGCGCGGCGTCGAGGTCGATCGAGATGGCGACGGGGTGGATGCGCACACCCCGCTCGGCATCCTCGGCCCGCATGGCCTCGAGCTCGGCCGGGATTCCCACCATGTCGTCGTGGTCACCCAATGCTGGAGCGGGGAACCAGGCGTCCAAAGTAGTGCCGGCGTCGGTCACGGTGGCGAGACCGAAGCCCCAGGCGGATCGCTTCGCGTCAGTCATAGCCGCAATCGTAGGTGCGGCCTATGACAGCCCGTGTTCGGCGAGCGTTCACGGGCGCGCCCGGTTCGCCCGGTTATCGTTCCCCCATGGTTGCCACCCTCGATCTGAGCCTGGACGCCGTCGCGTTGACGGCCGCCGTCTGCGATATCGAGTCGGTGAGCCTCGGTGAGGCAGTCTTGGCCGACGCCATCGAGGCCGCCCTGGCGCCCCTGAGCCACCTGCACCTGACGCGGATCGGCAATAGCCTCGTCGCCCGCACCGAACTCGGCCGCGCGGAGCGGGTCCTCATCGCCGGGCACATCGACACCGTCCCGCTCACGAGCGAGCCGGCCAATCTGCCGACCACCCTCGTCGACGGGCCCGGCGGGGCCATCCTGCGCGGCCGGGGAACCGTGGATATGAAGGGTGGCGTCGCGGTCATGCTGCGCATCGCTGCGCTCGTGCCCGAACCCAACCGCGACCTGACCCTCGTCTTCTATGAAGCCGAAGAGATCGACTCGCAGTTCAACGGCCTCGGCCTCATCGAGGCGGCCCACCCCGAGCTCGTCACCGACGCGGCCTTCGCGGTGCTCATGGAGCCCACCGATGCCGCCATCGAAGGCGGCTGCAAGGGCACGCTGCGCGCCGAGATCACGACCAAGGGGATTGCGGCCCATTCGGCCCGGCCGTGGAAGGGGCACAACGCGATTCACGACGCGGGCGAGATCCTGCGGCGCCTGACGGCATACCAACCCCAAACCCGGATCGTCGACGAACTCGAATATCGCGAAGCCCTGAACGCCGTCCTGATCAGCGGCGGCACGGCGACCAATGTCATCCCCGACCGGTGCGTGGTCACCGTCAACTACCGCTACGCCCCCTCGGTCAGTGCGGCCGAGGCGGATGCCCATGTGCGCGAGGTCTTCGACGGCTTCGAGATCGCGATTGTCGACAATGCCGCTGGCGCCCGCCCGGGCATGCACCTGCCCTCCGCGAAGGCCTTTGTCGCCGCCCTCGACCTGCCGGTCGCGGCCAAGCAGGGCTGGACCGATGTCGCCCGGTTCTCCGCCATGGGGGTGCCCGCGGTCAACTTCGGTCCCGGCGACCCGAACCTGGCTCATATGGACGACGAAGAGTGCCCCGTCGCCCAATACACCACCTGCGAGGAAGCGATGGTCCGATGGCTGCGCTGAGCCGCGGCAGTTCGCCGGAAAATGTTTACCAACGCGGTCCCGCGCAATTGCGCGGCACCCAAGTGCCCTCGCGCACCACGGACGAGCGGCTCCTCGAAGGCCGCGATGGCAGCGGCTGGGTGCACACCGACCCCTGGCGGGTCTTGCGCATCCAAAGCGAATTCGTCGAAGGTTTCGGCGCGCTGGCCGAAACGGGTCCGGCCATCTCCGTTTTCGGCTCGGCCCGCACCCCGCGCGACAGCCCGGTCTATGACCTCGGGGTCCGGGTCGGCGCCGCCGTTGCACGCGCTGGCCTGGGCTGCATCACCGGCGGTGGCCCGGGGGCCATGGAGGCGGCGAATAAGGGCGCAATCGAAGCCGGCGGCGTCTCCATCGGGCTGGGCATCGAATTGCCCTTTGAGGCCGGGCTCAATCCCTATGTGAACCTCGGGATCAACTTCCGGTACTTCTTCGTCCGCAAGACGATGTTCATCAAGTATGCGGAGGGCTTCATCGTCCTGCCCGGCGGCATGGGCACGCTCGATGAACTCTTCGAGGCGATCACCTTGGTGCAGACCCAGAAGATTCGCAGCTTCCCGATCGTGCTGATCGGTAGTGATTACTGGGCCGGGCTGCTCGGTTGGCTGCGTGGTAGCGCGGTGCCCGCGGGCACGATCTCGGCGGCCGATCTCGACCTCATCCAGGTCGTCGACGATCCCGAAGAGGCCGTGCGGCGCGTTATCGAGGGCGCCCGACATGTCGCCGAACAGCGCGATCCCAGCCATGGCACCGAGAGGTCGCAATCGTGATCTGGATTTTCTTTCTCGTCGTCACCGTGCTCGTCGCGGCCGGTTTCGCCGCCTTGATCACGCGGCGCGCGACCTACGACTCAATGCCGCCGCCGACCCATACCGAGCACGACATCAACGCAGCACGGATCGCCAAAGCCGCTGATATCGACGACCTGCACTTCGACACCGCCTTCCGCGGCTACCGCATGGACCAGGTCGATGAGGTCCTGGACGCCCTGCGGACCCGGCTCGCGGCCTACGAAAGCGGCGACCTCCCGACGATGAAGCTGCCGCGTGTGGCAGCCCGCCGGCCCGTGGAGCGGGGCGAATGACGGCCTTCACCGTGGTGCGGGAGACGCCCTTATCGGTGGCCGAGGCGTGGGCCGCCGTCACCGATCTGCGCGCCCACGGTGATGTCGTCCCACTGACCCGCATGGTGCTGGATGAGGGTATGCCGCGGGTCGGCTGGGGTTTCTCCGCCGGCACCGGCGCAGGTCGGGCGATGTTATGGGATCACATGATCGTGACCCGGTGGGAGCCGCCAACTCGTGATGAACCCCGCGGCGCGATGCACATCGTCAAGACCGGACAATGGCTAGGCGGTTGGGCGCACATCCACATCGAACCGGCGGGAGAGGGGGCACGCGTCGAATGGACGGAAGAGATCTATCCGGGACTCGACCCGGCTCCTCGCCTGACGGGCCCGGCGGCGCGCTGGCTGGGCGCGAAGCTCTTCGGGACCACACTCGATCGCTTGCTGGGCCGCGCCGAGGCGCTCGTTCCGGCCTAGCCCTCGCCAATCACCGCCCCCACCCGAACGGGGGAGTTGGACTCAGTGCCCTGAGCACGGCCGGTCGCGATGCGCTCTTCGCGCGGGCGTTGGCTCGCCCCGTGCTTGCCCTGACGATCATCTACCTGCTCACGCGCACGCTCGCCTTGGCCGCCATCGCCATCGCCGCCCACTGGTTCCAATCGCCGGCCGGCGTCGGTCACCTCGACCCGAACCTCTCGGATCTGTTCGGGCTCTGGGACGCGCAGTGGTATCGGCGTGTCGCCGAAACGGGATACCCACACCCACTTCCCGTCGACCCAGACTCCGGCCGGATCACCTACAGTGCCTGGGCCTTCTTTCCCGCATTTCCTCTGCTGCTCCGCCCACTTCTCGCGATCGGGCTTCCCTTTCCGGTCGCCGCGCTGCTGCTCAACCTCGTGCTCGGCTGGATTGCGCTCATCGTGATCTGGCGAATCTTCGGGATGGCGGTGCACGCTGCCCCGCAGTTTCAACGCGACCGGCTGGCTCTGGTCGCCGCCGCGTTGTGGTGCTGCTATCCGGCAACCGGCATCCTGCTCGTGCCCTACAGCGAGGCCCTAGCGGTCCTGCTGATCGCGACGGCGATCTTGCTGCTCCTGCGACGGTCCTACTGGCTCGCCGCCCTCGTGCTGCTGGCACTCGGTTACACCCGCGCCGTCGCCCCGGCGCTCGGCGTCGTGGTGCTCACCCATCTCATCGCCCGCTGGCGCGAGGAGGGTGGTCGCGGCATACCCTTCCGCGGCGAGCGCGCCTCGGTCGCGACCCTGTGCCTCGCGGTCGCGATGTCCGCCATTGCCTGGCCGGCGACCGTCGGCCGGCTCACCGGGCGTGCCACGGCCTTCTTCGATGTGCAGGCCGCATGGGGACAACGCCCTCAGGAGGGCCCCTTCGTCCTGTGGATTGTCTGGGCCTGGGACGAACGCGGCGTCTTCGGGGTGGCGCTCATCATCGGGGTCGTCGCGGCCTATCTCTCTCTCGTCGCCGGCCGACACGGGCGGTGGCTCCCCCTCGAGGTCCGGGCCTGGGCGCTGGCGTACCCTCTATATCTCCTGGCAGTGGTCCGGCCCATCACGAGTATGTGGCGCTTCCTGCTCCTCGACTTCCCCATCGCCGCGCTCATCGCGTCGGTGGCCATGCGGACCTCCACCGGCGGGCGGATCGTCCCGCACTGGCGCCGTCGCGTGCTGCCGCTGGCCGTCCCGCTCGTCCTCGGGATGCTCTGGTGGACGGTCACCTTCTTGACCTACCTGCCGTGGGACGCCAGCCCGCCGTGATCGAAGCAACATGCCGATTTCGTCGTGCCGTGCAGCGTGAGGGATAATAGGTGGGCTGGTCGGATCGTCGTTCGATCAGAAGCACCGAACATGATGTCGACGCAAGCTCTCGGCATCATGCACTAGAAGGGATTCCCCATGGCGGCAATGAAGCCTAGGACCGGCGACGGGCCATTGGAAGTGACCAAGGAGGGTCGCGGCATCGTCCTGCGTATGCCACTTGAGGGTGGTGGCCGGTTGGTCGTCGAAATGACGCCGGATGAGGTGCGAGCCCTGGGCGACGCCATCGCCAACTGCGAGGGTTTGGCCTGACGCGGCACACCTGACGACTTCTGCGAAGCGCCGTGGAGCTGATTGCTCCACGGCGCTTCGCTCGCCCGTGCGTGGGTAGGGTCGATCACGTGTCCGTTCACCCGATGATCATTGACCCTGCACTGGAGGTCGTTGGTCGCGACGCCCTCGCGGAGCAGCTCGCCGCCACGACCAAGGTGGCGTATGTCGTCCTGGTCGCCGCTGCCGACGACGCGGCGGAGGCCGTCACTCAGGCGGCGAAAACCACTGGTGCTGAGGGCGATTGGTCACTCCTGCTGGCGGGGCACGAGGTGCCCGCGGCACCCGACAAGGCCCTGTGTATGCCGATCGCCGCCGGCCCCATCTCCCGGCTAATCGTCGCCGTGGGAGCGCCCGGTGGGCCGGCGCGCCGCGCGGCTGCCGCCGCGATCCGGGCTGCCGGCCGCAGCCAGGTCGTCGCGCTCGACGTCCGCGCGCCAGAGGCTGTCAGCGAGGCCATCGAGGGTGCCCTATTGGCGATGCCGGGCACGCACCTCGGTCCACAGCCCGCCACCGCGCCGGCTCGACCGCGGCTGCTTCTCGTCGGTGAACCCGATCCGGACGCGGTCACCCTCGGCCGGGTGGGGGCGCGCGCCACCCTGCTCGCCCGGTCACTCGCGAGCACCCCGAGCAATATCAAGAATCCGCCCTGGCTCGCCGCGCTGGCCGCCGACCTCGCTCGAGAAGCCGGGCTGGGGTGCCGGGTCTGGGACGAAGGCGACCTGGCCGCGGAGGGCTTCGGCGGCATAATCGCGGTCGGCTCCGGGTCGGCGACGCCGCCTCGGCTCGTCGAGATCGACTACGCGCCCGGCGATCCCGATGAAGCACCAATTGTCTTGGTGGGCAAAGGAATCACCTTCGACACCGGCGGGCTCAACGCCAAGCCGGCCGCCGGGATGCTGCTCATGAAGACGGATATGTCGGGTGCCGCGATCGTCTTGTCGGTCATCACCGCGCTGCGCGATCTGGCGGTGCGGCGTCGGGTCGTGGCGCTGCTGCCGCTGGCCGAAAACGCCATGGGCGGCAACTCCTATCGGCCCAGCGATGTTGTGACGCACTATGGCGGCACGACGGTCGAGATCGGCAATACCGATGCCGAGGGCCGGATCGTCCTCGCCGATGCGCTGGCGTATGCCGTCGCCCGGCTCAACCCGGCTGCTCTCGTCGACATCGCGACCCTCACCGGAGCGGCCACGATCGCGCTGGGTCGCGGCATGGCGCCGTCATATGCCAGCGACGAGGCTCTCCGCGAGCGGGTGCACGCCGGCTTCGCGTCGGCTGGGGAGCCCTTGTGGGCGATGCCGTTGGTCGAGGACTACCGGCCGCTGCTCGATTCCGGCGTCGCGGACCTGTGCCATATCGGGCCGATCGGCGGCAGCGGGGCGGGGTCGATCCTCGCCGCGCTCTTCCTGCGCGAGTTCACCGGTGGGCTGCCGTGGGTGCACTTGGATATCGCCGGCCCCGGCCGCTCAGAGTCCGAAACCGGAGTCCTGCCCAAGGGGCCAACGGGTTACGGTGCCCGCGGACTATTGCATTGGCTGACTAAGGAGTAGGCATGGACGCGGGGTACGGACTGACGGTGCGCTGGTCGTTGGCCGCCGCGCCGCCCGCCGTGGCGCAGCAGCTGCGTGACTATGTCATCGGCACCTCGATGGCCCGCTTCATGTTCCTCGACGGGCTGGCCTTTAAGACGTGGCGGATGCGCGAGGGCGAGTGGTTCGAGGGCACCTATGTCTTTGACAGCGCCCGCGAGCGCGACGAATTCCGTGACGACTTCGTCGGCGTGGCCGCCACCTCGCCCGGCTCGAAGATCATCGGCAGCGCGCCGATCGCCATTGAGGACTATGAAGTCGTCGCGATCGCCGAAGGCCCGGCGAAATTTCGTCGCGGCGCCGGGCCGGGCAACGCCCGCTGATCGGAACCGCTGCCGGTTCAGCGCTTGACGGCCACGAGCAGGCCGTCGCCGACCGGCAGCATCGCGGGCAGCAGCCGCTCGTCGTCACGGATCTGCTTGCCGAGTTCGCGCAGGATGCTCGTTTGCTCGTCCCGGTTCGCCGGATCGGCGACCTTGTCGTGCCACAGCATGTTGTCGAGCGCCAACACCCCGCCGGAGCGCAGCAGGCGCACGGCGTGGGCGACATAGCCCGGGTAGTTGGATTTGTCCGCGTCGATGAAGACCAGGTCGTAGGCGCCGTCCGTCATCCGGGGCAGAACGTCCAGCGCGGCGCCGGTGATGACGCGGGTGCGCTGGTGGGCCACACCCGCAGCGGCATAGGCCGCCTTGGCCGCCCGCGAGTGCTCCGCCTCGACGTCGATCGTCGTGAGCACGCCGTCGGCCGGCATACCGCTGAGCAGCCACAGCCCCGAGGTTCCGCCACCCGTTCCCACCTCGACGACCGAGCGCGACGCCCCGGTTGCCGCCAGCATCCGCAAGGCAGCCCCGGTGCCCGTGCCCACCGGCACCGCACCCAACTCGCTCCCATGGCGGCGGGCGGCATCGGCGACCCCGGGCTCGGGGACGAACTCCTCGGCATACGCCCAACTGGCCAGTCGCGGTGCACTCATGGGGCCAAGCCTACGTCCGGTGGGGAGGACCCACGGCTGGGTTCGGGGCGTCATACAGCGTTCACTCAGCTTGGTCGGGAACCATCGGAAGGGTTCGCGCGTATCAGTCTGAAGAAGCTGATGGGGGTGCGCGGGCGCCAGAGCCCACGAAGGAGTGTCATGACCGCGAGCAAGGAACAGGTGGCCGAGGCTGCCTGGGTGCCGCCGACCTGGGAAGAGATCGTGTCCGAGCATTCGGCGCGGGTCTATCGCCTTGCCTACCGCCTGACCGGCAATGTCCACGACGCCGAGGACCTCACGCACGACGTCTTCATCCGGGTCTTCCGTTCGCTCGGCTCGTATTCGCCGGGCAATTTCGAGGGCTGGCTGCACCGGATCACCACCAATGTCTTCCTCGACAAGATGCGCCGCAAGCAGCGCATCCGCTTCGATGCCCTCTCCGATGAGGCGTCCGCGCGCCTGCCCAGCCGGGAGCGCACCCCCGAGCAGGCGTATGCCGACACGCACTTCGACGATGACGTCCAGCGAGCGCTTGACGCGCTGCCGCCGGACTTCCGGGCGGCCGTCGTGCTCTGCGATATCGAGGGCCTGAGCTATGAAGAGATCGCCGCGACCCTCGGCATCAAGCTCGGCACCGTGCGCTCCCGCATCCATCGCGGCCGTTCGCTGCTGCGCGAGGCCCTGATCCACCGGGCCCCGACGCCGGCCACCACGGTCTCCTCCGGTCGCGGCCTGAGCACGCCCCGGCTCGCGCCGGCGGGCGCGCGGTGATCGGGCCGTTCACGGGCTCCGGGGGGATCAAGCCCAACACCTGTCTGGGGGAGTGGATCAGCGAGTATGTCGATGGCTCGCTCTCCCCGGTCGAGCAGTTGTGCGCCGAGCGTCACCTGGTCGCCTGTCAGGGCTGCCGGGCCGAGGTCGACCTGGAGCGCCGACTGCGCGCGACGCTGCGCTCTGAGCCGGCCATGCCGGAGGCGCTGCTGACTATGCTGATGTCGGTCTCGCAGGAGATCCCGATCCGGCAACCCGCCCGACGGACGGTCGAGCGGCTTGGGGTTCCCGCCGTGCCCCCGGCTCCGACGCCGGTGCCGGCTGCCTGGGCCGTCGAGATGACCCAAGTGCGTGTGCTGGCCCCGCAGGCTCCGGCGCAGCATCGATCGGCGCTGCGGGCTGCGGCCTTCGCGAGCGCGGCGGCGAGTGTGTCGCTGGCCGCGGTATGGGCCTTTTCGATGTCACCGGGAGCGGCCGCCCGTCCGGGGGCGCCGGCTGCGGTGATTCCCACCCGACCGGCCCCGCCGTCCTCCGCGCCGGCCGCGCCAATGACTGACCAGCAGACCGTGCTCGTGGGTACACGTGCGCAATTCGCCTCTCGCGGGGCACAATCGACACCATGAACGATTCGGTCGGGAGCCCGCCGCCGGGCGCCGCGCCCGACCAGACCGCGGCTGCCCCGTGGGATGAGTGGAATTGGGTGGAGACGCCCGCGCCGGGTCCGTCGTATGCCGATGCCCCCGCCCCCTCGCCGGCCTCGCCCGGTCCGGACGAGACTGTGTCGGCCGGCCCGGTGTTGGATCGGCCTTCGTCGCACGACCCTTCCCCGGTTGTCATGACGCCGCCGGCGGCTGGCGAGACAACGCCCATCCGCTGGCTCGGGACCCCGGCGAGCGGCCAGAATGCTGCTCCCAGTTCGGCGCCCACCGCGGCCGCCTCGGCACCAGCGTCGACGCCTGTGTCGACCGATCCCACCCGGCCCATCCCGACGCTGCCCGGCCCATGGGGCGCGGCCGCGTCTTTGGAGGGGCCGGAGTCGACAACGAGCGGCCCGGCATACGACCCGCGCTGGGCCGCACCCCCGCCGGCGGGACCCGGGACCGCCACGACCTACGCCCCCGGTCCGGGCAAGGGGCCAGGATGGGCGGCGGTCGTCGGAATTGCCGGGGTCACCGGGCTGATCGCGGCGCTCGCGGGCGCCGGACTCGGGGCCGGACTCGCCGAGCGCGGTCTTTTCGCGCCCTCGGACACCTCCGTCTCCCGGCCTGCGGGGAGCTTCGCCGCCATCGCCGCTAAGGCGCTGCCGAGCGTCGTGACGATCCAGGCCACGGGGTCCAATGGCGATGGCGCAACCGGATCCGGCTTCGTCTATGACACCGCCGGGCATGTCATCACCAACAATCACGTGGTCGAAGGGGTCGGCGACCAGATCACGGTGGTGCTGACCGATGGCACCAAGATCGAGGCAAGCATCGTCGGGACCGACCCGGCGTACGACATCGCCGTCCTCGCCACCAAGCGCACGAACCTCACGCCGCTGCCGATGAGCCGATCGGCGGCCGTCGTGGGTGACGAGGTGCTCGCCATGGGTGCGCCGCTTGGGTTGGAATCGACGGTGACGTCCGGGATCGTCTCGGCCGTCGGGCGGCCGGTCGTCGCGGGGGACAGTGGCTCCCGGTCCTATATCAACGCCATCCAGACCGATGCCGCGATCAATCCAGGCAATAGCGGTGGTCCGCTGATTGATATGTCCGGCAAGGTGATTGGCGTCAACTCCGCGATCGCGACGCCACCTGGCTCGACGCGTGGATCGGCGGGCAATATCGGCCTGGGCTTCGCCATTCCCGCCGCCCAGGTCGTCAAGACGGCCGACCAACTCATCCGGACCGGCACCGCCGAACACCCGATCATCGGGGTGGTCTTGGACTCGTCATATTCCGGACCGGGGGCAAAGGTGCGCTCGGATGGCAGCGGCAGCGACGAGCCCGTGACGGCGGGGGGTCCGGCCGACAAGGCGGGGGTCAAGCCGGGTGATGTGATCGTCCGCTTCGATGGGCGCACCGTGGACGGCCCCGACGATTTGATCGTCGCCATCCGCGCCAAGGCGGTCGGGGACACCGTGCGAATGACCGTGACGCGTGACGGTCGCCCGGTCGATGTGACAATGACTCTCCAGGCCGCCCCCACGAAATAGCTACGCAGAAGGACATCGAAGGTCATGCCCATGGGATGGGACGAACTCGCGATCATCATCGTGCTCGCGATCGTCATCATCGGTCCGGCCCGACTGCCGGAGTATGCCGCCAAGCTGGCCCGCGGGATCCGCCAGATGCGGGTGATGGCCGATGGGGCCAAGAGCTCGCTCAAGGAGCAGATGGGGCCCGAGTTCGAGGACATCAACTGGCGGCAATACGACCCGCGTCAGTATGACCCGCGGCGCATCGTCCGCGATGCCTTGCGAGAGCCAATCGAGGCGGCCTGGAATCCGGTCAAGGATGAGATCGACGGTGTGCGCCACTCCGCCGGGGAGATCGGGCGGACGCCGGCGGGTGCGGTGGCCGAGCCGGCCCCTGTGGTCGCCGCCACGCCCTACGACGACGACGCCACCTAAGGGGTATGCCGATCGGTCGCGTCAGCGGCCAGCCGGGGTCAGGCCGAGCGAGCGACCGGCCAGGCCGCGGGAGCGGGTCGCGAGACCAGAAGCGATGGCGCGCAAGGCAGTTGCCGCCGGGGACGTGGGCTTGCCGAGTACGACGGGCGTGCCCTGGTCGGCCCCCTCGCGTAGCGACACATCCAGCGGGATCTGGCCGAGCAGCGGCACCTGAGCACCGAGCAGGCGGGTCAGCGATTCCGCCACCTGGGCGCCGCCACCGGAGCCGAAAATCTCCTGCCGCGTGCCATCGGGCAACTCCAGCCACGACATATTTTCGATGACGCCCGCGACCCGCTGGCGGGTCTGCGTGGCAATGGCGCCGGCGCGTTCGGCGACCTCGGCGGCCGCCGCTTGCGGGGTGGTCACGACGAGGATCTCGGCATTCGGCAGCAATTGCGCCGTGGAGATCGCGACATCGCCGGTGCCCGGCGGCAGGTCCAGCAGCAGAACATCGAGATCGCCCCAGAACACATCGGCGAGGAACTGGTTCAGCGCCCGGTGCAGCATCGGCCCGCGCCAGACGACCGGCTGGTTGCCGGGCACGAACATGCCGATGGAGATGACCTTCACCTCTTGGGCGATGGGCGGCAGGATCATGTCGTCGACCTGCGTCGGCTGCCCGGTGACGCCCAGCATGCGCGGGATCGAGAAGCCGTAGATGTCGGCATCGACGACGCCGACCTTCAGGCCCTGCTGGGCGAGGGCCGCGGCGAGGTTCGCGGTGACCGAGGACTTGCCGACGCCGCCCTTGCCGGAGGCCACGGCATACACCCTGGTCAGGCTGCCGGGCTTGGCGAAGGGCACTTCCTTCTCCGGGGCGCCGCCGCGCAGCATCGTCTTGAGCTCGGCGCGCTGCTCATCGCTCATGACACCGAGGGTCACGCGAACATCGGTGACGCCGGGCACGGCGCGCAGGGCCGCCGTCGCGTCGCGGGTCAGGGTGTCCTTGAGGGGGCAGGCGGCGATCGTCAGCAGGATCGTGACGCTCGCCACGCCGGCCTCATCGATCGCCAGATCGGTGACCATTCCGAGGTCGGTGATGGGTTTGCGGATCTCCGGATCGTTGACCTTTGCGAGCGCGGCGGTCAGTTCTTCGAGGGTGGGGCGAGACACCTTGCCACTGTATGTCGGTCGCGGCCAGGGCACCTAACCTGCCGGTGATGCGGGTTTGGGCGGCGCGGTCGCCCGCGAGGCGCGCTTGGCCTTGGCTTTGGCCTTCGCCTTCTGCTTGGCCTTGCGCCGCGCCTTCGCCTCCCGGGCATCCACCTCGGTCGCGAGATCCTCCAGCAGGTCACGCAATTCGGAGCGGACGAAGTCACGGGTGGCGGTCTCGCGCATGGCCAGACGCAGCGAGGCGACCTCGCGCGTTAGGAACTCGGTGTCCGCGAGATTGCGCTCGTCGCGGCCCCGATCCTGTTCCAGCGCAACGCGATCGCGGTCAGCCTGGCGGTTCTGGGCGAGCAGGATGAGGGGGGCGGCATACGACGCCTGCAGGCTCAGGATGAGGGTGAGCAAGGTGTAGTTCAGATCCCGGGGGTCGAACTGCATACCCTTCGGGCCCCAGGTGTTCCAGATCAGCCAGGCGGCGACGAAAACCGTCATCCAGAGGATGAACTGGGGGGTGCCCATGAAGCGGGCGAACTTCTCCGACAGCACGCCGAAGGCTTCGCGGTTCATGCCGCGGGGGCGGCGCACCCACGGTGTGCTCTGCTCGCGCGGCTGGTCGAGGCGGGAGCGGCGCTCAGCCATGGCTCGCCCCCGGAAGGATCTCGTGCCGGTCGGTGCGCCAGTGGTCGGGGAGGATGTGGTCGAGCACGTCATCGACGGTGACCGCGCCGAGCAGATGCCCGCCCTCGTCGACGACGGGCAGGGCGATCATGTTGTAGTTCGCGAGGCGGCGCGCAACCTCGCCGAGTTGCGCCGTCGGCTCGAGGGGATCGACGTCGCGGTCGAGGATGCCGCCGATGCTGGCGTGCGGAGGCTCACGCAAGAGCCGCTGGATGTGCACCATACCGAGATAGCGGCCGGTCGGCGTCTCGTGCGGGCCGCGGGTGACGAAGACCGTGGTGGCCAGTGCCGTCGGGAGTTCTTCACGCCGCACGACGGCGAGGGCCTCGGCGATCGAGGCCTCCGGGCCCAGGATGACCGGCTCGGTGGTCATCAGACCGCCGGCGGTGTTCTCGTCGTATGCCAGTAGCCGCCGCAGGTCGGCCGCCTCGTCCGGCTCCATCAGCATGAGCAATTGCTCCTGCTGCTCCTCGGGCAATTCGGAGAGCAGGTCGGCGGCGTCATCGGGTTGCATCGCCTCGAGCACGTCGGCGGCCCGATCGGTTTCGAGGGAGGCGAGGATCTCGATCTGGGCGTCCTCGGGCAGTTCCTCGATGACATCGGCGAGGCGCTCGTCGTCGAGGGCGGCGGCGACCTCGAGGCGCCGTTTGGGGGTCAGGTCGGTGATCGCCTCGGCGAGGTCGGCGGGCTTGAAGTCCTCGTAAGCCTCCAAAAGCCTTGCGGCCGACTGTTGTTCGGTGTGCACATGCAGTCCGGTGACATCTTCGACGGGGACGACGAAAGTTGTCGCCCGGCGGCGGCTCAGGCGGGCCAGGGCGGTTTGTGGGCCGCCCTCGCGGCAGAAAACCTTCGTGACGCTCCAATCGCGGGTGCGGTCCTTTTCGATCGCGATGTCCTCGACGGTGGCCTCGACGGTTCCCTTGTCGGTGCGTGCCGTGACGGAGCGTTCGATGAGTTCGGCGAGCACGAGCGTCTCATTGGAGCGCTGCTCGAAGCGGCGCATATTGACCAGCCCGGTGGTGATGACCTGACCGCCCTCGACGGACGTGACGCGGGTCATCGGCACGAATACCCGGCGCTTGCCGGCCACCTCGACGACCATCCCGAGCACGCGGGGTCGGCGCCCGGTCGCGAAGGTAACGACGACATCCCGCACCCGCCCGACCCGATCGCCTAGGGGGTCGAAGACGTCCAGTCCCGAGAGCCGGGCGACGAAGACGCGGACGGGTGCACTCACGATGAGCAAGGCTATCCACCCCCGGTCGCTCGGCGTGGGAGGTCCGCCCGTCGTCCGCCTCGGCATACACCGGCGGGCGGGGGGCTTGCGGCGGGTGGGCGGCGGTGGGCGGGCGAGCGGAGCGGCCTTTGTGAGTGGGAGCGGGGCTATAGGGCCGCTCGCGTTCAGAACCCCCGCTCGGCCCGGCAGGACCCCCGCTCGCGTTCACGAACCCCGCTCGGCTTGAGCGGCGCCGGCCCCGCTCAGGGGTATGCCGCCCGCTCATTTCGTCGGTTCAGCCCCGGCGGCGTGCCCGGCCGGCAAAGCGGCCGCCCACATGGGCGGGGAGGCGGCCGCCGGTGGTTTCGCGGCTCGCGACCAGAGGAGTCGTGGGGGGCTCGACGGCATACGCGCCGGGCCGTTCGATCGGCATACCGAAGGGGTGGAGCACATAAATGTTGCCCGTCTCGCGCCATCGGGCGACCTGATCGTCCGTGGCGTTGAGGCGTTCGGCGGCGAGGGCGGCGGCGGCGACCGGCCACATCTCGTGCTCGGGCGGCAGGACAACAGCCTTGGCTTCCACCGTCAGCAGGCGGGTCCCCGCGTCCTTGCTGCGCAGCACGACCTCCACATTCTCGGGCAAGGGCGGAATCTGCTGCTCGCCCGGGCCGGTGACGAGGAGGATGGCGTCCCGGTCATACGCATGCCAGACCAAGCGGGTGAACTCGGGGGTGCGGATCCAGCACATATCGGACTTCGAGAGGGCCTCCCCGAGCAGGGCACTGATGTTGATCGGGGCGGGCTCGGCCTCGACGGTCGATGCGGGGTCGGTCACATCGACACTGTGGCACATACCTGTTGGCGGTGTGCGCTGCTAGCTTGCGAGGCATGCGTAGCGCCAAGGACTTCTTCGCCCCCCTCGCCGTCGGGGCCCCCGCGCCGGTGCGCGAGGTGCCCGCCCGGCCGAGCCGGATGATCCACTTCTTCGACCCGAGCAACGAGAAGATGGCGGCCAAGATCCCGGCGATGGTCGGCACGGTCGATGTCCTGCTCGGCAATCTCGAAGATGCCGTCAAGGCCGAGAACAAGGAGGCCGCCCGGCTCGGCTTGGTTGCCATAGCGAAGGCCACGGACTTCGGTGACGCGACCCAACTGTGGACGCGGGTCAACAGCCTCGACAGCCCCTGGGTGCTCGACGACTTCACGACTCTCGTCACCGAGATCGGCGACAAGCTCGATGTCATCATGGTCCCGAAAGTCCAAGGGCCAGAAGACATTCACTATGTCGACCGGCTGCTCGCCCAGTTGGAGGCGCGCGCCGGTCTCACCCGGCCGATCCTCGTCCACGCCATCTTGGAAACTGCCCGCGGAGTGGCCAATATCGAGGCCATCGCGGGCGCCTCGCCGCGGATGCAAGGCATGTCGCTCGGTCCCGCTGACCTCGCCGCGGACCGCCGTATGAAGACCACCCGGGTCGGTGGTGGCCACCCCGGTTATCTCGTGCGCGAGGATCCGGGCATTGAGGGCATCAACGGGCCGCGGGGGATTTTCCAGCAGGACCTGTGGCATTACACGATCGCGCGGATGGTCGACGCGTGCGCGATGCACGGGATCTTCCCGTTCTATGGCCCCTTCGGCGATATCAAGGATGTCGTCGCGTGCGAGGACCAGTTCCGCAATGCTTTCCTGCTCGGCTGCGTCGGCGCCTGGTCGCTGCATCCGGCGCAGATCGCGATCGCCAAGAAGGTCTTCAGCCCATCCGCCGCCGATGTCGCGCACGCCCGCCGGGTCAAGGCCGCCATGGGTGACGGCACCGGGGCCGTGATGCTCGACGGCAAGATGGAGGACGACGCCTCCCTCAAGCAGTGCCTGGTCATCCTCGCGCTCGCCGAGCAGCTCTCCGCCTCCGATCCGGACTTGGCCTCGTTGTATGCCGAAGCCCCGGAGGGCACGGACGAAGCGAGCGCAGGGGTGTCGGCGTGAGCACGGCATACCGCCCCCGCCGTTCGGTCCTCTATATGCCCGGCTCCAACGAGCGAGCGCTGGAGAAGGCCAAGTCCATCCCGTGTGACGGGCTGATCCTCGACCTGGAGGATGCGGTTGCGCCGGACGCGAAACCCGCCGCGCGCGAGAATGTCTGTGCCGCAGCGCTTTCGGGAGAGTATGGGCGTCGCGAGCTCACGATCCGCGTCAACGGGATCGGGACGCAATGGCATGACGCCGACCTCGAAGCCGCCTGCGCCGCTGGGCCCGACGGGATCGTCGTGCCGAAGGTCAACACGCCCAAGGAAGTGCACCGACTCGTGGCGGCAATGGAGCGCTATGGCGCGCCCGACCGCACCCGCCTGTGGGCCATGATCGAGACGCCCGAGGCGATCCTCAAGGCCGACAAGATCGCGCGGGCCGACGAGCGCCTGGCGTGCTTCGTGATCGGGACCAATGACCTGGTCAAGGAGTTGCAGGCCCAGCATGTGCCCGGGCGGGGACCATTGCTGCCAGCCTTGGCCCAGGCCCTGCTCGCTGCTCGTCGGGCCGGGATCGCGATTCTCGACGGCGTCTACAACAACGTCTCGGACGCCGACGGTTTCGCGGCCGAGTGCCGTCAGGGCCGCGAGTTCGGTTTCGACGGCAAAACGTTGATTCATCCCGGTCAGGTCGAGCCGTGCAATGCCGCCTTTTCGCCGAGCCAGGCCGAGGTCGAGGAAGCCGATGGCATCGTCGCCGCCTGGCGCGATGGCGCCGGATCCGGCGTCGTGACCTTCAACGGCAAGATGATCGAGCGCCTGCATGTCGACATCGCCGAGCGCGTGCTCGCGATTCACAGGGCCGTTTCCGCCTGACCGACGTACCCCCAGGGGGTATGCTGGGGGGCATGACAAACCGTGACTTGCCCCTTGTCGATGCGCCGTCCGAGCAGGCCGGTGGCTGCGGATGCGGCGGCTGCGGGTGCGGCAGCGCCTCCGCGGACGGGACGGCGGATCTGTCCGCGGTGGACCCGGCGGCGGGGGTCGTCGGGACCTATGCCGTCGCCGGTATGACGTGTGGTCACTGCGCCAATGCGGTGCGCCAAGAACTCTCGGCCCTCGACGGCGTCACCGCCGTCGATGTCGACCTCGTCGCCGGCGGCGTCTCGACCGTGACCGTCACGAGTGACGCGCCCATCGCCGAGAGCGCCATCAGCGACGCGCTCGCCGAGGCGGGCGACTACACCCTGGCGTGACGGCGTCGACACTCGATCCGCGCATTGACACCCGGTGCACCGGGTGTCAACGCGCGGATCGAGTGTCGATGTGCCGGGTCCCGCAGCTGGCGCCGGGGGCGCGGGACGGTCACCAGCGCGAGGTAGCCGCGGCGACGAGGTCGCCGAAGAGCTGCTCCTCGTCCACGGCATACCCCTTGCTCGCGAACCACGTGCAGACGTTGTGCACATCGCGGTGCAAGAAGTCGAAGCCTTGCGGGTTGCCGATGATGTCGACGATCTGCGGCCAGTCGATGAAGACCAGTCGGTCACCGTCGAGGAGGATGTTGTATGCGGACAGGTCGCCGTGCGCCCAGCCGTGCAGGGCAAGTCGGGTGAGGACATCCCGGGCCTGCTCGAAAAACGCTGGCAGGGCGTCGCTTTCGAGTCGAGCGGCGGCGAGGCGCGGGGCTGCGACGCCATCGGTGCCGATGAACTCCATGAGCATCTCGGCGCCGGTTAGTTGCACCGGATAGGGCACCGGCAAGTCCAGTGCCCAGAGCGTCTTGAGCGCCTCGAACTCCGCGCCAGACCACTGGCCGGCGAGCACCTCCTTGCCGAAGTCGGTGCGTCGGGTCATGGCGCGCATCTCGCGGGAGCGGCGCACGCGCCGGCCCTCGAGGTAGCCCGCGTCGCGGTGGAAGAGCCGGTGGTCGGCGGTGCGGAATCGCTTCGCGGCCATCACGATCTCGCGCTCGGGGTGTTCGGTGCCGTCGGGAATCCACCGACGCACGAGGTGCACATCGGCTTCCTTGCCGGTCTTGAGAACCCCGAGATCGGCATCGACCGCGCCGAGTTCGGTGATGACCCAGTCGGGTCGAGGTTTTGGCCCGTGTGTGGCGCCGTCCCAGGTGGACCAGCGCTCGCCCTCGGGCGGGGCGTCAGGGAATGTGTCAGTGGCGAAGACGGACGGATCCGGATTCATGGGTGAAGAACTCCAGGGTGCAGAAGGAAAGGGGGCGGGGCAGCAGCAGGCCCAAAACAGCCATGTCATTCCTCCTTCACGCGTTGGAGAGGCCAGGAAAGCGCACCTGCCGGGTGGCGCGCAAGTGATTTATGTCGTCGGCGCTCGGCGAGGGTCGGGCGCGCGGGCTATGTGGTGACCCGTTTCAGCAGGCCCGCGAGCCAGTCCATCTGGACTCCTGCATGTTCGCGCCAGTAGTCGCCCGTGTGGCTACCACTGTCGAAGGTTGCCTTGGCATGGGGCACGACCTTGTCGACGAAGACGCGGTTGGCGTCGGCAAAGGGATCGGCGATGCCGCAGTCGATCCGGATCGGTATGTCGCGCAGCGCCTTTCCCCGCGCGAACACATCGTGAGCGAGGAAGTCCTCGCGATCATCGAAAGCACCCGGCGCTCAGCCCCGGGCCGTGTGACGGAACAGGGCAGGGGTATGCCGTCAGGCGGCGGCGACCGGCGTGTCCAGGGCGCGGCGCTCGGCGCCGGTGAGCCAGCCGCGGCCGAGGGCCGCGATGACGAAGGCGATGGCGGCGGCGGCGATGGGGACGATGAAGGCGCGGTGGGCGCCATACGACTCGATCACCTGACCGGCGACCGCGCTGCCCACGCCTACGCCCACCAGCAGGCCGGTGACGACGATCGTCATGCCCTCGTTGAGCTGGCCCGCGGGCACTAGGCGCGGGCAGAGGGTCATGGCGGTGATGAGCGTCGGCGCCACGGCCAGGCCGCCCAGGAAGCCATTGAGGGCCAACACCGGGATATTCGGCACCCACAGCAGCGGAAACATCAGCGCAAACATCGCGAAGGTCCACACCAGCATGCGCCTGGCGATGGGTCCGTCGACGGGCAGCACGCCATAGACCAGCCCTCCGACCAGCGAGCCGGCGGCGAAGAAGCCGACGATGACGCCGCCGAGGGCCTCGACGCCCTGGTCCTCGGCATACGCGAGCACGACGACATCCATGCCGCCGAAGACGGCGCCGGTCAGGGTCAGCGTCAGAGCAAGTTGGATCAGGCCTGGGGTGCGGAAGGCGCCGAAGATGTCATGCGCCTCATCCGAGACATGGACGGGCGGTTCGCTGACCGTGTGCGCGAGCAGGCCGAGCAGCCCGGCCGCGAAAAGCACGACCGAGACCAGCAGCCCCGCTTCAGGAAAAAGCCACGACGCGAGGCCGGCCCCGAGCGCCGGGCCCATGACGAAGCAAGATTCCTCGGCCACCTGCTCGAAGGAGTTCGCGACGTGCAAGTCGGCCGGCCGATCCTGGAGCAGATGGCTCCAGCGGGTGCGGACCAGCGTGCCGACGGCGGGCGCGAAGGCCTGCCCGAGATTCGTCACGACGAGCACCCAGGCGGGGGCGCCGACATACGCCTCCACGGCGAGGGCGGCGAGGCAGCCGATCGAAATGATCCCGCAGGGCAGAGCGACGCGGCGTTGGCCGTAACGGTCCACGGCACGCGCGACGAGCGGCCCGCCGAGGGCCATCGACATCAGGCCGACGAAGGAGACTAGGCCGGCGAGAGCGTAGGAGTCATAGCGCGCCGCGACCATCACCACGATCGAGACGCCGATCATCGAGGTGCCGAGGCGGGCGATATAGGCGGTGGCGAAAAAGTGGGTCGCCGAGGGCATGACCCGCAGGACGCGGTAGGGAGCGAAAAGGCGACGCACGATGGTCAATTGTCCAGCCCCGCAGGGTCCTACGTCGAATCCGTTTCGCGAGCGCCGCGTGACTCCCACATTCGGGCATAACCCACGCGTTTCGTCGTGGATCACACCGCCGGACGGGGGATCCACGACCAAAGCCTCGGGTTAGAACCGAACGGAGGAGTCAGACGGACGCGGCGGCGCCAGCGGACCGCCTAGCGCGTGGGAGGACTCACATGGCCAGGGGGTGGGGCGGCGCGGAGGCGGGCGGCATACTGCCGGAAGGCCCTCATCCCCCGACCGCAAGGTGGCGATTCGCGCATGTCCCGGCTCCAGACCACGGAAAACCTGACCGAGGAGCAGCAGGAGCTGCTGAAGCTGGTGAGGCAGTTCGTCGACGAGCAGATCATCCCGGTCGCGACCGAGTTGGAGCACAAGGACGAATACCCGACGCAGATCGTCGAGGGTATGAAGGAGATGGGGATCTTCGGGCTGATGATCCCGGAGGAGTATGGCGGGCTCGGCGAGTCCCTGCTGACCTATGCGCTGTGCGTCGAGGAGATCGCGCGCGGCTGGATGTCGGTCTCGGGCATCATCAACACCCACTTCATCGTCGCCTACATGATCCTGCAGCACGGCACCCAGGAGCAGAAGGACCACTACCTGCCGAGGATGGCGACCGGTGAGATCCGCGGCGCCTTTTCGATGAGCGAACCGGCGCTCGGTTCCGATGTCAGCGCGATCACGACCAAGGCCGTGCGTCAGGGTGAGAGCGACGAATGGGTCATCACCGGCCAAAAGATGTGGCTGACCAATGGCGGGTCGGCCAATCTCGTCGCCGTGCTCGTCAAGACCGACCTCGGCGCCGACTCGGTCTATCGCAATATGACGACCTTCCTCATCGACAAGGAGTCCGGCTTCGGCGAGACGGCCCAGGGCGTCACGGTGCCCGGGAAGATCGAGAAGATGGGCTACAAGGGCGTCGACACGACCGAGTTGATCTTCGACGGGCACCGGACGAGCACCGCGAAAATCCTTGGGGGAGAGCCCGGTAAGGGCTTTTACCAGATGATGGACGGCGTCGAGGTGGGTCGGGTCAATGTCGCCGCCCGCGCGTGCGGCCTCTCCCGCCGCGCGTTCGAGCTGGGCATCGCCTATGCCCAGCAGCGCTCGACCTTCGGCAAGAAGATCGCCGAGCACCAGGGCATCCTGTTCCGCCTCGCCGATATGGCGACCAAGGTCGAGGCGAGCCACCAGATGATGGTCAAGGCGGCCCGCCTGAAGGACTCGGGTCAGCGCAACGACCTTGAGGCCGGGATGGCGAAATATCTCGCCGCCGAGAACTGCGCCGATGTCGTCGAGCAGTCCTTCCGCATCCACGGCGGCTATGGCTACTCCAAGGAGTACGAGATCGAGCGCCTCTACCGCGAGGCGCCGATGCTGCTCATCGGCGAAGGCACGGCCGAAATCCAGAAGATGATCATTGGCCGACGACTGCTAGAGGACTACAAGCTCAAGGGCTGACCGGGCCATCTGTTAGGGGCCCCGGGATGGTGCGGCGGCACCGGCCGCACAGGCATACGATGTGCGCTTGTGACTGAGGTCGCGAGCGCGCAGCCTGCCCCCGCCGTCCCTGCCGGCGAACCCGATTCGACACACCCACATGGTCCCGGCTGGACGCTCGTGCTCGCGGCGCTCGGCGTGGTTTTCGGGGATATCGGCACCAGCCCCCTCTATGCCATGCAAACCGTCTTCACGATCGACGACGGCCTGGTGAAACCGACATCGGACAACATTTATGGCGTCATCTCGGTGACCTTCTGGGCGATCCTGCTGATCGTCTCGCTCAAACAGCTGATGTTCATCCTGCGTGCGGACAATGACGGCGAAGGCGGCATCCTGTCGCTCGCCTACCTCACGCGGGGCGCCGTCAAGCCGGGCAGCCGCCGGTTCTCCCTCGTCATGTTGCTCGGCGTCTTCGGGGCCTCGCTCTTTTTCGGCGACTCCCTGATCACCCCGGCCATCTCGGTCCTCTCGGCGGTCGAAGGTCTGAAGGTGCCGGGACCCGGGCTAGCCGAATATGTCCTGCCCATCGGTCTGGCGATCATCGTCGGCCTGTTCGCCGTGCAGCGCTTCGGCACCCACCTGGTCGGTCGCTTCTTCGGCCCGGTCATGGTCGTGTGGTTTCTCACCTTGGCCGCCCTGGGCATCCCGCACATCATCGCCGACCCGCACGTCCTCGGCGCCCTCTCACCGCACCACGCGGTCGCCTTCGCCTTCCGCCACCCTTTCATCGCCTTTATCGCGATGGGCGCCGTCGTGCTCGCTGTCACCGGCGCGGAGGCGTTGTATGCGGATATGGGCCACTTCGGGCGGGTCCCGATCGTGCGCGCCTGGTTCTTCCTCGTCTTCCCGTGCCTGACCATCAACTACCTCGGGCAGGCTCAGCAGATCCTGCACCACCTCGAGACGGCTACCTCGCCGTTCTTCCATCTCGCCCCGGATTGGCTGAGCATCCCGCTCGTCATCCTGGCTACCCTGGCGACGATCATCGCCAGCCAGGCCGTCATCTCTGGCGCGTATTCCGTTGCGCGCCAGGCGGAACGGCTCGGCTACCTGCCCCGCCTGACGGTGCGGCATACCTCCGAGCACGAGAGCGGACAGATCTATATCCCTGTCGTGAACTGGTTGCTCTTCGCCGGGGTCATCGGGTTGATGGTCTTTTTCCAGGCCTCCGAAAAACTCGCCACGGCCTATGGCGTCGCCGTGACCATGGACCTGATGCTCACGACGACGCTCTTTTGCGTGTATGCCGGCGCGAAGCTGAAATGGGCACGCTGGCAGACCCTCGCGTTCGCGCTGGTCTTCGGGCTCATCGAGTTCAACTTCTTCGCCGGCAACGTCGCCAAGGTGCTACACGGCGGCTGGTTGCCCCTGCTCGTCGCCGGAACCCTGTGCACTGTCATGCTCACGTGGCGCCGCGGGCAGCAGCTGGTCACCGAGCGGCGCACGAAACTCGAGGGCCCCCTGCTGCCCTACCTCGACGTCCTGCACTCGGCCGAACTTGCGCATGTCCCCGGCACGGCGATCTTCTTGCACCCCAACGCTGAAACCACCCCGCTCGCCCTGCGCGAGAACGCCGACTTTAACCGGGTCATCCACTCCAGCGTCGTCATCGTCTCGACCAAGGTCAGCAATGTCCCGCATGTGGCGCCGGAGCGTCGGGTCACGATGGACGACCTCGGCGATCCCTACGACCACATCACGCATGTCACCTTGCATTTCGGCTTCCAGGACGACCAGGACGTGCCCGCAGGCCTGGCGCTCGCCGTTGAGCAGGGGCTCGACGCGAGCTTGGATGATGCGGTCTATTTCGTCTCGCGGATCACCGTGCACCGCTCCGATCGGCCGGGTATGGCGCAGTGGCGCAAGCGCCTCTTCGTTGGCCTCGCGCACAATGCGGCCACCCCGGTGGAGTACTTCCGCCTCCCGATCGGGCGCACCGTGGTGATGGGAGCACAGGTTCGCTTCTGAGCCGCATCCAGCAAACGTCCAGCGGGGATTGAGACACTGTCGGTATGACGACGCAACCGCTGGGTGCCCGCAGCCCCTTGGGCCAAGGTGCTTTCAAGCTGGACTACCCCATGTCGCTCGGGGTCTTCGAGACCTATCCCGAGGCGCAGAAGGCCGTGGACTACCTCTCCGACAACGGTTTTCCCGTCCAGAACGTCCTCATCGTCGGCACCGACCTCAAGCAGGTCGAGCGGGTCACGGGGCGATTGACGCGCAGCCGGGTGATGATGGGCGGCGCTCTGTCCGGAGCGTGGTTGGGTGCCTTCGTTGGCTTGATTTTCTCGCTCTTCGAGGAGGGCGAGACGCTGCTGCGGATCCTGTCGACCGTCGTCTTCGGTGCGATCTTCGGCCTGGTCTGGTCACTGGTGGGCTATGCCCTGACCAAGGGGCAGCGCGATTTCACCTCCGTCAGCCAAGTCGTCGCGACCCGCTATGAGGTGCTCACCGAGCACAAGTTCGTGCAGCAGGGCCGCGAGTTGCTGGCGAAGATGGACCCCATGAAGGCCGCTCAGGCGGCCGTCGCTGAGGCCCAGGCCCGGGCGTATGCCGAAGCTCACGCCGCGCAAACCGGCCCGGTGGGTGCCCCGGCCGCTCCGGTTCCGCCCGCCCCCCTCCCGCCGTCGCCGAGTCAGCCGTCGGAAACTCCGCATAGCGCTCCGCCGGCTGGCCCGTCGGCGTAGATTCACGCCATGCCGCAGCAGCCGACCCCGCAACTGTCCGAACTCGCCGAGGACTTCGCCACCGTCTTGTGCGTCGTCGCCCACCCCGACGACATCGAGTACGGCACCTGTGCCGCGGTGGCCAAATGGACGGCCGCTGGCAAGTCGGTCACCTACTGGCTCGCCACGCGCGGAGAGGCGGGCATCGACACGCTCGCACCGGCGCAGGCCGGTCCGCTGCGCGAGGCTGAGGAGATCGCCTCCGCGGCAGTCGTCGGCGTCGACACGGTGATCTTTGGGGACCACCGCGATGGTGTCGTGGAATATGGCCTGGACCTGCGCCGCGATATCGCGCGCGAGATCCGGCGCCGCCGGCCGAAGCTGGTGATCACCGGGTCATATGGCCATCGCTTCGTCGGCGGCATGATCAACCAGGCCGATCACCGGGCCGTGGGATTGGCCTGCCAGGATGCCGTGGCCGACGCCGGCAACCGGTGGATCTTCCCTGAACTCCTCGACGAGGGCTTGGACCCGCACCATGTTGGCCTCCTGGCTTTCGCCGGCGCCGCGGAGCCCACGCAGTTCGTAGACGTCACGGGCCACTTCGGTGCCGCGGTCGCCTCGCTGGAGGAGCATCGGGCCTACAACGATGCGCTGCCCGACAGCTTCCCCAAGCCGCCCGAGCTGCTCGGGTGGATCCTTGGCGGCGGTGGGCAACAGGCCGGAGTCGAGCACGCGCTGCTACTGGACGTCGTCGAACGGCGCTGAAGTTCAACGGCTTTCGATCCACACCAACTGCCAGGTGCGCAGCGGCGGCAGGGCGATTTCGGCATGGGAGCCGACGGAGACGACCCCTTCCAGCCGCTCAAGGCGACCGGCGGCGTCGGGGTCGGCACTCCATACCCGAACCGGCTCCGGCCCGACCCGACGCAGCCGTAGGGTCAGCGGGCCCGGATTGACCGGCGCCGGATGCGCGCTGTCCCACAGCGGATCGGTGACGGCCAAGAGATTGATCAGGTGCACGACCAGGCCGGCCGGAGTCTCGACCACGCGCCGCCAGATCGTCCCCTCGTCAGCCTGCCCACCGATGGGCGTTTGCGAGCCCCGCACCTCGACGTCGTCGTTGTAGGCGCCGGCATAGGCACCGGTCACGTCGGCCACATCGGCGCCGGTCAGCAGGTCGGCGTGCGCAAGCTGGAAGTCGGCATAGCGCGTGAGGACTTCGCGCAGCGCCGGCCCGGCGGGCTGGTTGCGCGGGTAGTACGGATCGACCAGGACGCGGCCGTCCTCCCCGGCGAGGAGCACGGTCGCGCCATGACTGTAGGCGGCAGCGAGCTCCAGCCGCACCCCCTCCGCAGCCTCGGCCTCGTCGGCTCCAGCCACCGCGCTGGGGTATGCCGCGAGCACTACCGGCCGGTCTGGCGCGAGGTCGCGGGCGCTCGTTGCGAGCCGGGCCAGATCGCCCAGCCGGTCGTGCGGCGACCAGACCTCGATATAGGTCGTGTCCACCGGCGCCTGCGTTGCCGTCGCACGCGTGGGAAAGTCGTTGACGTTATTGAAGATCAGCGTCGCGTCGGGAACCGCATCCCGAACGCCGTTCAGCATCGTGACGAAGGATTCCGCGACATCGATGCGCCTGCCGTCGGGTGTCGCGGCGAGCTTGGGCCAGCCGTACTGGTCGAGATGGAAGCCGTCGAAGCCGACGCTCTCTCGCGCCGCTCGCAGCATGGACCCCAGGTGAACCAGCCAATCGGGCGCCGCCGGGTCGATCACCTGGAGGAAGTCGCCGAGGCCGTATGCCGTGCCCTGCGCGTCTAGAAGCGCGCGGTGCTCCCAGGCGGGCCAGTCTTCGACGCCGATGCCATAGACCGCGGCGTAGCCGATGGCGTCGACCTGGATCTCGTGCAGGGCCTCGATCAGCGCGCGCACGGTGGCGAGGTCGACGGGATTGCCGAGCGGATCGGCATACGACTCCCCACCGCCCATGAGGTCGGCGTGGCGAAAGGCCCAGTCGTAGAACTGGATTGCCGTCAGGTGCTGCGCACGCGCCCAGTCGAGGACCCCGGACAGATCGCGCCCGCGCTCGTATGCCGCCACGAAGCCATAGCGGGTCGCGCTCGGGCCAGCGTCGCGAACCTCCACCGCCGTGCGCGCCAAGACCTGGCCGTCGGCTGCGCACAGCTCCACCGCATGGCCACCGAGACCGAGGCCATCTGCTCCGGCAGGGGAGAGTGTGACGACGCCCTCGCCCTCGACTCCCACCGATCCGGAGAGCCGCCCGAGACGGTGGCTGCGCAGCACCAGCCCGGCAGGGCGGGTCTCCTCGAGCCCTCGGACCTCGATCTCGACGGGGGAGTGGGCGGCATACCACGCGCGGCACGGAAGGAGGGTCACCACAGCCGAACGCTACTGCGCGGAGAGGGGCGGCATACGCACAGCGGCCCGCCTCAGGGGTGGAGGCGGGCCGCTGGAGGAGCGCTGGGCTGGATCAGCCCTTGACAGCACCCGAGGTCATGCCCCGGATGAAGAAGCGCTGCAAGGAGAGGAAGACCAGGATCGGGACGATGATCGTCACGAAACCGGCCGCCGGGATGAGCTCCCGGCCCTGGCCGGTCTGGCCCTGCAGACCCTGAAGGGCGACGGTGAGGATGGTGTTGTCACCGCGGCCGAGGAAGATCAGGGCGACCAGGAGGTCGTTCCACACCCACAGGAACTGGAAGATCGCGAAGGACGCGAGCGCCGGTGTGCTCATCGGGATGATGAGCTTCCAGAAGGTCGTGAAGTGGCTCGCGCCGTCGATCTTCGCCGACTCGATGACGGCCTTGGGCAGGCCCGCCATGTAGTTGCGCAAGATGTAGACGGCCAGCGGCATACCGAAGCCGATGTGCGCCAGCCAGACGGCCGCGAAGGTGTTGTTCATCCCAAGCGTGCCGTAGAGCTTGAGCAGTGGCACCAGGGCCACCTGGTTCGGGACAACCAGGAGCGCGACGATGATGATGAACATGATGTCCCGGCCGCGCCACTCCATGAAGGTGAAGGCATAGGCCGCGAAGGCGGCGATGAGGATCGGGATGACCGTCGCCGGCACCGTGACGATGAAGGAGTTGATGAAGGCCTTGCCCATATTGGTGCCCGAGGCGTTGTCGCCGAGCACCTGAGTGTAGTTGTTCAACGTCCAGACGGTGGAGTCGAACGGATTCTTGATGATGCTCCACCAGCCCGAACTGAATTGCGCGTCGCGGGTGCGGAAGGAGTTGATGAGCAGGCCGAGGACCGGCATCAGCCACAGGAAGCACAAGACGCTCAGGCCGATCTTGACGGCCCAGCTTGCCTTGCCGGCGTTCTCGCCTTCCTTGCTGATCTTGAGGATCTGCGGGTCTTCGGCAGGGGTGCCGGTGCCCGGCTGAATCGCGGTGGTCATCGGTTGGCCTCCTCAGCCCGGAAGTGGCGGACCTGGTAGACCAGGACCGGGATGATGGCGATCATCAGCAGCACGACGATGGCTGACGCGTAGCCGGCGTTGCCGTTTGTGAACAGCTCGTTGTAGAAGCGACGGCCGATGACATCGGTGTTGAAGCCGCCATTGGTTGTCACATAAACGATGTCGAAGATCTTCATGACACCGATGAGGACCGTGATGAAGACCGTCAGGACGGTGCCCCACACCTGCGGCAGGATGATGCTGAAGAAGATCCGCTTCTCGCCCGCGCCGTCGATGCGACCCGCCTCCACCGTGTCCTCGGGCACGGCCTTGATGGCCGCGGAGAGCAGCACCATGGAGTAGCCGACCTGGGTCCAGATGAAGATGATCATCAGCAGGATCGAGTTGAAGTGCAGCTTCTCGACGCCATACCAGAAGACCGGATCGCGGCCGAACCATTCGCGCATCGCGTTCAGCAGACCGGTCTGCGGGGTGCCCACCGGCTGATACTCGTAGATCGCCCGCCAGATGGTCGCCGCGCCGACCATGGAGATCGCCATCGGCAGGAAGATGATGGTCTTCGAGAGCTTTTCGCCGCGCGGCTTGAGCCGGTCGGCCAGCGTCGCGACCCCAAGACCGAGGATCACGCACATCGCCGGGACGATGATGATCCACAGCAGGTTGTTGAAGAGGACCTGTAGGAAGCCCGAGTCGGTCAGGATGTCTGTGTAGTTCTTGAACCCGACATATGCCGTCGAGGTCTCGTTGGCGAAGGAGTACTGGATCGTCACGACGGCCGGGTAGATCAGGTAGACGCCGATCGCGAGGATCGCCGGGCCGGCGAAGGCCCACGGCTTAAGCCGGTCCTCCCACTTGCCGCCGACCGATTCGACGAGCTTGTTGAGGATGTAAAAGATGATCATGGCGCCACCGATGCCGCCGATGATCGCGATGAGTGCGTTGAGAATCTTGAGTGCCACGCCCGTGCTCCTTTCCGTGCGTTGAGGGGGCTAACCACGAGGGCGCCGAGGCCGGGCCGAATCCGTGCCCGACCCCGGCGCCCTGCGAGATCAGCTGGCGGCCGGGAAGCTCTTGTCGATGTTCGCGAGCATGGTGGCCTCGTCCTCCTGGCCGTTGAGCCACTTGACCGGCTCGGTCCAGAAGGTGCCGGCGCCCACCTTGGCGGGCATCAGGTCGGAGCCGTCGAAGCGCGCGGCGGACGACTTGTAGAGAACGTCGGCGGCGATCGTCTGCAAGGTCTTGCTCGGGTAGAGCGTGACATCGAAGGTCTTGTGCGGGGAGAAGTAGCCCGCCTTGCCGACCTCGACGCCATTGTCCTTGCTGGCGATGAAGTTGCGCAGGGCGAGAGTGTTCTTGTCGTTGTTGAAGGCGGCCGCGAGGTCGCCACCGACGAGAACCGGGTTGTTTCCGGCCTCCTTGGGCGGGAACGCTGCGACGCCGACCTTGGTGTCGAGCTGCGCCAGGACGTCGTCCGGGAAGCCACCCTTGCCGGCGATGAAGGTCGCCTGCTTGAACAGGTAGCAGCCGGGCGGCGACTTGAAGAGGGCGTTGCCACCGGTCTGGAAGTTTGTCGCGGTGATGGCCTTGGTGCCGCCGAGGACATTGCCCTCCGTGAAGGCGATGGTGTGGAAGTAGTCGAAGGCTTCCTTGACCTTGGGGTCGGAGAACTTCATGGTCCCCTTGACCCACTGGTCGTAGCCCTCGGGGCCGGCGGTGCGCAGGACGAGGTCCTCGATCCAGTCGGTGATCGGCCAGCCGGTCGCCTGTCCGGATTCGGCCGCGATGCACCACGGGGTCTTGCCGGAGGCCTTGATCGCGTCGGTGACCTTCAGCAGCTCGTCCATCGTGGTCGGGAAGGTCTGGCCGGTCTCCTTCCAGGCGGCCTGGTCGTACCACAGCAGCGACTTGACGGAGACGGCGGACGGCAGGCCGTAGACCTTGCCATCGCAGGTGCCGGACTCGACGAAGCCGGGGACCAGGGTCTCCTTCGTCGTGGTGACGGTCGCATCGTCATACGCGAGCACCTTGCCCTGCTTGGCGAGGTCGCACATAACGCCGGGCTGCGGGAACAGGCCCACGTCCGGGGGCGTGCCGCCAGCGACGCGGGTCTTGATCTCGGTGTCCCAGGAACCGGCCTTGGTGTACTTGACCTTGAAGCCGTTCTTGCTCGCGAAGGCATCGAGGTCCTTCTTGAACGCGACTTCCTGCTCGTTGCCGAAGCCGTACATCACCTCGACCTCGGCCTTGCCCGGTCCCTCAGCGGCTGTGGTCGCGGTCCCGCCCGAGGTGCCGCCGCCGCCGCCGAGACAGCCGGCGGTCATTGCCACCGCGCTGAAGGCCACACCGGCCGTGATGAAGCGTCTTGCGCCCATGTATTTCGTCTCCTTGACTTCTGTGCGTGGACGCGCAGCCGTCAGAGGGAGCAACTGTGCGATCCGCGGTTCCGCCCGGTCCGGGCGGGTGACGGCTCAACATTGCTCCTCATGGGGACGGTCGTCAAGGGGCCACGGCACATCCTTTCGGGATTGCTGCCGTGCCGTGTCCAAACCGTTATGGAAACGCTTACATTCTGGTCATTGAGGACGTGTATTCCGGGCCGCCGGGCAGGTCAGCGGGACTGCACCTCGGCGATCCAGGCCTCGACATCGGCGGCGGCACGCGGCATGCCCGCGGAGAGGTTTTCGTGGCCGTCGGCGGTCACGAGGACGTCATCCTCGATGCGCACCCCGATGCCGCGGAAGCGCTCCGGCGCGAGCTCGTCATCGGCCTTGAAGTACAGGCCGGGCTCGACCGTGAGGACCATCCCCGGCACAAGTTCGGCGTCCATATATTCCTCCCGCGTAGCCAGCGCGCAGTCGTGCACGTCCAGGCCGAGATGATGGCTCGTGCCGTGGACCATCCAGCGCCGGTGGTATTGCCCATGCTCGGTGTCGAGGGTGGCGTCCACGTCGATGCCGTCGGGCAGCAGGCCCCAGCCGTGGAGGTGCTCGGCGATGACGCGGATGGCGGCAGCGTGGATATCGCTGAACTTGTTGCCGGGCTTGACCGCGGCCAGGCCGGCCTCCTGGGCGGCATACACAGCCTCGTAGATCTCGCGTTGCGCGTCGGTGAAGGTGCCGGCGACCGGCAGCGTCCGGGTGATATCGGCGGTGTAGAGCTCCTCGACCTCGACGCCGGCATCGAGCAGGATGAGGTCGTCGGCGGCAATATCGCCAGTGTTCTTGATCCAGTGCAGCGTGTTGGCGTGATCGCCGGCGGCGCAGATGGAGTCATAACCGACGCCATTGCCCAGGTGCCGAGCATGGAGGCCGAAGGTGCCTTCGACCCAGCGCTCGCCGCGGCCGCGCTCCTTCAGTGAGGGCAGGTCGGCGATGACGGCCTCAAAGCCGGCCTTGGTCGCGGCGACCGCCTGGCGCATCCGCTCGACCTCGAAGTCGTCCTTGGTGATCCGGGCGAGCGAGATCGCGTGGGCCAGCTCGTCGTCGGCTTCCTCGGTTGCGGTGTGCTCGCGGCCTTCGGATGCCCGGCGCGCGTCGAGTTGCGTGACGAGTTCGCGGTCGGCGTCGCGGACCACCCGCACCGTGACGGTCCCGGCATCCTTGGTTGCGGCGTCGAGGAAGTCGTCGATGTGCGCGGCGCCGATGCCGAGTTCGGCTTCGATATCGGCGAGCGTCGGACGGGGGCCGACCCAGAACTCGCCATAGCGGGCGTCGCCGAAGAATTCGTCGCTATCTCGGCCAGCGAGTGGGCGGAAGTAGAGGATCGCGTCGTGGCCGCTGTCGGTGGGTTCGAGGACGAGCACGGCGTCGGGTTCGCGGTCCGCGCCGAGCCCGGTGAGGTAGGCGAAGGCGGTATGCGGCCGGAAGACATAGTCCGTGTCGTTACTGCGGACTTTTAATCCGCCGGCGGGGACGACCAGCCGGTCGCCGGGGAAGCGAGTGGAGAGGGCGTCCCGGCGGCGGGCGGCATACTCCGCGGCGGGGGAGCGCTCCGGCAAGGTCGCAGAGCGCGGGGCCCAGCCGGTCTGGACGAAGGCCCGGAACTCCTCGGTGGTGGCCCGGGCCCGATTGTCGGCCTGCTTTTGCTCTTCGCTCATCCTCGTATGCTGTCACGCCCGCGCCGGCCGGCCCCTAACGACTGGGCTACCGCCTGGTACTGGCCGCGATCATGGCCAATACCAGGCGGTAGCCCAGTCGTTAAGGCGAGCGTGGTGGGTGGGCAGGCCTGGACAGGGGAGCGGCCAGGGCAGGCTTCGGGCTACGCCGGCGAGCCGCTCCAGTTCTTGTCAGGCTGGGGGACGGGGCGGCCCGGCTGCTCGCCGCCGCGGGCGTCGAGGTAGTTCTGCTTGGGGACCATGACCTTGCGGCGGAAGATGCACACGACCTTGCCGTCCTGGTTGTAGCCGATGGTTTCGACGTAGACGACGCCGCGGTCGTCCTTGGATGTGGACTCCCACTTATCGAGCACGGTCGTCTCGCCATACAGCGTGTCGCCGTGGAAGGTCGGCGCGACATGGCGCAGCGACTCGATCTCGAGATTGGCGATCGCCTTGCCGCTGATGTCGGGGACCGACATGCCCAGCAGGATCGAGTAGACGTAATTGCCGACGACGACATTCTTGCCGAATTGCGTTGTCTCCCCGGCGTAATGGACATCCAGGTGCAGCGGGTGATGGTTCATCGTCAGCAGGCAGAAGAGGTGGTCGTCATACTCGGTGACGGTCTTGCCGGGCCAGTGCTTGTAGGTCGCGCCGACCTCGAACTCCTCATAGCTGCGCCCGAACTGCATACCGAACTCCTTCGCCTCTGGGTGGTCGGCTCCATCCTCGCCGGGCCGTCGCGGGGATGCGAGGGCCACGTCAGGTGGGGTCGCTCACACGGCTTTCGTTCGGTCTCAGGGCAGGGAAGCGGTGAGCGGCAGGGTGATCATGGAGCGCGACGTGTCGAGGGTCATCGTCTTGCCGGCCGGCGGGCGGATCGTGAACTCGTGGTCGCTTTGCAGCAGCGTGATGGCGATCCGGTGGCCCGCGGCGAAGACGTGGTCTGTTGCTTCGAGGTCAACCCGGAGGTTCACGAACTGACCCGGAATCAGAGCATCGCTGTGCCACAACGAGTTTCGGTTCTGCGGGTCGGTCCAGCCTTGCGTCACGAGGGTGGCGCGACCGCGCGCATCGAGGTCGAGTATGCCGATGCTCACGTTCGCGTTGACCTGACCGAAGGCGGCCCGCAGGTCGGCGCGCGCGAAGCCGGACAGCCGGGTGTTGGCGGTCAAGGGTGCCGTAGCGAAGGCGAGGCCGTTGGCCCGCTTCGGGTTGGTGGTGAACGGGACGAGGCTGTTGCGCGGATCGTCGCTGAAGGTCAACAGGCGGCCGGCAGAGCCAGCGTGAAGGGTCAACTGCGAGAGGGGAATCGACGTCGACTTCGCGCTTGGGATCGGCCAATCGGCATACCGAATGGGCTCGCCCGCAGGATTCTCGATGATGGCGCGCGGCTCGCGCTCCACGCCATCTGCTGCGCCAATGACATAGCGCGTGAACCACCGGTTCTGCTCATACAGCGGCGGCTGCCCACCATGCGCGCCCTGATGCCAGAAGATCTTCGCGGGCGTGCCCTGCGCGCGCAGCGCGCGGTACCACAGGCCGGCCTGGCTGGGTTTGACATTCCAGTCGCTCAGGCCGTGGGAGACATAGACGGCCGCCTTGACCTTGGCGACATCCGCCAGGTAGCTGCGCTGCGCCCAGAAGCTCGACATATCCCCGGTGACCCGATCCTGGCGGGCTGCCAGCCCGGCGATCACCCGATCGCAGATACTCGGATTAGCCCGGGTGAGAACGAATTTCGCGAGGACATCGGTGTCCTCACCTTGGTAGCCGTCCGGGGCGACGACGGCCCCGCCGGCGCGGTAGTAGCCATACCAGTCCGAGATGGCGGACATCGGAATGATCGCCTTCAACCCGTCGACACCGGTGGTCGCCACGGCATTGGGCAGCGTGCCGTCATAGGACACCCCGAGCATGCCAACCCGACCATTGGTGAAGTCGGCGCGCACCGCCCGGCCGCTGCGGTCGTATGCCGTCGCCCGCCCATTCAGCCAGTCGATGACCGCCTTGGGCCCGAGTGTCTCGTTGATGCCGCCAGTCGTCGGACAGCCGGTCGACCCGCCGGTGCCGAGGGATTCCATCTCGACCCAGGCGAAGCCGCGCGTGATCCAGTTCCTGGCCCACCAGGGGTCCAGGAGAGTGGGCGAGCCAGCGCGCGGGGCGGAGCGATCGGCATACGTCCGGCGCGAGGTGGGGTCAAACAGGTCGTGGTCGACATTGTGGTTCGGGACGTCTTTGACGCCGGTGAAATACGGACTGGCCTCCATGATCACCGGCAGCCGGTCGGTCGCCGCCGTGGCGCGGGCATACCGGATGTGCACCCGGTCTTGGCGGCCATCACGGTCGGAGTCGACGGGCACCTCGACCCAGGCCTCGCGGACCGTCCAGTCGGCGGCCTTGGCAGAGAAGACCGGCTGCGCCGAGCCACCCACGACAACGGGACCGGTCGGGCCGGCAGCCCCGGACGCTGGCGCTGTGACGCTCGCCGCAGCGGCAGCGGCCACGAGCGCAAGGGTGCGAAGACGAGTGGACATGGTGGCCCTCCCGGTACGGTCAGGCCACCTTAGCGAGCAGTTCAGTCCTTGATCTCGGCGAGGACCTGGCCGTTGGTGACAGTGGCGCCGACTTCGGCGGACAGACCCGTGACGGTGCCGGCCTTGTGGGCGTTGATCGGCTGCTCCATCTTCATCGCCTCGAGGACGAGGATCAGTTCGCCGGCTTCGACGCTCTGGCCCTCCTCGACGGCGACCTTGACGATCGTGCCCTGCATGGGCGCGGTGAGGGAGTCACCGGAGGCCGCGGTGCCGGCCTTGCCGCCGCTCGCGCGCCGGGGCGCCTTCTTCTTGGCCGCGCCACCGCCACCGCCGAGCGAGAGTCCGCCGGGCAGGGAGACTTCCACGCGCTTGCCGGCGACTTCGACGACGATCTGCTGCCGCTCCTCGGCCTCTGGCGCGTCACCGGAGGGACCGGCATACGCCTCGATGTCGTTGACGAAATCCGTCTCGATCCAGCGGGTGTGAACCGTGAACTTCTCGTCCGGGTTGGCGGGAGCGAAGTCGGTGTCCCGCACGATCTTGCGGTGGAAAGGCGTGACCGTCGCCATGCCCTCGATGACGAGTTCGTCGAGTGCCCGGCGAGCCCGCTCCATCGCCTGCTGGCGCGTGGCGCCGGTGACGATGAGCTTGGCAATCATCGAGTCGAAGGCGCCGGCGATCGTGTCGCCTTCGACCATTCCGGCGTCCCAACGAACGCCAGGGCCTTGGGGCACAACGAGTTTGGTGACGGTGCCGGGTGCGGGCAGGAAGCCGCGACCAGCGTCCTCACCATTGATGCGGAACTCGATCGAGTGCGCGTGCGGCTCGGGATCGGTGAAGCTCAAAACCTCGCCGTCCGCGATGCGGAACTGTTCGCGGACCAGGTCGATGCCCGTGACTTCCTCGGAGACGGGGTGCTCGACCTGAAGCCGGGTGTTGACTTCCAAGAAGGAGATATCGCCCGCTGGGCCGACGAGGAACTCACACGTGCCGGCGCCGACATAGCCGGCCTGCTTGAGGATTTCCTTGCTCGCACGGAGCAACTCGGTGTGCTGCTCTTCGGTGAGGAAGGGCGCCGGCGCCTCCTCGACGAGCTTTTGGTTGCGGCGCTGCAGCGAGCAGTCGCGCGTCGAGACGATGACGACATTGCCGTGCTGGTCGGCGAGGCACTGGGTCTCGACATGGCGCGGGTGGTCGAGGAAGCGCTCGACGAAGCACTCGCCGCGGCCGAAGGCCGTGACGGCTTCGCGGACCGCACTGTCATACAGCTCGGGGATCTCATCGATTGTGCGGGCGACCTTGAGGCCGCGGCCGCCACCGCCGTAGGCCGCCTTGATGGCGACGGGCAGGCCGTGCTCCTCCGCGAATGCGACGACCTCGTCGGGGCCGCTGACGGGGTCCTTGGTGCCCGGCACCAGGGGCGCATTGGCCTTCAGCGCGATATGCCTCGCCTTGACCTTGTCGCCGAGCGAGTCGATCGCCTCGGGTCCGGGACCGATCCACACCAAGCCAGCGTCGAGGACCTTCTGGGCAAACGGGCCGTTCTCGGCAAGGAAGCCATAACCGGGGTGAATCGCGTCCGCGCCGGAGTCCTTGGCGATCTGAATCAGCTTGTCCTGCAACAGATACGAATCCGCGGGGGTCGAGCCGCCGAGGGCGTATGCCTCGTCCGCGACCTTGACGTGCAGCGCATCCCGGTCCGGTTCGGCATAGACGGCCACGGATCCCAGCCCGTGGTCCTTGCACGCGCGGGCGATCCGGACGGCAATCTCGCCCCGGTTGGCGATAAGGACCTTGGTAATCGGCATACTTCCGAGCCTAGCGAACGGCTCGAACGGCTCGACCACGCCAGCGCGGGTTGAGGCGTGAACTCGGTCATAGCTGGGCCCCAGCGATCTCGTGCGAGCCGACTTAGGCTGGTGGCCATGACTTATGCATCGATCGATCTGCGTTCGCCTGCCGGCCCGGTTCCTATCCCGCAGTTGGGCTTCGGGGTGTGGCAGGTGCCGGAAGACGGGGTTCGCGACGCGGTCGCCGAGGCGCTGCGGGTGGGCTACCGGCACATCGACACCGCGCGCATCTATGACAACGAGAGCGGGACGGGCGAGGCGATCGCGTCGAGCGGCATACCCCGGGAGGACATCTTCGTCACCACCAAGGTGTGGAATGACGACCAGGGGCGTGAGCGGACGCTGGCGGCTTTCGATGCGTCGATGGCGCGGCTGGGGCTGGACTATCTCGACCTCTTCCTCATCCACTGGGCCGCGCCGGGCCGTCGGCAGTATGCCGAGACGTGGGAGACGCTGCTGGAGTTGCGCGGCACCGGGCGCGTGCGAGCGGTCGGGGTGTCGAACTTCCATGCCTCGCACCTGCAGGATGCCTATGACCGGACGGGGGAGTGGCCGGCGATCAACCAGATCGAGTTGCACCCCTATCTGCAGCAGCGCGAGTTGCGCGCCTTCCATGCTGAGCGTGGGATCGTCACCGAGGCCTGGAGTCCGCTCGCGTCCGGCAAGGATGTCCTCGAGGACCTGGTCATCGCGACCATCGCGGACAAGCACCAGGTCACGCCGGCGCAGGCGATCCTCGGCTGGCATCTCGCGCTCGGCAATGTCGTCATTCCCAAGTCGGTTACGCCCTCTCGCATCGCGGAGAATTTCGGCTCCGTCGATGTGGTGCTGGACGGCGACGACCTGGCGGCCATTGAGAGCCTGGACCGGGGTATGCGGACCGGCCCGGACCCCGATCAGTTCTGGAGCGGCGACGATGACTGACCAGGTGCCGCCCCCGCCGCCTCGGCCTTCGCGTCGTGGGGCGGATCGGCGAAAGTATCCGCCCTATGTCGCGGCGACGATCGCGGCGTCGTCCTTTGTTGCTTTTGTCGTCGTTGCCTGGCTGATCTACCTCGCGCTGACCTGAGCCGGCTGGAGTGTCAGGGCTGGCGTCAGGAGATCAGGACGCGCGCGACGAAGTGGCGTAGTTGGGCGAGGTTGCGGCACTCGTGCATGTCGACTACCTCGGCATAACGGTGGGCGACCGAATCGCCGGACGACCACTGGCGCGCGGGCTCGGGGTTGAGGAAGAAGACTGAGCGGGCGCGCTCGTTGATCGCGTGGAGGGCGTCTAGTCCTGGGTCGGTGTTGTTGGTGCGGGCGTCGCCGAGAATCATCACGATGCTCCGGTGGCCGACGGCATCGAGGTGGTTATCGACAAAGTATTCCAGCGCGGCGCCATAGTCGGAATTGTTGTGCCACTTGGTCATTCGGCTGGTGTCATCAAACGTGCCGCTGATCTCGGCGCCGGGAGGTGCATCGGCGATCACGTCCGTCAGCTCGTCGACGACATTGACGAAGCCGAAGATCCGCACCCGCCGGAACTGCCCGGCCAAGGCTTGCATGAGCAGAATGGTGAATCGCGAGAAGCCGGCGACCGAGCTCGACATATCGCACAGCAGGACCAGGTCGACCCGGGACGGTGGGCGTTTGCGGTATGCCGGTCGCATGGGCACCCCGCCGGTCGCCATGGCGCGGCGCAGGGTGCGTCGGATGTCGATCGGCGCACCGCGACCGGAGCGGCGCTTCGCGGCCAGGCGGGTCGCGAGTTTGCGTGCCAGCGGCGTGATGGCGCGGCGCAATTCGGCGAGCTCGTCGGGTCCGGCGAGGATGAAGCTGGTCTGATCTATGGGGGCTCGCACGGCATAGCGCGAAATCCGTTCGGCACCACGGACTTCGGCATTGCGCCGCCGGGTCTCGCGCTCGACGCGTCGCCGGAATTCGGCCACCTCGTCCCGCAGTTCGTCCCGCGTGAACCGGCTGGACAGGCCGCTTCCGGGTCTACCGCCCGCGCCCTGCCCGCCGCCTCCGCTGCCCCCAGAACCATCGCCCGAGCCGCCGGGTGCGTCGAGGCCGGCGTCCTGGAGTCGTTGCAAAGCGGCGGCGATGGCCGTTTGCGGAGCAAGCAGGTCAAGCGCTTGGGCGGCAGAGAAAGTGCCGAGGGTCGAGTCGTTGGGCAGGCGCCCCAGGGTGGCCACGACCCGCGCCGCGAGGCGGTCCAGGTCGCGCGCATCCCGGGTTGCGATCACCGCCGCGAGCTCGTCGCGCAGGCGGGTGGCCAGGGCTCGCCGGCCAGCCGGGTCGGTCGGCGGTGGCAGCGGATCATCTTCTGGCACAGAGGATCTCGAACCGAGGGCGGCAGGGAAGTAGACATCGAAAAGGTCGTCGAAGACCCGCTGCTCGGTGCTGCGGCGCAACAGCGTCGCGGCGAGGGCGGCGCGCAGACGCTCCCGGTCGTCATACCCCAGGGCCGTGGCGGCGGCGGCCGCGTCGATGAGGTCGGAGGTGCCGGTGCGTATGCCGTGCCCCCGCAGCGCGGCGCCGAACGCAACCAACCGGCGGGGGATGGCGGCTGCGGTCGCGTTGGCTGTGGTCTCGTGGGCGGGGATCGTCACGGTGGGTGGCTGTCGGGGGAGGGGATTACAGGTCGAGGGCGTGCCGGGCGCGCTCGATGTCGTCCTGGTGCTTCAACAAAACACCGAGGTTGTCGCGCACCTGCTCGGCGGCCAGGTCGTCGGCGCCAAGCGCCACCAGCGTGCGGGCCCAGTCGATGGTCTCGGCCACCGAGGGCGACTTGCGCAGCTTCAGCTTGCGCAGCCGATCCACAAGCCGGACAACGGATTCCGCGAGTGACTCGGTGATCTCGGGCACGTGCTGGAGGACAATGCGCTGCTCCAACTCGGGGATCGGGTAGTCGATGTGGAGGAACAGGCAGCGGCGACGCAGCGCCTCGGAAAGCTCGCGCGTGGCATTGGACGTGACCACGACGAAGGGCGGCCGAGTGGCGCGGATCGTGCCGAGCTCGGGGACGGTGACCTGGAAGTCGCCGAGCACCTCGAGCAGGAGGCCCTCGATCTCCTGGTCTGCCTTGTCCAGTTCGTCGACAAGGAGCACCGCTTCGCCTTCGGCCCGGATCGCCTTGAGCAGCGGCCGGGGAAGGAGGAACTCATCGGTGAAAATGTCGCTGCGCAGCTCATCCCAGGCGTGGCCCTGCTCCGCGGTGATTCGGAGCAGTTGCTTGGCGTGATTCCACTCGTAGAGCGCGCGCGCCTCGTCCACGCCCTCATAGCACTGCAGGCGAATGAGCTCCCCGCCAACAGCGGCGGTGACGGCCTTGGCGAGTTCGGTCTTGCCGACGCCGGCGGGTCCCTCGATCAGCAGCGGCTTGCCGAGGCGGTCCGCGAGGAAGACCGTCGTCGCGATGGCATCGGAGGCAAGATAGCCGACGGCGGCGAGGCGCGTCGCAACCTCATCGACCGTCGAAAAGCGTTGCGTCACACGTGCTCCCGGCTTGTGGCCCAGTTCCGCGGGCCACGAGAGCCAGCGGCATAGGTCTCCATCGGCACCTTGTCCGCGGCCCATGCCTTCAGCACCGGCTCGACGATCCGCCAGCACTCCTCGGCGGAATCGCCACGCACGGTCAGCAGCTGCGAGCCGTCGAGGATCTGTCCAAGCACCTCGCCATAGGCCTGCATACGCGGCGGGGCGAGCACTGCTTCGAGAGTCTTCTGCTCCAGGTCGAGCGGATCGCCTTCGGCGTTCATCGTCAGCGTCAAGGAGACGGTTCCGGGCTTGAGTCCGATGACCAGGGTGTCCGAGCCGGACGGGCCGGCGAAGCCGTGCGGCAGGTGCGCGACATCCTTGAAGGTGACGACGATCATCTTCCGAACTTCGCCGAGCGCCTTGCCGCTGCGCATCGTGAAAGGCACTCCGGCCCAACGGTTATTCGCGACCTCGACGGTGATCTCGGCCAGGGTCTCCGTCAAGCGGCTAGCGTCGACACCCGGCTCTTTGATGTAGTCGGGGATGCGTCGCCCATCGGAGGTGCCCTTGGTGTAGCGGGCTCGCCGGGAGGCGGTCACCGGGTCGCCATTCCACAGGCGCATGGCGCGCATGACTTGCGCTTTCTGGTCCTGCAGTTCCCGCGCATCCAGGGTCGCGATCGACTCCATGGCGAAGAGCGCGAGCACCTGGATCAGGTGGCTTTGGATCATGTCGCGCAGCGCGCCGGCCGTGTCGTAATAACCCGCCCGGCCCTCCAAGGCGAGCGCCTCGTCATACAGCACCTCCACCTTCTCGATGTGCTCATTGCTCCACATCGGCTGGAAGAGCCGGTTGGCGAAGCGCAGGCCGATCAGGTTCAGGACGGTGTTGACGCCGAGGAAGTGGTCGATCCGGTAGATCGAGTCCTCGGGGACCACGCGGGCGAGCAAGTCATTGAACTTGCGGGCGCTCGCGAAGTCGGTGCCGAAGGGCTTCTCGAGGGCGAGCCGGGTCTCATGAGGCAGGTGGATCTTCTGGAGCAGCTCGCAGCACTTCATCGTCACCGACGGCGGGAGCGCGAAGAAGATGACGAGCGGGCCGTCGCCGCAGGAGGAAATCAGGTCCTGTAGCGAGTTTGGGTCGAGGATGTCTGCCTTGATGTATGCCGTGTCCCGGCTCCCCGTGCGCGTCACCGTGGCGGGCGCCTTGACGGTGGCGAAGGATTCCTTGATGCGCGCCCTCCAGTCGGCGGCGGTCATGTCCACGCGGTCGGAGCCGACAATGCGCAAGGTGCGGTCTCGCTCGGCCATCAGCAGGGTCGCGATGCCCGGCAACAACAGCCGGTGGGTCAGGTCACCGCCCGCACCGAGGATGAGCAGGGTCGTGGTCGGTGGGGTCGACGCAGCCATGGGCAGATCGTCCCACGTTCCGCTGCGCTGTGGCCCCAAGGGCAGGGGTATGCCCGACCGCTCGGGTGAGCGGTCGGGCATACCTGCTGCTCGGGTCAGTGGCCCCACTGGTTGGGGATGAAGCTCATGTCGGCCTTGGGGGCGATGAGGCGGTCCCAGGGGATGTCGAACTCGACAGTGCCGAGGGCGCTGGCGTATGCCGCTCCCTGCTGGATGGCGACGTGCAGCCCAGTGCGCTTGGGGTAGATCGCGATATCGGTGCGGAGGATGTCCCCGTGGGGTTGGTTCGGCACGGCGGACTCAGCGGCGCGCGCGAGCTCGCGCTCGAAGTTCCAGTAGGGGCCACCGCTCGTACCGCCCACGCAGAGCGTGGGACCCAGCTCCGATACTTCGCGAGGACCCCGTCCGGCAGTTCGCAAGACGACCCAGGCGCCTACTGTGAGCAGCGTGACGACAGAGCGGGACTATGACGTGGTGGTGCTCGGGGCGGGATCGGGGCGCTCGGTGCTTTCGGAAGAACTGGCGCACCTGCGCACGGCAATCATCGACTGCGGGCCGTATGGCGGCACCTGTCTCAATCGCGGGTGCATCCCGACCAAGATGTTCCTCCACGTGGCCGAGGTCGCCGGCAGCCTGCCTGAGTTGTCCCGGCTCGGTGTGGACGCACGTGTGGACCAGGTGCGGTGGCGCGAGATCCGCGATCGCATCTTCGACCGCATCGACACGTTCGCGGCCTCCGGTCCAGAGGGTGCCCGCTCCGCTGGCATTGATGCGTATATCGGTGCCGCCCGCTTCGTCGGTCCGCGAAGGCTGGTGGTGGCCGAGCCGGGTGGCGACGTCGAGGTGACGGCCGCGCAGGTCGTGCTCGCGCAGGGTGCGAGTCCCGTTGTGCCCCAGGTGATTCACGACAGTGGCGTGCCATTCCACACCTCTGACACCGTCATGCGGATCGAGGAGTTGCCGAAGCAGATGCTCGTCCTTGGGGGCGGAGTGATCGGCACCGAGATGGCGCAATTGTTCTGGGGTTTGGGTGTCGAGATCACGATGGTGACCAAGGGCCCGCACCTCGTGAAAGGTGTTGGCGAGGACATCGGCCGGCGCTTCACCGAGTTGATGGGAGAGCGGTGGGCGCTGCACCTGAACGCCGAGGTGACCTCCGTGGCGGAGCGCGGCGACGGCATACATGTGGGGTTGGCGGATGGGACAACTTTGGTGACCGACCAATTGCTCGTGGCGGTTGGGCGGCGTCCGAACACCGGCGACATCGGCCTCGATCTAGCCGGCGTCGAGGTGGACTCGGACAGTGGTCGTGTTCTCGTCGACGAGTTCGGGCGCACGAGCGCCGAGGGCGTATGGGCGCTCGGCGATGTCTCCAGCGTGCACCAGCTCAAGCACCTGGCCAATGATCAGGCCCGGACCGTGCGCCACAACGTGCTGCACCCGGACGCGCCGAAGCCGCTGCGCGCCAAGGCAATTCCGTCCGCGGTGTTCTCCGATCCGCAGCTGGCGATCGTGGGTGAGACCCTGCCGCAGGTGCTCGCGGCGGGCTGTGATGCGGTGGCTTTCACGCAGAAGCTGGGGGACACGGCATACGGCTGGGCGCTGGAAGACACCACCTCCGTCTGCACCGTCGTCGCCGAGCGGGGCACCGGCGTCGTGCTCGGGGCCCAACTCATGGCACCGCAGGCGTCCTCGCTCATCCAGCCGCTGATCGACGCGACCGCGCGCGGGCTGAGCGCGCGCGATGTCGCGACAACCCAGATGTGGATCCACCCCGCCGCCATGGAGCTGATCGAGAACGCCCTCCTCGGCGTCGCCGAGGCCGCCGGGACCTGAGGGGCCAGGCGGTTTGCGAGACGGGCCAGGTTCTCGCCGTGGGGCCTGGCTATATCGCGGCCCGCGGGCGTGAACCCGGCCCGGGTCAGCGCGCGAGGTCGGCGCGGCAGCGGGCCTCGAAGGTCGTTAGCTCAGCGAGGGCCTCGTCGAGGTCGCGGCGGCGGGCTTCGAGGTCAGCGCGGCGCTCGTCGATCTGGGTCAGCACATACTCGAGTTGGCTGCGGCGGCCGCGGGGGGCGTCATACAGATCGATGATCGTCCGGATCTCCTCGAGGGGGAAGCCGAGGCGCTTGCCGCGCAGGATCAGGGCGAGGCGGGTGCGATCGCGGCGGTGATAGACGCGGACGGTGCCGCGCCGCTCGGGGGAGATCAGGCCCAACTCTTCGTAATGGCGCACCGCGCGATGGGTGATCGCGAACTCTTCGGCGATCTGCGCGATGGTCCACGTCTGCTCGCGCTCGAGCACCGTCCGGCTTGCCATGGGCCAGAATCCTGCTTTACGTTAACGTAAACGTCAAGCACTAACGAAGTCAGCAATGGGGAGTGTCGCCGCGCATGTTCGAACTGAGCCAAGATCACGAGGACTTTCGGGCGATGGTGCGCGACTTTGCCGAACGCGAGGTTGCGCCGCACGTCGCCGAGTGGGACCGCGCGCACCACTTCCCGACCGACCTCGTGCCGAAGATGGGCGATCTCGGACTCTTTGGCGTCGTGGTGCCGGAGGAGTTCGGCGGTAGCGTCGACCCGGAGGGCGGGCCGTTCACGGCACTCTGCGTCGCCATCGAAGAACTCGGCCGCATCGACCAGTCGATCGGCATCACGCTCTCGGCCGGTGTGGGTCTGGGAATCAACCCGATCCTGACGTATGGCAGCCCAGCCCAGAAGGAGCGCTGGCTGCCGGATCTCGTGTCCGGCCGGGCGCTGGCAGCCTTCGGGTTGACCGAGCCGGACGCCGGCTCCGACGCCGGAGCAACGCGGACGAAGGCGAGTCTCGACGGCGATAGCTGGGTGGTCAACGGGGCGAAGGCCTTCATCACGAACTCCGGCACCGAGATCACATCGGTCGTCACCGTGACCGCGCGCACCGGCGAGAGCGCGGATGGGCGGCCGGAGATCTCGGCCATCATGATTCCTTCCGGCACAACGGGATTCGAGGTTGCCCCGGCATACGACAAGCTCGGGTGGAATATCTCCGACACGCACGGACTGACCTTTTCCGATGTGCGCGTGCCGCAGGAGAACCTCCTCGGGGACCGTGGGCAGGGGTTCAAGCAGTTCCTTAAGACCCTCGACGATGGGCGCATCGCCATCAGCGCGCTCGCCCTCGGACTGCTGGTGCGGATGCGGGAGGAGGCCACGGCATACGCCCAGGCACGCACGGCCTTCGGGCGACCGATCGGGGTCAACCAGGGCGTGTCGTTCAAGGTCGCCGACCTGGCCGTCATGGAGGAGACGGCGCGGCTGCTGACCTACAAGGCCGCGTGGCTGAAGGACCAGCAGGAGTTGGGCAAGCGCAGCGTCGGCGAGGTCAAGCAGGCGGCGGCGATCGCCAAGCTCTACACCTCCGAGGCGGCCGTGACGGCGACCCGGCTGGCGACGCAAATCTTCGGCGGCAATGGCTTCATGGAGGAGTACCCCGTCGCCCGCTTCTACCGGGACGCGAAGATCCTGGAGATCGGGGAAGGAACCTCCGAGGTTCAGCGCATGGTCATCGCCCGCAACCTAGGGTTGTCCTCGTGAGCGATGTCGCCGACCTGCGGGGCCGCCTGAGCGCGTCATATGCCGCCTCCGAGCGTCCGAGTGAGGCCGCGGCGGCGAAACTGGCGAAGCAGAACAAGCTGTATGTCCGTGACCGCATCGCGTTGCTGCTGGATGCGGGCAGCTTCGTCGAAGACGGGCGCTATGCCAATGCACGGGCCGGAGACCTGCCGGCCGATGGCGTCGTCACCGGGCGCGGGCGCGTCGACGGGCGACCGGTCATCGTCATCGCCAACGATCCGACCGTCAAGGCCGGGTCGTGGGGTGCGCGGACTGTCGAGAAGATCGTGCGCGCGACCGAAATGGCTCTGCGCGAAGAGCTTCCGGTTTTCTGGTTTGTCGACAGCGCGGGTGCGCGCATCACCGACCAGGTCGAGATGTTCCCCGGTCGACGAGGCGCCGGCCGGATCTTCCACAACCAGGTCGCGCTCTCGGGCAAGGTGCCCCAGATCTGCTGCCTCTTCGGGCCCAGCGCGGCGGGCGGGGCATACATCCCCAGCTTTTGCGATCTGATCATCATGGTCGAGGGCAATGCCTCGATGTATCTCGGGTCGCCGCGGATGGCCGAGATGGTCGTGGGGGAGAAGGTCACGCTGGAGGAGATGGGCGGCGCGCGGATGCACTGCACCATCTCCGGAGTCGGGGACCTGCTGGCCCATGACGACACCGAAGCGATCGAATTGGCGAAGCTCTACTTCTCCTATCTGCCGCTCAACTGGCAGGCGCCGCCGCCGACCTATCAGCCGGAGGCGCCGGCGAATCCCCTGACACCGCAATCGATTCCGGAGAAGGAGTCGCAGCCCTTCGATGTCCATGAGGTGATCGACGGGCTCGTGGACGATGACTCCTTCTTCGAGATCAAGCCGCTCTTTGCCGCCGAATTGGTTGTCGGTTTCGGGCGGATGAATGGTGAGTCGGTCGGCATCCTGGCGAACAATTCCGCGGTCAAGGGGGGCGTGCTGTTCACCGACAGCGCGGACAAAGCGGCGCGCTTCATCTGGCTATGCGATGCCTACTCGATCCCGCTCGTCTACCTCGCCGATGTCCCGGGATTCATGATCGGCTCCGAGGTGGAGCGCGGCGGCATCATCCGGCATGGGGCGAAGATGGTGTCCGCCGTGGCGTCGGCAACCGTGCCGCAGATCTGTGTCGTCGTGCGCAAGGCGTATGGCGCGGGGCTCTATGCGATGGGCGGGCCCGGCTTTGCGCCGGATGCCACGATTGCCTTGCCGACCGCGCGGATCGCCGTGATGGGTCCGGAGGCCGCCGTGAATGCGGTGTACGCCAACAAGATTGCCGAGATCACCGACCCCGACGAGCGGGCGGCCTTCGTCGCCGAGCGGCGCACGGCATACGAAGAAGATGTCGACATCGAACGGCTGGCCGCTGACCTGGTGCTGGATCAGGTCATCGAGCCCGGTCTGCTGCGCGACGAGCTGATTGCCCGACTGTCGTTTGCGGCGGGCCGAGACCGGCACTTCGCGACGAAACGCCGCGACATTCCCCCCACCTGATCGAGACGCCGCCCGATGTTTGGGAGAGAAACCCTCCCTTTGTGCCAGAAGCTTTCCGGCACAAAGGAAGGGTTTCCGGCATCGGGCGGGAAACCTACAGGGGGCTCAGGTGAGGGCGAACCAGGGGAGGCCGAGGTCGGCGAGGAGGTCGCGCAGGAGGGGGAGGGAGAGGCCAACGACATTGTGGTGGTCGCCCTCGATGCCGGTGACGAAGGCGCCGCCGAGACCGTCGACGGTGAAGGCGCCGGCGACCCGCAGCGGTTCGCCGGTCGCGACATAGGCCTCGATCTCGGCGTCGGTGAGATCGGCGAAATGCACGACGGTGGACGCGGTCGCCCCGATGAGTCCGCCGCTGCCGTCGTCGCGGTCGTCGATCAGCCAATGACCCGTATGCAGGGTGCCCGAGCGCCCGCGCATCCGCCGCCACCGCTGCGTTGCCTCGGCCGCGTCGGCCGGCTTGCCGTGCACCTCGCCATCGAGTTCGAGCATCGAGTCGCAGCCGAGCACGAGGGCGTCGGTGTTATGGGCGACGTCCTCGGCCTTCGCGCGGGCAAGGGCGAGGACGAGATCGGCGGGTTCCAGGTCGCCATACCGGGTGGCCAGGTCGCGAAGCAACGCGTCCTCGTCCACCGTGCTTGGCTGCACGTCCGCCTCGATCCCGACCTGCTGCAACAGGATTCGGCGAGCGGGGGAGGCGGACGCCAGGATGAATCGGGGAGTGGGCATGGCGACCAATCTACGGCGCGAGTGAGGGTCGGCCGTCAACCGAGAGCTTCGTCGACGAAGCACCAGCGCCAGGCTTCGCCGGGCTCCAGGGAGCGCATGACCGGATGACCGGAGGCGTGGAAATGGGCGGTCGCGTGCTTGCCGGGTGAGGAGTCGCAGCAGCCGACCTGGCCGCACTCGGTGCATAGCCGCAAGTGCACCCAGGTCATTCCGGTTTCCAGGCATTCGTGGCAGCCCTCGGGGCTGTCGGGGACGACGCACCGCGGCTCGACGGATAAGTGCTCGCAGGCGGCCGCGATCTGGTCGGGCGCGCGCAAAGGCGTCTCCCGGAGCCGCTCGCTGCGCCGGGCGCTGACGGTCAGAGCCGCCTCCTCGGCGTCCATGGCATTGAGGACCTGTCCGAGCACATGCTGGTCAACCTCCCCGGCAGCGCGGATCTTCAACAACTGGGCTCGCTCGGCGCCGATCATCTGTAGGCGCAGGCGCCGATAGGCCTCGCTTGGGGTCTCGCTGCCGGCATCGCCGAGCTGCTCCCAGATCCGGTTGACCCGGGCCGTCGACTGCTCCTTGATCGCCGCGAGGGCGCTCGGGTCGGCGTTCGGATCGGCCTCGATCGAGCGCAGGCCCGCACCGACCGCCGAGGCGACGACGGTCGCCGCGACGAGGGCATCCTCACGCGGATCGGGACCCCGGACGTCGAGTGAACGTGCCAACGCTGGCAGCGTAAAGCCCTGCAGCAGAAGAGTTCCCACCGTGACGATGAGGGCGATGAGGACAAGAACCGGCCGCAGGGGCGTGTCCTCCGGCAAGGTGAGGGCGGCGGCGAGGGTGACCACGCCGCGCATACCTGCCCAGGAACTGACGGCAGCGACTTTGGCGGCCTCGGCGCTCTGACCACCCTGGCGGCGGAAGGCCAGGAGGGTGAAGGGGAAGATCCAGACCGGCCGGAGCACCAGGCATACGAGCAGCACCACCAGTCCCACCCCGACTCCGCGGGCGAGAGTCAACTCGCTCTCGTCGACCCGGGCGATGATCGACTGCATCTGCAGGCCGATCAGCAAGAAGACGGCATTCTCCAGCAGGAAGGTGATGCTCGCCCAGTTGATGCGCTCCGAGAGCCGCGAGGACGCACTCTGCAGGACCGGTGCCTTGTGGGCCAGCAGCAGGCCCGCGGTCACGACCGCCAGCACGCCGGAGCCGTGGATCTTCTCGGCGGGGACATAGGCGAGGAAGGGGACCGCAAAGGAGAGCGCGGTGTCCGCGGCGGTCTCGGTGAGGTGGCGGCGGACGGCGGCGACGACGAGGAAAACCAGCCAGCCGACGACCAATCCGCCGAGGACTGCCCGCCCGAAGTCCAGCGCCACGCTCATCGTCGTCACCTCGCCCGCGTGTCCGGCACCAACGGCGAGACCCGCCGCCGCGACGGCCGTGCGCAGCGAGACCAGGGCCGTCGCATCATTGAGCAAGGACTCGCCTTCGAGGACGGTCGTCGTCCGGCGGGGCAGGCCGATGCTGCGGGCGACGGCGGTAGCCGCGACCGCGTCCGGGGGAGCGCGATCGCGCCGAGAGCGAAGGCAACGGCGAAGTTGATTGGCAAGAGCCAGCTTGCGACGATCGCCACGCCGAGCGCGGTGAAGAGCACCAGCCCCACCGAGAGCCCGAGGATCGGCGTCAGCAGGCGCCGAAGGTCGATGAGCGAGGTGTTGAGCGCCGCGGCATACAGCAGTGGCGGGAGCAGCCCAAAAAGCACCACCTCGGGCGACATCGACACCTCGGGCAGGCCCGGGACATAGGAGGCCGCGACCCCGACGCCAAGCAAGGCCAGCGGCGCGGGCACCCCGATCGGTTCGCAGAGGCGGGCGATGAGGATGACCGTGGCGGCGATGGCGACAAGGGTCAGGGCGAGATCCACGGGTCGATTCTGGCCCGTGTGGGCCGCAGGGGTGAGCGGTGACACACACCGAACGCCGCCATTGACGCCGCCTCGGTGCGGCAGTTCCGCTACCGTTCTCTCAACTTACTCGCCGGTAGCCAGGAGATTTCCCGTGTCCCGCACCCGTATGACCGCTGCCCTGACCGCTGTCGCCGCCTGCGCGGCCGTCCTGCCCGCCACCGCTGCGGGCGCCGCCGTTGAGCCGCCGCGCCCGGCCTTCTACGAAGCCCCCGCGTATGTCGCCGGCGCTGCCGGCGATGTGCTTCGCAGCGAGCTGATGACCTTCGCCGTCGACCCGGCCGGCCTGAGCAATCTGGTCATGACCTCGACCCGAGTGCTCTATGTCTCCACCGATCGCACCGGCGCCAAGATCGCCGTGTCCGGGACCGTCCTGGTGCCCAAGACGCCGTGGATCGGTGTCGGCAAGCGCCCGATCATCGGCTATGCCGCGGGCACCCAAGGCCTCGCCGACCGCTGCGCCCCGTCGCGCATGCAGTCCGAAGGCCTGGAATACGAATCACTCTTCATCAAGGGCCTCATCGAGCGGGGGTATGCCGTCGCCCTCACCGACTATCAGGGGCTCGGCACCGCCGGAGTGCACACCTACATGAACCGGGTCGTGCAAGGACGCGCCGTCCTCGACGCCGTCCGTGCCGCCCAGCGACTCAGCGGCTCGGGCCTGTCGTCGCTGAATCCCGTTGGCCTGATGGGCTATTCGCAAGGCGGCGGGGCTTCCGCGTCAGCGGCCGAGCTCGCCGCGTCATACGCCCCCGACCTGAAAGTTAAGGGCGCCGTCGCCGGTGCCGTTCCGGCCGACCTCGGCGCCGTGGCGAGCAATCTCGACGGCGGGCTGTATGCCGAATTCGCGCTCTATGGGGTGCGCGGGCTTGCCGCCGGCTACAACCTCGACCTCACGCCATACCTCAACGCCACCGGGCGACGCGTGATGGACGAGGTCGAAGGAGAGTGCGTGACCGACCTGTTCAACCACTCCTTCGTCAAGTCCAGCACCCTGTCCGCCGACGGCTCGACCTTCGCGCAGATGCTGGGCAAGGCACCCTTCGCCGCCATCGTTGCCGAGCAGAAGATCGGCAACCTCAAGCCCGCCATGCCGGTCCTTGTCACGCACTCCGTCCTCGACGACGTCATCCCCTTCACCGTCGGCAAGACGATGGCCAAGAGCTGGTGCACCAAGGGCGCCAATGTGTACTTCTCGCCCAACGCCACCCCCGCCCACATCGGCGGCATGCTCAACAACTCCGCCGAGATGTACTCCTTCTTCGAAGCCCGGTTCGCCGGCCTGCCTCAGTGGTCAAACTGTTGGACCCTGTAAAGCATTGAGCGAGCTGCGCTCGCGCCGGGAAACGTCCCAGCACTAGTTGGGTGACTGTGTATACGGAGCAACGTGTTCACAGTCACCTACCTGGTGCTAGCACCACTTAGGAGACGCGCCCTACGTGGCTTGGTTAGCGCCCTATCGCAAGCCTTACAGGGTGCCGAGGACGGCGGCGCGAAGGGTGTCGAGGCCGACGCTGCCGATGTCGAGGGCGCGGCGGTGGAAGTCCTTGAGATCGAAATCCTCGCCGGCGCGACGCTCGGACTCCGCGCGCAGGTCCAGCCAGAGCCGCTCGCCGATCTTGTAGGACGGCGCCTGGCCCGGCCAGCCCAGATAGCGATCCAATTCAAATCGCAGCACCGATTCGGTCATCCGCGAATGCGCCGTCAGATAGCGCCACGCCTTGTCGTAATCCCACGCACCACCACCGACCTCGGCCGGCGCCTCGAAGCCGCAGTGCACGCCGATGTCGATGACCACGCGCGCCGCGCGCAGCGACTGACCGTCGAGCAGGCCAAGCCGGTTGCCCGGGTCGTCCATGAAGCCCAACTCGGCCATCAGCCGCTCCGCATACAACGCCCACCCCTCGCCATGACCGGAGGTCCACGCGGCCAAGCGGCGCCAACTATTGAGCAAGTCCTTGCGGTAGACCGTCTGCGCCACCTGGAGGTGATGCCCCGGCACGCCCTCGTGATAGACCGTCGTCAGCTCGCGCCACGTGGTGAACTCGGTGTCGCCCTTGGGCACCGACCACCACATCCGACCCGGGCGGGAGAAGTCGTCGCTCGGGCCGGTGTAATAGATCCCGCCGAGTTGGGTCGGCGCGATGCAGCCCTCGATCGTCCGCACCGGCCCCGGGATGTCGAAATGCACATCCGCGAGCGCGTCGATCGCCTCGTCGGCCTTTGCCTGCATCCATGCCTGCAGTGCCTCGGTGCCGTGCAATTGGTATGCCGGATCGGCGTCCAAGGCCGCGAGAACCTCGTCCAAACCCGCGCCTGGGCGGAGAGACTCAGCGATCGCCGCGCGCTCGGCCTCGATCCGGGCAACCTCCTCCTGACCCCACGCATAGGTCTCCGCGAGATCCACCGTGCTGCCGAGGAAATAGCGTGAATACAGCGAATAGGCCTGTGCCCCACAGGCATCGGCCTCGGGGGCGTGGGCACCGAGCAAATCGGTGAGGCGGGGACCAAAGGCGGCATAGGCGGCGGACGCGGCATCGATCCCCGCGAGGACCTCGTCGCGTACCGACTCGCTCATCGTCGCCGCAGCGGCGTTCTGCCGCAGGCCGGCGAAGTAGCCACCCTCGGCCGCGAAGTCCGCGCACTGCTGGGCGCACGCTTCGACCTGGCGCTTCGGTGCGACCTGGCCGCGATCGCGCGCCCCAGCCAGGGACTGCGCCCACTGATCGAGCGCGGAGCCCACAGCGGCGAGCCGGCGACCGAAGGTCGCCCACTCCTGATCCGTATTGGTCGGCATGAGATCGAAGACGCCGCGGATGCTCTGCAGCGGCGACGCGATGACATTGACCGCGCTGTCCTCCAGCCCGGCCGCGTAGATCTCCTCGGCCAGCCCCAACCGCTCCTGCATCGCGGCGATGGTGACCTTGTCGATATCGTCCGCTGGCTCGGCCTCGGCAAGCCGGGCCAAGGTCTGCTGGCGAAGCGCGGACGCGGCGGCATAGCCCGCCGGTGAGAAGTCGTCGAGCCGGTCGTCATACCCGGGGATCCCCAGGTGGGTGGCGGTGATGGGGGAGAGGGCGACTTCGGCGGCGAAGTGCTCCTCGGCGATGGCGTCGACAGAGGTCGGGAGGCGGTCGGTCACGGTGTGCGACGTTACCCGAGAAGTGCGGCCGCACCGCAGGGATTCCTCGCCTACCCTTCTCGGTATGCCAGCGCCCGGCCAGCCCGAGTCGCCCGCCGACGCGGCGCTGACGGCCCGCCGGGTGCGGCGCGCGGGCTGGGTTCTCGGTGCGGGGGCCGCCGTCCTCATTCCGTGGACGGCCTACCTGGCGTGGGAGTTGCCGGAACACGCCGTCGCCGTGAACTACGACTTGGCGTGGGGTGGCTTCGATGTGGGCCTGATCCTGCTGCTGGCGGCAGGTGCGTGGGCCGCCTTCCGCGCCAACCGGTGGCTGCCGGCTCTTGCTGCCGCGACAGCGACGATGTTGATCGTGGACGCCTGGTTCGATGTGGTCACGTCGGGACCGAGCGATCGGTGGCTCGCGGTGGCGATGGCCGTGCTCATTGAGTTGCCCGTTGCGGTCGCCTGCCTGCGGCTGTCCGCGCACACCCAGGGCCTGGTGCTGTGGCGCGCCCGCCACTCGCGGGCGAAGGGACATCGGTGACGAGCGAACCGACATACCGTTGGCCCATGCCCGCCGCGATTCTGTCGACCAATGTCGGCTCCCCGAGACCCAATGGCAGCAAGGCCACCCCGACGGGAATCCAGAAGTTGCCCGTGGACGCCCTCGACGTCGCCGCGCCAGGGCGGCGCAAGGGTCCGAGCGGCGTGGCCGGTGATTTCATCGGCAACGGCCGTCATCATGGCGGCGACGACCAGGCTGTGTATGCCGTGGCGCGGGAGGAACTTGACTGGTGGGCAACGGAATTGGGGCTCGAGCTGCCTAACGGGCACTTCGGGGAGAACCTCACGACCACCGGGATCGATGTCGATGCCGCGATCATCGGGTCGACCTGGCAGGTGGGGTCGGCGATCCTGGCTGTCACCGGTCCGCGCATCCCGTGCAGCACCTTCTCGACCCATATGCAACAGCCGCGCTGGGTCAAACGCTTCGCCGAGCGCGGCCGCACCGGGGCCTATTTCGCGGTGGTGGCGCCAGGCACGATCAGCCGGGGTGACGCGATCACCGTGCGTGATGTGCCAGATCACGGAATCACCGTGCCGATGACCTTCCGGGCGTGGATGGGCGACCGCGATGAAGCTCGCCGCATCCTCGACCTCGGCGCCGGCTCGGCGCTGCTGCGCGAAGAACTGGCCGAGATGCTCGCGCGGAGCTAGGGCGTCAGGCGCGGCGGACGGAGGTGCGCCAGCCGCCGGGGCCGTTGTGGGTGGGTGCGTGCACCGCGGCGGCATGGTCCACCCAGCCGGGGGTATGCGGAGTGGTCCCGCCCTCGACCTCCCCTCCGGCGGCGCTGAGGACCGCGACGAGCGCGGCAATCTCCTCGGCGCTCGGATTGCCGCGCACGATCCGCAGCACGGGCGCGGCTGCTGCTGAGTCAGGCGACGACATCACAGCGGGATATTTCCGTGCTTCTTCGGCGGCAGGCTCTCGCGCTTGTTGCGCAGCGCCCGCAGCGCCCGGCTGACATTCATCCGGGTGTTGGACGGTGAGATGACGGTGTCGATATAGCCGCGTTCGGCGGCGATATACGGATTCGCCAGCGTGTCCTCATAGTCCGTCACGAACTGCGCCCGCAGCGCCGTGACATCCTCTCCGGCCTCCTGGGCGGCGCCAAGCTCCTTGCGGTAGAGGATGTTCACCGCACCCTGCGCGCCCATGACCGCGATCTGACCGGTCGGCCAGGACAGGTTGATGTCGGCGCCGAGGTGCTTCGAGCCCATGACGTCATACGCCCCGCCATAGGCCTTGCGGGTGATGACGGTGACCTTGGGGACGGTCGCCTCGGCATACGCATAGATCAGCTTCGCGCCGCGGCGGATGATGCCATTCCACTCCTGCGAGGTGCCGGGCAGGAAGCCGGGCACGTCGACAAGGGTGAGGATCGGGATGTTGAAGGCATCGCAGGTCCGGACGAAGCGCGCGGCCTTCTCGGAGGCATCGATATCCAAGGTGCCGGCGAATTGCATCGGCTGGTTGGCGACGATACCGACACTGCGGCCGTCGATCCGGGCATACCCAATGAGGATGTTCGGCGCGAAAAGCGCTTGCACCTCAAGGAATTCGCCATCGTCGACCAGGTGCTCGATGACGGTCTTCATGTCATAGGGCTGATTGGCTGAGTCGGGGATGATCGTGTCGAGTTCGAGGTCGAGATCGGTGACGCTCAGATCGTTCTCGATGTCGTAGGAGGGCGGCTCGTCCAGATTGTTCGACGGCAAATAGGACAGCAGCGCCTTGACGTACTCGATGGCGTCGGCCTCGTCCGCCCCGAGATAGTGCGCATTGCCCGACTTGGTGTTGTGGGTCCGCGCGCCGCCGAGCTCTTCGAAGCCGACCTCTTCGCCGGTGACGGTCTTGATGACGTCCGGGCCGGTGATGAACATGTGCGAGGTCTGGTCGACCATGACGGTGAAGTCGGTGATGGCCGGTGAATAGACCGCGCCGCCAGCGCAGGGGCCCATGATCAACGAGATCTGCGGGATCACCCCGGAGGCGTGGACATTGCGCAGGAAGATCTCGCCATACAGCCCGAGCGAGACCACACCCTCTTGGATGCGGGCCCCGCCGGAGTCGTTGAGGCCGACGACGGGGCAGCCGATCTTCATCGCGAAGTCCATGACCTTGACGATCTTTTCGCCGAAGACCTCGCCGAGCGATCCGCCAAAGACCGTGAAGTCCTGCGCGAAGACGGCCACCGTGCGCCCATCGACCTGGCCATAGCCGGTGACGACGCCATCGCCATACGGCCGGTGCTTCTCCTGGCCAAAGGCATTGCTGCGGTGCCGGGCGTACTTGTCCATCTCGATGAAGGTGCCCTCGTCGAGGAGCATCTCGATCCGTTCACGGGCGGTCATCTTGCCCTTGGCGTGCTGCTTTTCCACCGCGCGGGCAGAACCGGCATTGGCGACCTCGGCGACGCGGCGCTTCAAATCGGCCAGTTTGCCCGCGGTCGTGTGGAGGTCGATCTCCTGCGGCATGGCATCGGCGGTCATAGATCCGAGCCTAGCCTTGTGCCCGTGCGTCCCCCACTCGATCTCGACCGCATCCGGGCCGGTGTGAAGGAGAGTTCCGTCACGCAGGTCCACCTGCACGAACAACTCGCCTCGACGAACACCGAAGCCGCCCGCCTGGGTATGCCGTGGGCCCTGGTCCTCGCCGAGCATCAGGTGGGTGGGAAGGGCCGGCTCGGGCGCCGGTGGAGCGAGGCGCCCCGCGCCGGGCTGGCGATGTCCGTGCTGGTCCCGACTCCGCCGGGCGCCCTCGGGTGGGTGCCGCTGCTGACGGGACTGGCCCTGCACCAGGCGGTGCGAGCCGTCACGGGTCTGGACACGGCGATCAAGTGGCCGAACGATCTGCTGGCTCAATCCGGCGCGAAGCTCGCGGGGATTCTCTGCGAACTGACGCCAGCCGGGATCGTCATCGGGGCCGGCCTGAACGTGCTGCACAGCCGAGATGAGCTGCCGGTCCCGACCGCCACCTCGCTGGCCCTTGAGCTCGGCCCCGGCGCGGCGCCGGACCGCACCGACCTGGTCATCGCGTATGCCGGTGCGCTCAGCGCCGTCCTCAACGCCCAGCACGCGGGGGGAGCCGACGCGGCGGGGGAGCGGGCGGCATACCGCCGGGCCTGCACGACGATCGGGGCGAGAGTGGAACTGTCCGACGGCACCGGGCGCGCCCGCCGGGTCGAGGTTGAGGCCGTCGACGACGACGGGCGGCTGGTGGTGCGCGATGCCAGCGGGCGGCCGGAGCACGTCACCGCAGGTGACGTGCATCACGTGCGCGTGGCAGAGTAGGCCTTCGACCGGCACGTGGGAGAAGGCGTTGACGCACGAGGAAGCGGACGTCCAAGCGTTCCTGGAGGACATCCGGGTGCGATTGCTCGGCGACCACATCGCCACCGGCCGTCAGGAAATGTCGCGCCGCGCCGATCTGTCCCTCCCCATGGTCACGAACTTCTGGCACGCTCTGGGATTCCCGGTCTCGCAACCGGATTCGGGGTCCTTCGCGCAGGCAGATCTGGATGCGTTGCGTCAGATTTTGGACCTGATCGAGGCCGGACGGCTTGATGAGCAGCTGCTCCTCGGCATGACTCGCGCGGTTGCTCGCACGGCCGATCGGCTCACCGTCTGGCAGACGCAGCTCGTTGCCGAAACGCTCGCCGATCCCTCCTCCACCCTCGATGCTGGCGTTGACCTGGAAACGGCGATGGAGGTGGCGCGGCAACTCACAGCGGCTGCCGATGTCTTTGAGCCGCTGATGACGTATGCCTGGCGCCGCCACCTCTTCGGCGCACTGACCAGGATGGTCAGCGATGCCGATCCGCAGGAGGCCGAGGCCGGCCAATTGCGGCTGGTGGGGTTCGCCGATCTCGTGAACTTCACCTCGATCGTGCGGCGGGCGTCCGAACGCGATCTGGCCATCATGGTCCAACGCTTCGAGCGACTGGCCTCCGATGTCGTGACCGCCCATGGCGGCCGGGTCATCAAGACCGTCGGGGATGAGGCGCTCTTCGTCAACCGGGATGCCTTGGCCGGGACAGCCACCGCGCTCGACCTGATCGATGCCATGGCCGAGGAGGAGATGCTGCCGCAGGTGCGAGTCGGGTTGGCCTTCGGCCCCGTCCTGAGCCGGCTGGGCGATGTTTTCGGGACCACGGTCAACCGTGCCTCGCGGCTGACAGCGGTGGCGGGCGAGGGACGCGTGCTCGCCGACGAAGCCCTCTCGACGCGGCTCGCCCAGCATTCGGGCTTCAGCCTGCGCTCGACACGCCGCAGGCAACTTCGCGGGATCGGCCCGGTCACGCCGTCGGAGGTGCGCCGCAGCGCCGGGGATCGCGGGTCGGCGGGTTCGGGCCCGCATACGATGACGCCATGACCCGGGTTCTGCTCGCCGAGGACGACGAGGCGATCGCCGATCCCTTGGCGCGCGCGCTGCGCCGGGAGGGCTATGACGTCGAGGTCCGCGGCGACGGGCAGGAGGCGCTGGAAGTCGCACTCCAAGGCGTCGACCTCGTGGTGCTCGACCTGGGTCTGCCGACGATGGACGGGCTCGATGTATGCCGCCGGCTCCGGGCCGCTGGGTCCGCCGTCCCGGTGCTGATCTTGACCGCGCGCACCGACGAAGTTGACACGGTTGTCGGGCTGGACGCCGGGGCCGATGACTATGTGCGCAAGCCCTTCCGGCTGGCCGAACTGCTCGCGCGCGCCCGGGCCTTGCTGCGGCGCGGCCTGATGGAGCCGGAGGTCACGTCCTCGCTGCTCATCGACCAGGAGTCTCGCCGGGTTTTCTTGCGCGGCCAGGAACTGGCCTTGACCGGCAAGGAATATGCCCTGCTCGGCGTGCTGTACCGCGAGCGTGGGAAGGTCGTCTCGCGCGAACAATTGATGCACGAAATCTGGGACACCGAGTGGTACGGCTCGACCAAGACCCTCGATGTCCACATCTCGGTGCTGCGCCGCAAGCTCGATGAGTCCGCGGACGCGGGAAAGATGATCGCCACCGTGCGCGGTGTCGGGTTCCGTCTCGACCTGGACGACTGAGATGCACCGACTGTTCCTGCGGTCGACGATGCTCGTCGTGGGGGCGGGTCTCCTCGCGACATTCGTGCCCTTGCTCGGCATGCTGACCTTTGCCGCGACACGTAGTCCCGATGAGCGGATCATCAATCGCGTCGGGATTCCGGCCTTCTTTCTCATCGCGTTCAGCGCCTGCCTCACGGTCGCCCTGGTCGGCCTCACGATGAGTCTCGTCGTCGCGCGTCGGCAAGCGCGTCACCTGGGAGCCCCGCTCTCGGCGCTCGCCGTGCAGGCGGAGCGGCTCGGCGCGGGCGACGCGAGCGTCGCGCCGCTGGCGACCGGCATACCCGAGGTTGACCGGGTCAGCGAGGTGCTGGCTGCCAACTCCCAGGACATGGCGAAAGCCCTTGCGGCCGAGCGGGATTTTGCCGCCGACGCGAGTCACCAGTTGCGCACGCCGCTGGCGGCGCTCCTGCTGCGCCTGGAAGAGATCGAGGCGACCGCCGACCCTGAGGTGGCGCGCGCCGAGGCCGGGGTGGCCATCGACCAGGTAGCGCGTTTGACCGGCGTTGTCGACGATCTGATGAACCGAGCCAAGCGGCGTCCGGCGGAGGCGGGTGCTGTTTCGGTGGACTCGGTGCTCGCGGCGCTGCAGCGGGAGTGGCAGCCCGCTTTTGCGGCCGCGCGACGCTCGATGCGCATCCACGGCGAGCGGGATCTCGAAGTCTTCATCGTGCGCTCGGCCCTGTCGCAGATCGTCTCCACGCTCATCGAGAATGCGCTCGCGCACGGGCGAGGGACCGTCTCGGTGCTTGTGCGGCATAGCGGCCCGACCGTCGTCTTGGAAGTGAGCGATGACGGCGACGGCGTGCCCCCAGGGCTGGCGCGGCACATCTTCGAGCGTTCGGTATCTTCCACCGGCTCCGGGCTGGGCTTGGCGTTGGCGCGGGATCTGGCGGAGAAGAACTTCGGTCGGCTGGAGTTGTTGCGGGCTCAGCCCGCGGTCTTTGCGCTCTTCTTGTCCGACGCCTCGTCGAGTTCCTTGGCGAAGACGAACTTGCGATAGGCCCAGAACCGGAAGAGGGTTCCGAGGCCGATCCCGACGATATTGGCGACATTGTCGGCGAACAGGCTCGTGAACTGCAGGCCATAGTGCGAGAACGCGATGGCGGCCACACCGATGACGAGTGCGACGAGATTGGTGATGACGAAGAGCGAGAACTCATGGGCGGCTGCGCGATTGCGCCGGTGCCGGAAGGTCCACTGCCGGTTTCCGATCCACGAAAAGACAGTGGCGAGGGAGGCGGAGATGATCTTCGCGGTCGTCGGCTTGTCGTCCAAGATCGTGTGACGCAGCAGATTCATTACGCCGACATCGACGACGAAGGCGAGCGCCCCGATGATGCCGAACTTCACGACTTCGCGCCACAGCGAACTGAGCGTGCCGCGAGCCCATCCGAGGAGGCTCGTATGCGGCGGGGTCACCGGAAAACCCTAACTGAGTCAACGGGGCGCGGCAGTCCATTCTCAGCTCGGCGCCGGTCGTGGCGTGGAGGCTGCGACGGCTATCCTCCCGGGGTGGACCTGAGCGCACCAGTACCCCTTCGTGCGCCGGGTGGATTCCCGGTCGTCGGCATCATCGGTGGCGGCCAATTGGCGCGGATGTGCGCCGGCCCGGCCGCCGAATTGGGCATCACCGTGACCGTCCTCGCCGAGGAAGCCGATGGTGCCGCCGCGCAGGTTTTCCGGTCCGCACCGGTCGGGGATTACACCGATCCGGCGACCGTCGTGGCGTTCGCTCAGCACTGTGATGTCATCACCTTCGACCACGAACACGTGCCTGCTCCGGTGCTGGCTGCCCTCGAAGAGTTGGGGGTGCCGATGCACCCCAGCCCGGCCGCGCTGGCATACGCCCAGAACAAGCTCTCTATGCGAGAACGCTTGTCCGACATGGGCATTCCGTGTCCGCGCTGGCGGGCCGCGACCTCCGTAGCACAGGTCGAAGACTTCGGCGCCGAGGTCGGCTGGCCGCTCATCGCCAAGGTCCCCGTCGGGGGGTATGACGGCAAGGGCGTCTTGCTCGCGCGTTCGGTGCACGAGGTGGCGGACTGGCTCGCGCGCGGCCCGGTGCTGCTCGAAGAGCGGGTCGACTTCGAGCGCGAACTGGCCGTGCTCGTTGCCCGCTCACCGTCCGGGCAAGCCGCCGCGTGGCCGGTGGTCGAGACCGTTCAGGAGGACGGGATCTGCGTCGAGGTGCACGCGCCTGCGGCTCATCTCGACCCGGGCCTGGCCGCGGAGGCGACCGCAGCGGGTCTGCGGATCGCCGGGGAGTTGGGGGTCACGGGGGTGCTGGCTGTCGAGATTTTCCAGACCGCTGATGGCTTCGTCGTCAACGAGTTGGCGATGCGTCCGCACAACAGCGGGCACTGGAGCATGGACGGGTCGGTGACGGGCCAGTTCGAGCAGCACCTGCGCGCTGTGCTCGACCTGCCGCTTGGTGATCCGCGAGCCCGCTCCGCGGTGACCGTCATGGCGAATGTTCTCGGGGGGGACTATGCCGAGCTTTATCCGGCATACCGGCACCTGATGGCCCGCGATCCTGGCCTGAAAGTCCACCTCTATGGCAAGGGCGTGCGTCCCGGCCGCAAGATTGGGCACGTCAATATCTGCGCGTCGACCTATGCCGAGGCGCACGAGCGGGCTCGGCATGCGGCCGACTATCTCCAGGGAGTGATCACCGAATGAAACCGGTCGTCGGCGTCGTCATGGGCAGTGACAGTGATTGGCCGGTGCTAGAGGCGGCTGCGATTGCCTTGCAGGAGTTCGGGATTGGCTACGAAGCCGATGTTGTGTCCGCGCATCGGATGCCGGAGGACATGATCGCGTATGGCCGTGCCGCCGCCGGCCGCGGGCTGCGCGTGATCATCGCCGGGGCCGGGGGAGCGGCCCACCTGCCGGGCATGCTCGCCTCCGTGACGACCCTGCCGGTCATCGGGGTGCCCGTGCCGCTGACATACCTCGATGGCATGGACTCGCTGCTCTCGATCGTCCAAATGCCCGCCGGCGTGCCGGTGGCGACGGTCTCGATCGGCGGCGCTCGCAATGCCGGCCTGCTCGCGGCCCGCATCCTGGCCAGCGGCGAGGGCGCCGAGGCCGAGCGCCTGCGGGACGCGATGGCGAGCTTCCAGACCCAGCTGCGGCAGACGGCATACGACAAGGGCGCGGCGCTACGCGAGCGAGTCCGCGAGGCCTAAGGGTGCGACGCGCTGCGCCGTCAGATGCTGTGGGGGCGCAGCTTGGGGTACTCGATCTTGGGGCAGGTGTCCATGACGACGCCGAGACCGGCCTTGCGGGCGCGCTCGGCGGCAGCGACATCCGCGACGCCACGCTGCATCCAGATGGCGTCGATCTGTAGTCGGTGTTTGTTGGCGATGGCCTCATCGACGACGGCCCCGACGAGATCGGAGTTGACGAAGCAGTCGACAACCTTGACGTCGGTGCCATCCGGGATATCGGACAGGGAGGCATAGCCCTTTTCACCGTGGACGGTGGCCGCCGAGGGGTGCACGGGGATGATCCCCTTGCCCTGTTCCATCTTCAGATAGCGGCTGATCTTCCACGCATCACGGTTGCGATTGTCGGACAGGCCGACGATCACCCAAATGCCCGGATCGACGAGCAGGTCACGAATCAGATCGGGATCGTTCTGGTGCGTCATTGCCACCTGGCCAGTGTGACACGAGCAGCCGCGCGGGGGCGCAGGAGCGGCCGCTGCGGCAGACTGAGCCGCGTGGAACGCGATGACCTGATCCGGCTGCGGCAGGCCCGCGACCGGATCGACCGCGACTATGCCGAACCGCTGGATGTCCCACTGCTGGCCCGCGAAGCGCTGATGTCGGTGGGCCACTTCCAGCGATCCTTCAAAGAGGCCTTCGGCGAAACGCCCTACTACTGGTTGATGACTCGCCGGGTCGAGCGCGCCATGTCGCTGCTGCGCAATGGATCGATGTCCGTGACGCAGGTGTGTATGGCGGTTGGCTGCACCTCGCTCGGATCGTTCAGTTCGCGCTTCACGGAGTTGGTTGGTGAGACCCCGAGCGCCTACCGCGCCCGGCCGCATGAGGAGTTGCGCGGCGTGCCGGGCTGCATCGCCAAACAGGTCACCCGGCCCCGGCGCTGACGGCGCCCGCATCGATCAGGATCGAAGAAGCGCGGGGGTGGGCGGGCGCCATACGGTCGAGACATGAACACCACAGCACCCACCACGCCCCATCCCGCAACGGCCAGCCTGGCCATCGTCAACGTCTTCGTCTTCACCAATGACACCGACGCCTCCCTCGCCTTTTACCGCGACGTCCTCGGCTGCACCACGGCCACCGATGTCACCAATGGCGACTTCCGTTGGGTCACCCTGACCCCGCCGAGCCAGCCGGAGCTGGAGATCGTCCTGCACAACTACACCGGCGGGGGTATGCCGATGAGCTCTTCCGATGCCGACGCGCTGCACGATCTGCTCGCCAAGGGCCTGCTCTCGGCGCTGATCCTGCGGGTCGACAATGTCGATGCACTCTTTGAGCATGTCGTCGCCTCCGGCGCGGAGGTGCTGCAGGAGCCGCAGGATCAGTTCTATGGCGTGCGCGACTGCGCCTTCCGCGACCCGGTCGGCAATATGGTGCGCTTCAACCAGCCACTGGCTCAGCAGGCCTGACCCACGATGTGCCGTCCGGGCTGGCCGCCCGGCTGGGACGGCATACCCCTGCCCGCTCCTGACCCACCCGGCGGGGCAGGGACTCGCGGCTCAGTCGCTGCCGAAGAGGTCGCGGGTATAGACCTTGTCGGCCACATCGGCCAGATCATCGGTATGCCGATTGGCGACGATGAGGTCGGAGATCTCCTTCAACTCCTCAAGGGAGACCACGCGTGAACCATAGAAGTGGTCCTCGGCATACTCCGGCTCGTAGACGACGACCTCGATGCCCTTGGCCTTGATCCGCTTCATGATCCCCTGCACCGAGGAGGAGCGGAAGTTGTCGGAGCCGGCCTTCATGATGAGCCGGTAGATCCCGACGACGCGCGGGCGACGCGCGACGATATCCATCGCGACGAAGTCCTTGCGCGTGGTGTTGGCCTCGACGATCGCGCTGATCAGCGTCTGCGGGACATCGCGATAGTTCGCGAGCAATTGCTTGGTGTCCTTAGGCAGGCAGTACCCGCCATAACCAAAGCTCGGGTTGTTGTAGTGCGTCCCGATCCGCGGATCGAGGCCGACGCCGTCGATGATCTGCCGGGAGTCCAGGCCGTGCGTCGAGGCGAAGGTGTCGAGTTCGTTGAAATAGGCCACACGCATCGCGAGATAGGTGTTGGCGAAGAGCTTGATCGCCTCGGCCTCGGTGCTGCCGGTCAACAGGACCGGCACGCCGGGGTCTTCGCACGCGTCGCGCAGCAGGTCGGCGAAGCGCTGGCCGCGCTCGCTCACCTCGCCGACGACGATCCGGCTCGGATGCAGGTTGTCGTGCAGGGCCCGGCCCTCGCGCAGGAACTCCGGCGAGAAGAGGACATTCTCGGTGCCGAGGCGCGCGCGCACGGAGTTCGTGAAGCCGACAGGGATGGTCGACTTGATGACCATGACGGCGTCCGGGTTGATCCGGGCCACATCACGGATCACCGACTCGACGGAGCGGGTGTCGAAGTAGTTCGTCACCTCGTCGTAGTTGGTCGGGGTGGCGATGATGACGAACTCGGCGCCGGCATACGCCTCCTCGGGGGAGGTGGTGTAGGCGATGTCGAGCTTCTCATCGCGCAGGAAGCGTTCGATATCGGGATCGGAGATGGGGCTGCGGCCCTCGCGGAGCATCCCGATCTTGTGGGCATCGATGTCATGGGCGCGCACCGGATTGTGGCGCGCCAGCAACATCGCGAGGGAGAGGCCGACATATGACGTGCCGACGACGGCGATGGTGGCGGGTGCGCTGGTGGACACGAGGGCTGAGTCTATGTCCGCGGCTGGGGTGGGACGGTGCGCCCGGGCGGTGCGGCCGCCGATGGGGAAGTAGGTTCGTGCCATGAGATTCGGCATTTTCGTCCCGCAAGGCTGGCGTCTCGACCTGGTCGGCATCGACCCCTCGCAGCATTGGGGGGTGATGGCCGGGCTCGCGCGGCGGGCGGACGCCAACCCCGAGTGGGAGTCGATCTGGGTCTACGACCACTTCCACACCGTGCCGATGCCGAGCGAGGAGGCGACGCACGAGGCGTGGACGCTGATGTCGGCGTTCGCCGCCGTCACCGGCCGGGTCCGGCTGGGGCAGATGTGCACGTGCATGAGCTATCGCAACCCTGCCTACCTGGCCAAGGTCGCCGCCACCGTCGACATCGTGTCCGAGGGCCGGCTCGAGATGGGCATCGGTGCCGGGTGGTATGAACACGAGTGGCGCGCATACGGTTTCGGCTTTCCGCGGGCGGGGGAGCGGCTGGCTCGCCTCCGCGAGGGCGTCGACATCTTCCGGCGGCTGTGGACCACCGGCAGCGCCACCCTCGACGGCGAGCACTACCAGGTCGACGGTGCCCTGTGCCATCCCCGACCCCTGCAAGGGACCTCGGCCCCCGGGTCGGCGAGCAACGGCATACCCATGTGGATCGCCGGCGGCGGCGAGAAGGTGACGCTGCGGATTGCGGCCGAGTACGCCGACTACACCAACTTCGACGGCTCCCCTGAGGGCTTCGCCGCGAAGTCGGCGATCCTGCGCGACCACTGCACCGAGGTCGGCCGCGACTTCGGATCCATCGTGCGCAGCTCCAACTACAACGTCGTGATCGGGCGGGACGAGCGCGAGGTCGAGGACCGGCTGCGGTGGTATGCCGACCAGCTCACCCGCGCGGGCGTCGCCCCGGCCAAGGTCGAGGAGCAGGTCGCGAGCGCCCGCACCCAGCCGGCGGTCGGCACCCCCGAGCAGATCGTCGAGCGACTGCAGGAACTCGAGGGGCTCGGCATGACCTATGCGATCACCTACTTCGCCGAAGCGGCCTACGACCTGTCCGGCATCGAGCTCTTCGAGCGCGAGGTCATCCCCGCCCTGCTCGACACACCTCGCGAGGCGCATCACGGCCACCGTTGGCATCTGCCCGGCCGCGGCTGATCCCGGGCGGGGCGCTCAGCACAAGAAGGTGCAGTCCTCGGTGTGCCAGGCGAGGGTGCTCAGACCGCCGCGGACGGCCACGCTCGCCGATCCGAGGTCGACCCAGCCCAATCGGCCGGCGCCCGTGGTCGAGAGCGAGCGGCGCCAGCCCGGCATGACGAAGGTGTCGCCCGTCGGAGCCGTCGGGTAGTCCACCTGTTGGCTCGAGGCGCTGACGCCGCTCGAGGAGATCACCGTCGTCGGGGCCGGCGTCGATTCCCGGACTGCTGGCGGGGTTCGGTCCGGCGCCGGCGGAGGCGACGCCGATCGCACTCAGTGCGGCACAGATGGTGATGACGAGTGCTTCGCGCAGACGCATGTCCGCCGTCCTCCTTGGCTGGGCGACTCAGACCGGCCTCCCGCTCTCGGCGGTAGTCCTCGCCGGGGAATCCGTACAGGTCCACGCGGCTTGTCGCCGCCTGCGTGGTGGCGGTCACCTCCCTGCGTGGACTGCCGCGCCTGCGGCCTAGGCTGGGACGGTGAATTCCGACTTCGACACCTACCGCCTGTCCGAGGACCACGAGGCCATCCGGGAGGCGGTGCGCGAGATCACGGCGGCCCGCATCACGCCATACGCCGCCGCCGTGGATGAGGAGGCGCGCTACCCGCAGGAGGCGCACGACGCTCTCGTGGCGAGCGACTTCTTCGCCCCGCACGTGCCGGAGGAGTATGGCGGCGTGGGCGCCGACGCGCTCGCGACCTGCATCGTCATCGAGGAGGTCGCGCGCGGCTGCGCCTCGGCCTCGCTGATCCCCGCGGTGAACAAGCTCGGGAGTATGCCGATCATCCTCGGCGGCGGCGAGGCGGTGAAGAAGCGCTATCTGACCCCGCTCGCGGCCGGGGAGTCCACCTTCTCCTATGGCCTGTCGGAGCGGGAGGCGGGCTCCGACACGGCGTCGATGAAATGTCGCGCGACCGACAATGGCGATGGCACCTTCACCCTCAACGGGCAGAAGGCGTGGATCACCAATGCCGGTGTCTCGCAGTTCTATACGGTCATGGCGGTCACCGACCCCGACGGCCCGCGAGGCGGCAATGTGACGGCCTTTGTCGTGGAGAAGTCGGATGCCGGGTTCACTTTTGGTGAGCCGGAGCGCAAACTCGGGATCAAGGGCTCGCCGACGCGCGAGTTGATCTTCGAGAACTGCGTCATCCCCGAAGACCGGATGGTCGGAGCGCGCGGCGAGGGTTTGAAGATTGCGCTGCGGACCCTGGACCACACGCGTGTGACGATCGGCGCCCAGGCCGTTGGGATCGCGCAGGGGGCGCTCGACCTCGCCACGGCATATGTCAAGGAGCGCAAGCAGTTCGGGCAGGCGATCGCGCAGTTCCAGGGCGTGCAGTTCATGCTCGCCGATATGGCCATGCACCTCGAGGCGGCCCGGCAGTTGGTGTATGTCGCGGCGGCGAAGTCCGAGCGCCACGAAGGCGATTTGAGCTTCTTTGGCGCGGCGGCCAAGTGCTATGCCTCCGATGTGGCGATGCAGGTCACGACCGATGCCGTGCAACTGCTGGGCGGCGCGGGCTATGTCAAGGACTTCCCGGCTGAGCGGATGATGCGCGACGCCAAGATCACCCAGATCTATGAAGGCACCAACCAGATCCAGCGCGTCGTCATGGCCCGCCAGCTCCTGCGCTGAGCCTGAACCTCCACCTCAGGGTTAGGCCGGGTCGGGGGTGTGCAACCTCTGCTAGCACGAGTTAGTCGACTGTGCACAGGTTGCAACGTGTCCACAGTCGACTAACCCGTGCTAGCAGAGGTTAGGAATCCCAGGCGGGCACTCACTTGGTCGCGGGGAGGAGGTCGGCGGGCAGGTCGTGGCCGTCGCGGAGGGCGGCGAAGAGGGCGGCGGACTTGGTGGCGTCCCACTCGACGGCCTCGCCGGCCGGAGTTTGCAGGCCGGGATTGGAGATCGGGACCGTCACCGAGTAGCCCGAGCCGCCGGCCACGGCGCGCAGGCCGCGGAAGGCGCCAGCCGTGGACATCAGGCCGTCATCCTTGCCAACGGTCACCGCCGAGGCGCCGGAGGTGCCGACGGAGTGCAACTTCCAGGGCAACAGGACATTGGTCGGCGTCGCGAGCTTGCCCATGAGCGCGCCGAGGAAGGCGCGCTGGCGCTTCACCCGACCGAGATCGCCCTCCGGGTCTGAATAACGCATCCGCACATAGCCGAGCGCATTCTTGCCATCGAGCACCTGGCAGCCGGCCGGCAGGTTGATGTGGGCCTTCTCGTCATTGATCGCGTTGGGTAGGCACATGCGCACCCCGCCGACCGAATCGACGACCTTGGCGAAGCCGCCGAAGCCGATCTCGACATAGCCGTCGATTCGCAGGCCCGTCGCCTTCTCGACCGTCGCCGAGAGCAGCGGCGGCCCGCCGATCGCGAAGGCGGCGTTGATCTTGTTCATGCCGTGCCCCGGGATCTCGACATAGGAGTCGCGGGGAATCGAGAGCAGCGTCGGCTCGCCAGTGCCCGTGTGCAGCAACATGATCGAGTCGGTGCGCGCACCCTCCGCCCAGCCGGTGCCGAGCCGCTTGCGCTCTGCCGGGCTCAGGTCGGTGCGCCCGTCGGAGCCCACCATGAGGTAGTTGCTCCCCGCCGTGTCGGCGATATGCCCGCCCGCTGGAGTCGAGGCGACCCGCCCGACGGCAGACCAGGTCGAGCGAAGCGCCCAGGCCGTGCCGATCGTCCACATCAAGGCAACCAGCACGAGGAGCGAGACCGCCCGGCGCACGGGGTGGCGCCGTCGCCCGGGCCGCGGGGCTGGGGGCATACGCGGGCCACGAGGCGGAGGGCCGGCGGGGGCGGCATACGGATCCTCGGCATAGGGGTCGGCGGCGACGCGCTGCGGGCGCGGGGCGGGGGAGACCCGGCGCGGGGCCGGTTCGGCGACGGGGAGGGGGGCGGTGCGATCGGCATACGCCTGCGGACGCTGGTCGGAAGTGCTGATCGGACGCGTCCACTGCTCGCGCTCGTGGACCTCATGCTCCTCATGCCAGCCGTGGAACGGGTCGCTGGTGCGCGAGGGTATGACGCGGGTGGGCTCGGCGGGCGAGGCTCCCGGACGCGGGTTCTGCGCCGGGCGGGGGCGGCGGCGCTGAGGGATCGCCTGGGCGTCACCCGAGGTGTCGCGCCCGCCCGGAGGAGTGGTCATGGGGAGCAAGGGTAGACGCCGAATCCGAGGGCGGCGGTGATACTTGGGGCGTGCCAGCAGATGACTCGACCGCGTCCGCACCCTCGTGGCCCTTTGTCTCGGTCATCGTGCCGGTGCTGAATGAGGAGCGACATCTCGCCGATGCCGTGGCGATGATCGGGGCTCAGGACTATCCGGGGGAGTTCGAGATTGTGCTCGCCCTGGGGCCATCCAGCGATCGGACCGACGAGGTCGCAGCAGGCCTCGCCGCGGCGGACGAACGGGTGCGGCTGGTCCCGAACCCGACAGGCCGGACCCCAAACGGCTTGAATGCCGCGATCGGTGCCTCGCGCGGCGAAATCATTGCGCGGGTCGACGGGCACGCGGAGATTCCCGTCGACTATCTGCGCACGGCCGTCCGGGTTCTGCAAGAGCAGGACGCCGACAATGTCGGCGGCGTCATGCTGGCGACGGGTCGGACCGCGTTCGAGCGCGCCGTCGCGACCGCCATGCGCAGCAAGATCGGTGTCGGCAATGCCGCCTTCCACGTCGGGGGGGCCGCGGGGGAGGCCGAAACGGTCTATCTCGGAGTCTTCCGGCGCGAGATGCTCCAGGCGGTCGGCGGCTTCGATGAGCACTATGCGCGCGCCCAGGACTGGGAGATGAACCACCGCATCCGCGCTCGCGGCGGGCGGATCTGGTTCACGCCCGACCTGGTCGTGACCTACCGGCCCCGGAGCACGCCCAAGGCGCTGGCCAGGCAATACTTCCAGTACGGCCGGTGGCGGCATGTCATTGCGCGCCATCACGAGGGCTCGATCAACCTGCGCTATCTCGCGCCGCCGGCGATGGTTCTCGGGACTACCGCGATGGGGTTGTTGGGGTTAGTGTGGCGTCCGGCCTTGATGATTCCGGCGGCCTATGCCGGGGCCGTCACCCTGGGAGGGATCTTGGCCGGCAAGGGCGAACCGCCAGCGGTTCGTGCCCTGACTCCGGCGGCACTCGCCGTCATGCACTGGTCGTGGGGTCTGGGCTACCTCACCTCGCCCCCCTCCCTCGCCGAGGGTCGGATGGCCGACCCGCGAACGGGAGGATCCCTATGACCGCGCGCCGTACCCGCCACCTTGCCCTGGGCCTGGCGGTGGCCTGCCTGGGTATAACGACTCCCACGGCCAACGCCACGGCCGCCGCGGCCGCCGCCTCGGCGCCAGGGGCGGACACGGCGCGGGTCATCAGTGATGCGGCGGCCCTGCGCGCGGGCGGCTGGGGGGTGGGTCTCGAAAGCGGGACGATGGACCAGGACCCAAGCGGTCCGCATACTCCGGAGGCGGGGGGCGCTCGTGGTGCCGCGCTGAGCGCGGGAGTGCCGGCGACGTGGACGCTGCAGGGTGCGGGCGCGGGGCACGGGGTCGGGATGAGCCAGTACGGCGCTCTCGCCCAGGCGCAGGCCGGGTGGAGCGCGGCGCAGATCTTGAAGTTCTACTACTCGGGCACGACCGTGAGCCCTGCTGCCGATGCCATGACGCTGGTGGTCAATCTGCAATCGGATGTCTCCTCCTCCGTCGTCACAACGAGTGCGCTGGCCAGCGGTGGCGGCGCGTTCAGCCTCAGCGCCGGCGGGAAGACGATCAAAGGCGTCGCGGGCAATACGGTGACGTTGAGCCGCACGTCGGCGGGCGTGACTGTCTCGTGCCCGTCGTGCACGGGCGGCGCTAGCCTGAGCAGCAGCCAGGTCACAATGCGCTTTGCGGATGGCAAGACACTCGCCAATGTCGGCGGCGGGCGCTATGACGTGGGCATCCTCACGATCGTCCCCTCACGCGACAACACGGGGACCTTGGAGGTGGGGCTCCGGGTGCGTCTGCACGATGAGTACCTCGACCGGATCGCGGAGATGCCCTGGGGGTGGCCGTCAGCGGCTCTGCAGGCGCAGGCGGCGGCGGCGCGGGCATACGCCCTCTCCAAGGTCAAGGACGGCTTGCGGCCGGACTGCTCATGCCATGTCTATGACAGCACCTATGACCAGGTCTTTTATGGCTATCCCGCGACGGGCAACCTGCCGTACTGGACGGCGTGGAAGAACGCTGTGCGCGCCGGCGGAACCGCGACGGCCGGGGTCGTGCCGAGGTATGCCGGGGCGGTTGTGCGCGCCTACTACTCTGCAAGCAATGGTGGCTACACCCAAGCCTCGGCGGATGCGTGGGGGACGGCGCTGCCCTATCTCGTGGCGAAGGCCGACCCGTGGTCCAGCAAGCCGGGCAATCCCTACCTCTTCTGGTCCAAGACAGTCTCCGCGGCGGACCTTCAGGCGGCCACCGGCAGCCGCGAGGTGGCCCGGCTGAACCTCGCGACCCGCGCGCCCAGCCACGCGCTGGGCACCGTCAAGGCTTATGACCGCGCGGGCGCCGCGACGCTGACTCCCGGCGCGCTGTTCGCTGGCCGGCTCGGGCTGAACTCGCCGTGGGTCCGGCACCGCGGCGAACGCCTGAGCGCCCCTGATCAAGCGAGCTTGGCGGTGAGCATCGCGCGCTCAGTGCCCGCTACCGCGTCGACGGTGGTCCTGACCAGCGCAGATCCGAACAAACTCGCCGACGCGGTGGCCGTCCCCCCGCTGGCCAAGGCGCTCGGGGCGCCGGTCCTGCTGACCGATCAGTACGCCATACCCCTGCCCACCGTCGGCGAACTCAATCGGCGCGTTTCGGCCCTGAAGACGGCATACGTGATCGGCGGGGAGGCCACGATCAGCGAGCGGGTCGTCGACCAGCTCAAGGCCCGCGGCATGACGGTGGTGCGCATCGCCGGCGCGGACCGCTTCGAGGTCTCGGCCAATATCGCGACCCGCCTCCACCAGCTCAAGCCGGTGAGGAATGTCATCGTCGTGGGGGGCAATGCGCTTCCGGACGCCATCACCGTCGGTGGCCCGGCGGCGGGCACGGGCTCGGCGATCCTCTTCACGGCGCCGGCGTCGCTGAGTGCTCCGGCAGCGGGCTTCCTGCAGGCGGCCAAGCCGAAGACCGCGCAGGTTGTCGGCGGGTCCGCATCGGTGTCCGGCGCCGTCGTGTCGCAGCTTCAGGCACGCAAGATCACGACCGTCCGGCTTTCTGGCGCCGATCGGTATGGCGTGTCCGTCGCCGTGTCCGCCTACTTCGTTCCGCGGATCCCCGGGACGCGGCTGGTCGTGGCATCGGGTGACAACGCGATGCTGCAGGATGGCGTGCTGGGCGCGGCCTTCGCTCGCCCGACCTTGCTCATCGACACCGACCGGTTGCCTGGGAACTCGGCGGCCTATCTGCAAAGCCTCGGGTGGATCGGCACCGTGACCGGCATCGGCGGCCCGGCGCACATCAACGACGCCACCTGGACTGCCGTCCTGGAGTCCTGAGGCGCTGGGGGGCCGGCGGGCGGGGACGTTCTGGCGCCAGCCCGCTCCCGCTCAGGCGAGGTCGGTGGTGAAGTCCGGGCCGGTGGCGGCGCGGACCTGCTCCTGCGTGACGCCGGGGGCGAGTTCGCGCAAGACCAGCCCGGCGTCGGTTACGTCCATGACGCACAGGTCGGTGATGATGCGCTGGACGACGCGCTGACCGGTCAACGGGAGGGTGCATTCGTCGACGATCTTGTGGCTGCCGTCCTTGGCGACATGCTCCATGAGGACGATGACCTTCTTGGCGCCATGGACCAGGTCCATCGCGCCGCCCATGCCCTTGACCATCTTGCCGGGGATCATCCAGTTGGCGATATCGCCGACAGTCGAGACCTGCATGGCGCCGAGGATCGCGGCATCGACCTTGCCGCCGCGGATCATCCCGAAACTGGTTGCTGAGTCGAAGATGCTGGCACCTTTGCGCAGCGTGACGGTCTCCTTGCCGGCGTTGATCAGGTCAGCGTCCTCTTCGCCCTCGATCGGATAGGCGCCGACGCCGAGGATGCCGTTCTCGGACTGCAAGACGATCTCGATGTCGTCGGCGACATAGTTGGGGACCAGGGTCGGCAGGCCGATGCCGAGGTTGACGTAGTCGCCATCCCCCAGTTCCGCCGCGGCGCGGGCCGCCATCTGCTCACGGGTCAGGGCCATGACTCACGCCTCCTGGGGTGTGTCGGTCTGCGGTCGGGGACGGGTGGTGCGGCGCTCGATGCGCTTGGTGGCGGCCTGCTCGGCGCTCAGGGGCACGACCCGTTGAACATAGATGCCGGGCAGGTGGATCTGGTTGGGATCGAGTTCGCCCGGTTCGTAGAGTTCTTCGACCTCGGCGATGGTGACGCGGCCCGCCATGGCCGCCAGCGGATTGAAGTTGCGTGCTGAGGCCCGGAAGATCAGGTTGCCGTGCCGGTCGCCCTTCCAGGCCCGCACCAGCGCGTAGTCGGTGACGATCGACTCCTCAAGGACGAAGGTGCGCTCGACGCCGCCGACGGTGAACTGCTTGGTCTCTTTCGGCGGCGAGGCGAGCGCGACCGAGCCGTCGTCGGCATACCTCCAGGGCAGGCCGCCATCGGCGATCTGGGTGCCGACGCCGGTGGCGGTATAGAAGGCCGGGATGCCCGCGCCGCCGGCGCGCAGCTTCTCGGCCAGGGTGCCCTGGGGGGTCAAACGGACCTCAAGTTCTCCCGAGAGGAACTGGCGCTCGAACTCCTTGTTCTCCCCGACATAAGACCCCACCATCGTGGCAATTCGCTTGTCGCGCAACAGGACCCCGAGGCCCCAGTCGTCGACCCCGCAGTTATTGGAGACGGCGGTCAGGCCATCGACACCCGCGTCGTGCAGGGCGGCGATGAGGACCGAGGGAATGCCGCAGAGCCCGAACCCGCCGACGGCCAGGGTGGCGCCGCTGCGGATGTCGGCCACCGCTTCGGCGGCTGAGGAGACGACTTTGTCCATGCGTCCACCATAGGACCCCCGCCCGCGTGCCTCGGCGCGTGTGCCCGCGGGCCCCCTCGTGCAACTTCGGCTAACAGAAGGTAGTCAAATCCGCAGAGCTTGCACGGTGTGCAGATTCGACCAACCTGTGCTGAGTTGCGGTGACCCACCGGCGCCACACCGCGCCAGACACCGGGCGCGACACCGGCGGCGACGCGCCGGGGTGCTTGCACAGGTGCTGTGACTCGTGGGACAAATGAGGCGCCCGGTAGCGCGGTCGGCACCGACACGGGTGCCCGCCCACACGGCATACGTCCCGGAGCCCCGGCCCGGCCGCACCGCAGGAGTTCACGCATGACCCACCCCCGTCCCTCCCTCGTCCTCGCCGCGCTCGCGGCGGCAGCTGTCGCGATCCCCACGGCCGCCGAGGCCACCGTGCCCGCGCCGCCGAAGCCGCCGGTGACCCTGCCGAGTGCCGTCGATGCGTCGCAGCCGTATGTCGGACAGAGCTTCTGCGAACTTGTGACCCGGCCCGGGGTCGCGGACTTCGCGAAACTGGTCTCCACCCACTACAACCGCACCGACTACCACACGGTCCGGACCTGCCTCGGCGATGTCTCCGAACACTATGACGGGCGCGCGCTGGACTGGATGCTGTCGGCATACGACCCCGCCGACAAGGAGATTGCTGACGCCGTCACGAAATGGCTGACGATGCCGGTCAACGGCGTCTACGGGGCGAACGCCCGCCGGCTCGGGCTGATGTACATCATCTGGAATGGCAAGTCCTGGAAGTCCTATCGCAATCCCGAGACGTGGACGACCTACACCGGCGCCGTACCGCATACCGACCACATCCACTTCAGCTTCGGCTGGGATGGTGCGTGCAAGCGCACGAGTTGGTGGACCGGCAAGGCGCTGACGGCGACGAGCACCACCAAATGCGGGACGAGCAATGGTCCGCTGGTCAGCGTGGAGACCGAGTTCACGCAATACAAAGACACGCTGCTCAAGCTCGGCTCGGCCGGCGACGCGGTCGTGCTCGCCCAGCAGAATCTCGGGGTGGGCGCCGACGGGGAGTTCGGCCCGATCACGCGCAATGCGGTCCTGGCCTTCCAGAAGAAGTGGAAGCTCGACGTCACGGGCCGAGTCAACCGGGGTGTGTGGAACCAGATGGAACGGTTGCAATATCCGCTGATCAAGTACCGCTCGACGACTGTGCTGCGCAAAGGCATGAGCGGTCAGGCGGTCAAGGACGCCCAGCGCGCGCTGCGGCTGACGCAGGATGGCGTCTTCGGCTCTGGGACCGAAACGGCGGTCAAGCGAGTTCAGGGCAAATACCGCCTCGCCCAGACCGGCGTCATCCGCGACCTGACCTGGGCGGCTCTGGATGAGGAGTTGCGCTCGCGGATGCGGTTCGCGCAGTTCTCGGCCGAGGTAGACGCGATCGCGGTGGCGGCCAGCGCCGGACGCTGACTCGCGCGCCTATCGCTGTTCGGTGACTCCTTCAGCCGCGAGGCGATCCGGAAGCTTCTGCGGGTCCGCGTTGCGGCTGAGGACCAGGGAACCGTCCGCGGCATAGGCCGACAGGAGCAGGTGCAGGAAGTCTCCGGGGGCGGTGTCGGTCGTATGCACGCGCGTCCCGCCCGGGAGGTCGCCGGGGGCGTCTGGGAGGCCGGCGTAGGTGAGCTGGTCGGGTGCGCCGGTGGGGCCTGGATCGGTGATCAGGGCTGCAGCGTCGTCGTCCGCGCGCTCCCAGGGCTCGAAGCGATCGCCATAGCCGGCCAGTTCCTTGGCTTCATCGATCGCGCCCGGCAGGAGCGGGGTGCTCGCGGATCGAGCCAGGGCGGCGAGGGTGACGACGATCGTCGCGGGCGCTGGGCCGGTGTTCGGATCCGTCGTCACGAGGACGTCTGGTGCGCCCGTCGTTTGGTCGACAGTAGCCCCGACCGCGAGGGCCGCGAGCAGCCAGTATGCCGTCCGCCAGTGCGGGGGCAGGTCCAGCCGTATGACGGTCCCGGGGCCGGCGTCATACTCCTCAATGAGCAGGTTGGCCGCCTTGGCGACCCAATTGGCCAAGACCTTGCCCGAGAGCTCGATGCGCTCGCCGGTGACATCGTCGTAGCAGGTGATCCGCGGGCGGGCCTGGTCGCTGCGCAGGAGGGCGGGCAGGAGGTCATCGACACGCATGCCGGTCACCTTACGGGGGCTGTCGGACCTCCCGATTAGGTTTGGTGCTCGTGAACGCAAGGATCGAGCAGCCGGCTGACGGCATCGACCGCGGCACCGGCCTTGGAGCCTGGTTGCAGCGCGGTGTCATCGGCGCGGGGCTGTGGGTCCTGGCGGTTGCGCTGCTGGCCGTGCCGCTAGGTGGCCTGGGGTGGTGGCGTCCAACGCTCGTCTGGCCGCTGGTGGTGTTGGCAGGTGTCGGGATCGGCGTCGTCGTCGCGCGGGTGCCCGCCGGGCGGATGGCGAGGGGACCGTCGCTGGCACTCGTCGGGGTCGGGCTGGCGGCCGGCTGGTGGGCTGCGTCGACGCATAGTTCTCAGGTGCTGCCGCGCCGGGATGCCGGCAGCAATCTGCAGGCGGCCATCGCCCTCGCCGAGACAGGGCATCGCCTGGTGTCGGTTCCCGCGGTGAGCATCGGCGGTCCTTCCATCCTTGAGATTCCCGGGGTGACATTGGCCAGCCCGGCCTTCTTCGAGGTGGGTTCGAGCGCTGCGCCAGCGATCCAACCGCAATTCGTCATCGGTCCGGCGGCGCTCTATTCACTGGGCCACTGGATCGAGGGGGTCGGCGGGGCCCTGGTGATGCCGCCCTGGTTCGCCGCCCTCGGCATCCTCGCGATCGGGCTGCTCGTCTCCCTCATGGCGGGCGGGTGGTGGGGTCCGGCGGCGGCGGGCAGTTGCGCGCTGATCTTCCCGGTGCTGCATACCTCCCGGGCGACCTATTCCGAGCCCCTGGCGCTGCTGACCCTCGGAGCCGGCTTCCTGGCGTGGCTGCTGGCGGCGCGCTTTGAGGATCGCCGGGCGGGCTTGCTCGCCGGCCTGTTGATTGGCGCGACCTGCCTGGTCCGGATCGATGGGCTGCGCGAGGCCATCCTGCTGCTGCCGGTGGCCGCGCTCGGGATCATGCAGGGTCGGGCCTGGCCGCGCCCGCTGCTGCTCGGCACCGGCCTTGGGGTGGTGCTGTCCTTCGGGGCGGCGCTGGCTCTGTCTAATCAGTATGTGGGCCAGATCGGCCCGAGCCTGATCCCGTTGGGGGCGCTCGGCGTGCTCTTTGGCCTGCTCGCGCTGGCTCTCGTCGTTGCCCACCGGCGGGGTATGCGGATGCCGGGCGGTCTGGGGCGGCTGCTGCCTGGAGTTTTGGGGCTCGGGACCCTGCTCGTCGGCTTGTCGCTCGCGGCACGTCCGCTCTTCATGACGGTGCGCCAGGATCCCGCGGATCCTGGGTCGCGGGTGGTGGCCGGTCTGCAGCAGCGCCAAGGCCTGCCGATAGATGGTGGCCGGACGTATGCCGAGCAGTCCGTCGCGTGGCTGTCCTGGTATGTCGGGCCGGTCGCCCTGGTGGTCGCGCTGTTCGCGTTGGGGCTTGGGCTTGCGCATCTTGGACGGCGATGGACGAGCGGGGACGCGCTGCCCGCGTGGACCGGCCCCTTTGTCGTGGCGGCCGGCTCGACCGCGCTGACGCTGTGGCGTCCGGGGATCACTCCGGATCATCCATGGGCGGATCGGCGGCTGATCATCGCGCTGCCTTTCGTGGCAGTGCTCGTCGTCGTCGCGGCGGCCCGATTGTGGGCGCGCGGCTTCCGTGCGGTGACGCGGACCGAAGATGCTGCCCGCCAGCAAGCGGGCTTGGCCGAGGCTCGACAAGGTGGCACACCCACGGCCCTCGGCCGGATCGCGGCGCTGATGTGCGTCGGGGCCTTGGTCGTGCCGGCGACCCTTGCCACCTGGCCGCACCGGTCCGAGCGGGTCGAGCGCGGCTCGTTGTCCGCGACGGGGGCCGTCTGTCATGCGCTCTCGCCGGGCGATGTCGTGATCGCGATTGACTCGCGGGCTGCCAACGAATGGCCGCAAGTTGTGCGAGGTATGTGCGGGCACCCCGCGCTGTCCACGACCGGCGGCTTGCGGGGCGATCCCGTGGCCCTGCGCTCCGCACTGGATGCCATCGCCACCGGGGTGGCGAAAGAGTCCGGCGCTCGCCTGGTCCTCCTCGCCGCTGACTCTCCGGCCGCCATCACGGCGCTCGGCATCACGAACCCACCGCAGGCGTCGGCCGTCACGGTGCAGGAGGATGACCGGCTCCTGGTCCGGCGACCCGACACCCTGGTGCCACTGACCCTGGACGTGTGGCTCGCGGCATACCCGAGACCGGCGGGGGAGTGACCTACGGCCGCAAGTGGTCCAGCAACGGTGACGAATAGATCCGGCGCGGGTCGAGGGCATTGAGCGTCGCGCGGGCTGGGCGAAACCCGACCCATACGCGCTGGGCAGGGTCGAGCCGAGCATCGCGGCATCGGTGTACGGGCCCGATCCGGTATACGCCCAGCCCTTCGACCACTCCACCCGCGGGACGGCATAGGCGGAGTAGTTGCCGAAGAACCACTGCTCGGTTTCGTCGAAGAAGGTCCGGGCCCCGGGCGTGCCCGGCTTGGTGAGGATCGAGAGCCAGACGACCGTGTCGAGTTCCGGGCGCCCGGGCACCGGCGCGGTCGCGGCCGCGCCAGCGCTCACCTGCCGGGACGCGGCGTCGACCTGGACCGACGACATCCCCGCGCGCAGGTCCACCAGGAGGACTCGCGCCGGGTCGCTGCGGACCGGATCGATGGCCAGGGGGCTCCAGTTGTGGGAGTAGCCGCTGGCCCGCAGCCGCCAGCCGGCCGCGGCCGCCCAGTTGGCCAGATCGGCTCGGCAACCGACCTCCGCCACGGGCGCCGCGTGGATAGGTGGGGCGGGCTGCGCCAGGTACCCTCGAGAGCACAATGACCGAGCTCGTCGCCCCGCCCTCGCCCAGCGCAACCGTCGCCCTTCCGGCCGGCCAGCCCGACCCGGCACCCGTCCCCGACGCCCCGGCCAAGCCGCTCGTCACCATCGTGCTGCCCTGTTACAACGAGGGCGAACACGTCCTGCTCGAGATCGAGCGCATCACGGAGGCGATGCTCGGGAGCGCCCTCACCTACGAACTGCTGTGCATCGACGATGCCTCGACCGACAACACGCTCGAAGTCCTGAAAGCGGCCCAGCGGGACTACCCGAACATCCGGCTGCTGCCCTTCCGCCGCAATGGCGGCTCCGGCACCGCGCGCCGGATCGGCACCCAGCAGGCATCTGGCGAGATCGTCGTCTGGACCGACGCCGACATGACCTACGAGAACGAGCGCATCCCCGAGCTCGTGCGCTACCTGCTGGACGACCCGTCATACGACCAGGTCGTCGGTGCCCGCACGACGGAAGAGGGCACCCACAAGTGGGCCCGGGTGCCCGCCAAGTGGTTGATCCGCAAAGTCGCCGAGCGCCTGACCAACCAGAAAATCCCGGACCTGAACTCGGGGCTGCGGGCCTTCCGGCGCAGCGTCGCGCTGCCCTATCTGCGACTGTTGCCGGCCGGCTTCTCGTGCGTCACGACGATCACCATCGCCTTCTTGTCCAACCAGCACGACATCCTGTACGTCCCGACGTCCTATGCCAAGCGCGCCGGCACGAGCAAGTTTCACTTCGTCAACGACGCCTACCGCTACATCCTCCAGGTGCTGCGCATGGTGATGTACTTCGATCCGCTGAAGGTGCTCATGCCGCTCGCTCTGTGGCTGGTCGGCATCGGCTTCGTCAAGGGCATCGTCGATATGGTTCGCCACCCCTTCTACTTCCCGGCGAACACTCTGTTGTTGCTGGTCAGCGGGCTGTTGATTGGGGCGGTGGCCCTGCTGGCCGACCTGGTCGTGCGATCCCGAGACGGGGTATGACGCCCGGGGACCCCGCCGCGCTCGCCGTGGCGATCGTCGGCCCGGCGCACCCCTTCAAGGGCGGGGTCGCCGTGCATACGACTGAGCTCGCGCACCAACTGACCGCCACCGGCCATCGCGTCGACCTGATCTCGTGGACCCGGATGTACCCCTCCCTGCTGTATCCAGGCGAGCAGCAGGTCGATCCGGCGCGGCCCGAAACGCCGCCCTTCCCCGGCACCCGGCGGCCGCTGGCCTGGAACCGGCCCGATTCGTGGCTGCGCGTCGGGCGCTCGGTGGCCGGACAGGACCTACTGATCCTCGTGCACGTCGTGCCGCAGATCATCCCCGCCAATCTCGCGATGATCGCCGCCCTGCCACGCGACGAGCGTCGGCCCAAAGTCGTCGTTCTCGCCCACAATGTGCTGCCGCACGAGCCCAAGCCCGGCGACGAGGCGCTGGTGCGTCGGCTGTTCGCGGCCGCTGACGCGGTGCTCGTGCATACCCCCCAGCAGGCCTCGCTCGCGCGCTCGCTGGGAGCGGGCCTGGTGCGGCAGGCGGCCCTGCCCCCGCACCTGCCCGGCGGCGATCCCGTGCACCGGGATGCGTATGCCGGTCCGGCCCGCCTCCTCGCCCTCGGCTTGGTGCGGCCATACAAGGGCATCACCGACTTGATCGCGGCGCTGGCCGAGGTGCCCGGGCCGACGCTGACCGTCGCCGGGGAGGCGTGGGGTGAGGCGGGGGAGCAGGTTGCGGCGGCGGCGCGAGCGCCCGGGGTGGCTGGCCGCGTCACGATCCGGCCCGGCTACGTCCCGGCCGAGGAACTCGCCACCCTGCTGGCCGATCACGATGTCCTGGCGCTGACCTATCGCACGGCCACGGCCTCGCAGAATGCGCTGCTGGCGCACAAGCACGGCCTGCCGGTCTTGGCGACGGCGGTCGGGAGTTTCCCCGGCGATATCCGCGATGGCGTCGACGGAAGTTTGGTGCCGCCGCGTGACCACGAGGCGCTCGTGGCCGCCTTGCGCGCGCTGGCTGACCCGGATCAGCTCGCTCGGCTGCGCGCCGGTGTCGAGGAGCCGGACTTGAGTGGGCCGTGGGCCAACTACCTCGCGGCGATCGAGACCCTGGCCGCGATGGACCTGCCGCCGAAGGAGCGCTCGTCGGTGACGCTGCGTGATCGGGCACGGGGCATGTTGGCTGGCTTGCGTCCCCGGCTCGACCTGAGCGCGGCCGACCTTCCGGAATGGGTCACGCCCACCGACATCCTCGGCATCACCTCGCAGGCGCAGGACGCGCGCGATGTGGTGCGCGACCTCGGGCTGCCCCGGCGAGGCGATCGCGAGAGTGGCTGGGCGGCCCTCGGTGGGCTGGCCGCGGTGCTGCGCGTCAAGGATGACGGCCACCGCAGCGCGATAATCGTCGATCGGTCCGGGCCACGCTCACCCTTCGCGACCTGGGCGACGGCGATTGGTTTCGCGCCCGTCGAGATCGATGCCGATGAGGAACTCGATGTCGACCCCGGGTCAATTGATGTGCTGACCCGGCTGCATCCGCGCGACTGCGATGCCGCCGAACTCGGCGATCTGTTCGGCCAGGCGACCTGGGCGCTCAAGCCCGGCGGGCTGCTCATCACCACCATCGCGCTCGGCCCGGCAAGTGCCAAGGGCACTCTCGGCCCGGCCGACGTGCGCGGTGTCCTGGCCCATGCCGACAATGCTGGCTTGCGGCTCGTGGGGGACCTCGACGGGGAACTGACGGCCCGGATGCGACGGGCCGCGCGCGGCGCCCGGGACCCGGACGCGGCATACGGCCTGGCCCGGCTGACCTGGCGCCGACGGTGAGCGAGCCCGACGACAGCTGCGCGGTGTCGGCTGCGGCGCCCACTCGGCGCAGCGCCTTCGCCATCGCCCGGATCGTCTTGGCTGCGCTCGTTTTGGTCTTCGTCGCGGCGGCGCTGGCGAAAAATTGGTCGCAGGTCTCCACCCACCTGACCGAAGTATCGCCCACGGCCTGGGTGCTCGCCAGCCTCGCCGGACTCGCGGCGCCGCTGCTGACCGCGCTCGGGTGGCGGGCGCTGCTCGCGGACCTCGGTTCGCCGCTGCATCTCGCGCCCGCAAGCGGCGTCTTCCTCGTCGGCCAACTCGGCAAATACCTCCCCGGATCCGTATGGAGTGTGGTCGCCCAGGCGGAAATGGCCGCGCGGCTCGGCATACCCCGTCGACGTACGGGTGTGGTGGGGCTCGTGGCAATGGTGCTGGCGCTGGTGACTGGCGTGCTCATCGGTCTGCCAGCGGTGCCGGTCCTGCTGCGCCGTGGCGCGGGCTTGACCGTGGCGCTCGCCGGCGTCGCTGGGGTGCTCTTGCTGCTGGCGCTTTATCCGCCGCTGCTCAATCGGGGCGTGGCCCTGGGTCTGCGCCTGCTGCGCCGCGAGCCCTTGGAGCACCAACTCGGTGGGCGGGCGATCCTTGCCGCCGGACTGTGGACCTTGACCGCGTGGGCGGCGACCGGCGCGATTGCCTGGGCGTTCGCCGCGGACTTCGCCAACCCAGGCAAGGGCGCGGGGGAGCTGGCGCTGATCTGCGTCAGCGGCTTCTGCCTGGCGGCAGCGGCCGGGATGGCGAGCGTGCTGCTTCCCGCCGGTGTCGGAGTGCGTGAGGGCGTTCTCATCCTGCTGCTTGTGACAGTGATGCCGGCGAGCGCGGCGACCGCAGTGGTGGTCCTGACGCGGTTCGTCACGGTCGTCGCCGATGTCGTCTGGGCGGGGGCCGGCTGGCTCTGGGCGCGTGCGCACCACCTCCTGCCGTCGCCGAGCGCGCCGTAGGCTTGCGTCTCATGACCTCCTCCGCGCAACCTCAGGTCGCCGCCCCGCCCGGGGGGCGGGCGCTGGCCTTGGCCAAGCGTGCTGCCGAGCATGCTCTGTGGGCGCGCGTCGCCGGGCAGCGCCGGCTCGAGGCGCGACGGGGCGTGTCGCGTCCGCTGCCGCGCGCAGTCGCACCGACCGGCGTGCTGCAGTCCCGCGCCGAGGCCCAGGCCGCCATGCGGGAGGCTCGAGCGCTGCGGCTGCCTTTGCACCGCGACAAGGTCAAGAACTGGGATGCGCTCGGGGCGCTCGGGGCGGTGCTCTCGCTCGCGGGCCGTGAGGGCGGTTTGCCGGAGCGGGTCATGGATGCTGGCAGCGCGCGTTACTCGCCGATCCTGCCCTGGCTGCGGCTTTATGGTCTCGGCGATGCCGCTGACTCCCTCATCGGGATCAACCTGGAGTTCGATGCGCCGGTGCGCCGAGATGGCGTGCTCTTCCGGTATGGCGATGTCACGGCGACGGGGCTACCCGATGGACACCTGGACGCCGTGACGTGCATGTCGGTCATCGAGCACGGAGTCCCCCTGCAGCCCTTCTTGGCCGAGTGCGCGCGCATCCTGCGCCCCGGTGGCATCCTCGTGATCTCTACCGACTACGACCACGAGCCACCGGACACGGCGGGCAAGACGGCATATGGCGTGCCCGTGCACATTTTCAGCCCGCGAGAGATCCGTGCCCTGGTCGCCGATGCCGACGCGGTCGGGCTAGATCTGGTGGGCGAGTTGACCGATGAGGTGCTGCGTCATCCCGAGCGTCCGTGCCACTGGGACCGGGTCGACCTCGACTACACCTTTATTCTTTTGAGCTTCCGGCGGCGGTGACCAGCGAGGCAACCCGGACCTATCGGCCCGGGCATCCGCTCGCCGTCGGGGCGATCCTCGGCTGCTATCGGCACGGCGGGGGCGACCCGACCTTTCGGCGCGACGAGGCGGGGATCTGGCTGGGTCGGCATACTCCTGAGGGGCCCGGCACGATGGTGGTGTGCTCGTCGGCCGCCGACGGTGCGGTCATCGCGAGGGCGTGGGGGAGCGGCGGCGACTGGCTCCTCGACGGACTCCCGGACCTGCTCGGCGCCTCCGATGACTGGTCCGGGTTCGTCGCCCACCATCCCCAAGTCGCGGCGGCGTGGGCGGCCAATCCCGGCTGGCGGGTGCCGCGCTCGCGCCTCGTCATCGATTCGCTCGTGCCCGCGGTGATCGAGCAGAAGGTCACGGGCAAGGAGGCCTTCGCGGCCTATCGCACCTTGGTGTGGCGCTTTGGTGCCTCCGCACCCGGCCCGAACCCCGGGCTGCGACTGGCGCCCACGGCGGCGCAATGGGCGGCCATCCCGTCCTGGGAGTTCCTGCGCGCGGGCGTCACCTCGCAACGCGCCGACACCGTGATGCGCTGCGTGCAACGCGCCGGACGGCTCGAGGAGTGCGCTCGTATGCCGCTGCCGGCCGCTCGCGCCCGCCTCCAGGCGATCCCCGGTGTCGGCCGGTGGACGATGGCGGAGGTCGGGCAGCGCGCGCTGGGCGATCCCGACAGCCCGAGCTTCGGGGACTATCACGTAGCCAAGGAAATCGGCTGGCAATTGCTCGGGCACGACATCGACGACGACGGCCTGGAGGAGCTGCTGGAGCCATATGTCGGCCACCGCTTCCGCGTCCAGGCGCTGCTCGCGCTCGGCGGCGGCCCTGGCCGACCCCGCCGCGGCCCACGCTTCACCCTCCCCACGCACCTGCCGACCCGCTCCTTCTGAGCATTTCAGCCCGCACCTCAGAGGTCGAGTTCGGGAAACACGCCGGCGGCGACACCGGAT
>NZ_BAAAPO010000021.1:160703-185387 GCF_039531185.1 Nostocoides veronense
TTTCCCGATCTCGACGCGGCGGAGTGGGGATGGACTCCCGGTCCGCAGCGGAGCGGGGTTCGTGCATGCGAGCGGGGTTCCCGTCGAGCGGAGCGGGGTCTGTGAGTGCGAGCGGGGCTATAGGGCCGCTCCCACTCACAAAGCCCGCTCGGCTCGGGCCGGCCAGGCGGGCCGGGCGGGTCAGGCGTCGCGGAGCACGATCTCCTCGCCCAGGCCCTCGGACCACAGGGCGACCTCGAGGCGGGCGGTGGCGCGGCCCACGGCATACGCATCAGGGCAGGTCATGAGCACCTCGACCCGCCCGTCCGGGAGTTCGCGCGTCTCGGCCCGGACGCTCGAGCCGCGCGGGTCGGCCAAGAGGGCGACGCGCACCGCGCGGGCCAGCCGGTCGGGCACGCTTTCGACGTTCACGGAGCGTATGCCGGCCGCCTCGGCCAGCGGTGAGCCCGGGTCCACCCCGAGCGCCGCGCGCGCCGCTTCCACATGCCCCATCGCGAAGAAGTCGCCCGGCCCGGTGCGCACCAGCCGCCGCGCCCCCGTCGCCGTGCCGGGCTCCACGAGATGACCCAGCCCTCGCAGGATCGCCACCGGTACCTGCGCGAGCTTGCCCTTGACCAGGTCGGCAGCCGCCGCGATCTCATCCGCTACCGCGATCGCCGTGACCTCCAGCGGACGCCCGTCCACATCGGAGCAACCGCGATAGTCAGCCAGCACCCGAAGCCCCGCGGCCCCGAGCGCAAAGTCGGTCTGGCCGCCGCGCCACGGCCGCCCGGCCGTGTCCGTGAGGACAAGCCCCAGGTCAGGAGCCAGACCAAGAGTTAATCTCAGGTATGCCGTGAGGCTTTCCAGCAGTTCTCGGGCTACCTCATCGGGATCATCTGGCAGCAAAAGCAGGGTCTCGGCCGGCCCGGTATTCGAGGCGTCGATTCCCGCTCCGGCCATCACGACCCCGTGCCGTCCCTCGACGATCCGTGTTGCGCCGGTGCTCGTCATGCGTTCTGCGACAACCCGCACGCTCTGCTCCCGCACGACGGCCCGTTTATCCGTCCGCACAGCAGTCAGGCCAAGCGCCTTGGACGCGATTTTGCTGGTCACCGCCAGGATGTCGCCATCGCGGAGCGCCTCGCCGCCCGCTGCGATCGCCCCGCCGATCACGGCGCCCAGGTCGCAGTCCCGCACGATCTCCGGGATGCCCTGAACGGGGATGATGCGCACCTCGCCGACGGGCCCCGACCAGCTCGCCTCCTCGGGGGCCTCTTCGGTCGTCGCCGCGGGGTCAGGCACCGCCCACTCCCGCAGGGGTCGCGGAACCCACCTCCAGGGCGAGATCCAGCGCCGCCCGGGCCAGGCGCGCCGCGCCGGCGCGATCGCCCATCAGAAGCGGGGCGTCATACGCGCGCGGGGTCCAGCGGACTCCGGCGGGGGCCGGCTGCCCGGCGTCCTGCGGGTCGACGAGCCAGCCGTCGAGGAAATCGGCATACAACCCGGCGACCCCGCGCGCACTGGCCTCGACCCCGACAACCTCCAGGCAGGTATCCGCGTGCCCGCGTACCGGCTTGCCCGAGATGATCGGCGAGACCCCGACCACCGGCGCGGGCGTCCCCCGGAGCGCATCACGCACCCCCGAGACCCCGAGGATGATCCCGATCGAGACGATTGGATTGCTCGGCGGCAGCAGGACGATATCGGCCTCGCGGATGGCGTCGAGCACGCCCGGCGCGGCCACCGCACGGTCCAGGCCGACCGCGGCGAACCGCTCGGCGGGCGTCGCCGCGCCCTCCCCAACCCACCACTGCTGGAAGTGGATCGCCTCCGGACCCTCGGGGCGAGTGACGATGACATGCGTCTCGACCGGCTGGTCGCTCATCGGCAACAGGCGCAGGCCGCGCTCCGGCAAGCCCCAGCGCTGGGCCAGCCGCGTGGTGATCTCGCTCGGCGTCGCCCCCTCACCGAGCCAGAGGGATCGGGCGATGTGAGTGCCGAGATCCTTATCGCCCAGACCAAACCATTGCGGACCCACGCCATATGCCGCGAGCTCGCCCATCACCTGTCGGGTGTCCTCATCGCGGCCCCACCCCTGGCGCTCACTGATGCCGCCGCCGAGGGTGTAGAGCAGGGTGTCGACATCGGGGCTAACCCGCAGGCCGAAGAGGGTGATGTCGTCGCCGGTGTTGGCGATGATCGTGATTTCCGACTGTGCCAGAACGGGGTCGGCGTCGAGGGCATCGCGCAGGCCGCGCAGGAAGCGCGCGCCGCCGACGCCCCCGGCAAGGGCAGTGATCCGCATGAGGCAATCCTGACCCATTACCTCCTGTGGGCTTGACGAAAGGGGCATGACACGCGTGTAATTCCAGTGGTGTGGTTAGGCGATGTTGCGGGACACCCCCCGCCTCGCGTCGCCGAAGAGCAAGCGAAATCGATCGCGAGGAGTGGCCCGTGCAGGATGTCGTCTACCTGAACGCCTTGGACGAGGAAGACCTGTCGTGGCAGGAGCGCTCGCTGTGCGCCCAGACCGACCCCGAGGCCTTCTTCCCCGAAAAGGGCGGCTCGACCCGCGAAGCCAAAAAGGTCTGCACCGGCTGCGAGGTGCGCGCCGAATGCCTGGCCTACGCCCTGGCCAATGACGAGCGCTTCGGCATCTGGGGCGGGCTGTCCGAGCGAGAGCGCCGCAAGTTGAAGCGGCGCGCGATCTGAGCATCGCCGAAGCGGCCCCGCCCAGGGCCACTGCGGACGCCGTCCACCTCGCTCCCTCGATGACCACCGGCCCCGAGCCCGCCACCCCAGCGCCGATCACCGCGGCGCTGCTTGTCGCGCGCATCGACGACCTCATGGTCGATGCGGTGACCGCGCTCGCCGACCAAAGCCGCGCGCCCGACGGCATACTCCTGCTCGATGCAACCGCGGCCGGCGAACTGCCGCAGCGGATGGCCGAGTCGGCGCAGTTCACCGCCCAACTTCCGAATCTGAGCATCGAGCGGGTCGCGACCGATTGCTCCGTTCACGATGCGCTGCGGACGGCGATGGCCGTAGATTCTGGACCTGGAGCCGTATGGCTGCTCAGCGGCGACTCCGTGCCTGCGCAGGATGCGCTGGAACAACTCGCCGGCGCGCTCGAGCACGACCCCACGGCGGCCCTCGCCGCCCCCAAGCTCCTCGACGTGGATCGCCCAGGACGGTTGCGCCGCTTCGGGATTCAGACGACGCGCTCCGGGCGCCTTCAACTCGGTCCGCGCGTCGGGGTCCCCGATCAGCAGCAGTATGACGACCGGATGGATGCCCTCGCCGCTCCCGCACTCGGTGCGCTCTTCGACCGGGAGGCGTATGCCGATCTCGGGGGCCCGCTGCGCAGCTTCGGGGCGTTGGGCAACGACCTCGACTATGGCTGGCGTGCGCAACTGGCCGGCCATCGCGTCCTGCTCGTGCCCCGCGCGCGGATTTCGGTGCGCGCCAACCAGATCGGGCGTCCCACGGGTGCCGACCGCCGCGATGCCCGGCGGGTGGCTCTCGCACGTCGCCCTTTGCTGCTGACGCCCTTCCTCGCGCTGTGGATCGCCCTGTCCAGCCTTGCGGTGGCTCTCGGGCTCTTGCTGTTGAAGAGGCCCGCCGCCGCCGGCCGCACGGCTGCCGATCTCGCCGCCCTGGCCGACCCCTGGCGGCCGATCGCCGCGCGCTGGCGCACCCGCAAACACCGCCGCCGCCAGGCGCGCACCCTCTCCGGGCTCTTTGTCACCCGTGAACAATCGCGCGCCCACGCCTCCGATCGGCTGCACGATGTCCTCGTGCCGCGGCGGCGCGAGACCCGGTCGGCGGCGGCCATCCCGTCGCAGCCCACCGCGGATCACGGCTCGCTGATCGCCAGTCCAGCGATCTGGGGCACCGTGGCCGTGGTGGGGCTGCTTCTGGCGGGGTCGCGAACCCTCGGCGCAACCCTCGGCACCGGCCTAGCCAGCGGCATCCACGGCGGCGAGCTGCGTCCGATGCGCGCCGATTCGACAGCGCTTTGGCACGCCTGGTGGGACGGCTGGGCCGGTGCCGGCCTCGGCAGCGGCGCCCCCGCATCCCCAGCGCTGCCCGGCCTCGCGGTCTTGTCGTGGATCGCGCAAGTGCTGCCCGGTGACCAGGGGGGCAGCCCGGCCGGCCGGGTGATCGCCGCCCTCGTGTTCGCGGCGCTCCCGCTGGCCTTCCTGACGGCATACCTCGGGGGCCGGGTCGTCACGCTGCGTCGCTGGCCGCGCGCCGCGGTGGCTGGCGCGTGGGCGCTCTCGCCCGTCGCGACCGCCTCGCTGGCCTCCGGTCGACTCGGTGCCCTCGCCGTGCTGGTCCTGTTGCCTCTTGTCCTGGCCAGCATCGTGTCCATGACGCGGCGCAGCGCGCGACCCGGATCGCTCTCTCTCGCAGCGCTACTCACGATGAGCCTGGCGGCCGTAGTGCCAGGTGTCCTGGTGGTCGGGGTCGTGCTCGCGCTCGCCCTCGTGCTCGCCGGGACCGGTGTCGCCCGACGCCGCGCGCTCGGCTATCTCGCCGTGCTCGCCCTCGCCGCCGTGCCGATTCTGCTGCTCCTTCGCGTCTCGCCTGCCTCCTTGTTAGGGGGCTGGGGCATGCTCGCGGACACTGCCTCCCCGCCCGCGTGGCAAATCGTCCTCGGGCAGCCTGATGCCCGTCCCGCCGATGGCGCCACGCTCGGCACGGTCACCGACTACCGCACCTGGCTCGGTGCCGGAATTCTGCTCGCCGGCCTGCTCGGTCTAGCCCGCCCGCGCCGCCGCAGCGGGCTGGCGACGGGCGCCGGCCTGCTGGCCATCCTCGGGCTCGCGTATGCCGTGGCCGCCCCCACACTGCACCTCGGCTCCGACTCCGCCGGCCGCGTTATCACTGCGTGGGCCGGTGCAGGCCTGCTCCTGATGACCGCGGGACTGCTCGGGGCCGCCCTGGTCACCGCGGAGGGAGATCTCCCGGCGACCCCAGCGGCCGCTGCGCCAGCGGGGGAGTCTGACGCTAGCCCCACGCGCAGTCGGCAGACGACGTCATGGCGCATCGCCGGCATCGCGGTCACCACGCTCGTCGCGCTCGCCGGGGCGGCGCAGCTTGCGTATGCCGGTCTCGGACAACGTCTTTCGCCCGCCGCGGATCCGCGCCCGGCCGTCGCGATCGACCAGGCCGAGGGTCCGGCCGCCACGCGAACCCTGGTGCTGGCGGCACGAGGTGAGAACACGACATACGACCTGATCGGGCGCGAGCCGGGCCTGCCCGCGCGCGACCTGCCCGCGGGGGCGATCGACGGTCGGCTCGATGCGGCGGTGGCGACGCTGATCGACCCGGGGCAGGCGAGCGCAGATCCGGTCGGAGAACTCGCCGCCTGGGCCGTCGGCTTCATTGTGGCGGTGCCGGATGTGGACGCCGGGGTGCTGCGCGTTCTCGATTCATCGGCCGGCCTGACGCGTATTGGCGACTATGCCGAGAGTTCCGTCTGGCGGGTCGAACCCACGGGCCCGGATGGTCGACAGCAACCGGCCCGCGTTCGCCTTGCGGGTGAAAATGACTGGGGCACACCGGTTCCGGTGTCCGGACAGCATTCGGCGACTCGGGCGGCGCTCGCCGGCGAGGGCACCACCCTCTTGGTCGCCGAGAGCGATGCGTGGGCGGGCGCCGCGCGCGTCAGCGTCGACGGCACCCGGCTCACGGCCAGCCCCGGCCCCCTGGGGCAGCAGGCGTATGCCGTCCCCGCCGGTGCAAAGGATGTCCGCATCATCGTCACGCCACACCACCGCTATCTCGGCTGGGCTTACCTGGTGACCTTGTTGGTGCTGGTCTATCTCGCGACCCCGCTCGGTGCGCCACCGCGGCGGCGCGGCGGACGGCATACGGAGGAAGCGTCGTGACCGGGGCCCCGGGGATCGGTCTCGCAGCCCTGCGACTGGCCGGCGTCGGCGCGGCCGGCGCAGCGCTTGTTGTCGGCGCGCCGAACCTCGCCGCTCGCGATATCCGGCCACCGGCCGAGATTGGCCAGGCGAGCCAGAAGGCTCTCGATCGCGTGGAAATCGCTTGTCCCGGAGGAATTTTCGCGGGAATCGAGGATGTCGACGACCTGGCCGTGCCAACCACGGTGGTCGCGTCGACGGCTCCGGCCGACACTCTCGGCGGGGTGTCCCCGTCCTACGCCCGTGGAAAATTGATCGTGATGACCGGCACCGGTCAGAGCTTCCCCCATCCCGGTCGATCTGGAGCGATGGGCGGCGTCGGAGATCGCGGAGCCGCGGACGCCGCGGATCTCGAAGGCGCGGCCCCGACCGTGGTGACCGGGAGCGGCTCGTTGGCTCCGGGCGCGCTGGCCGGACAGGAGTCGGATGTGGCCAGCGACTCGGCAACCGGCTTCGCCACGACCGGCTGTGGTGCCCCGGTCGCCGAGGCCTGGTTGACGGCTGGCGGTGGTCAACCCGGCCGTCAGGAACGGCTCGTTCTCGTCAACGCCGGGGCGAATCCGGTGACCGTCGACATTGACGTCCTCGGATCGCGCGGCTCGATCGAGGCACCTGCGGCGCGAGGGATCGTCGTTGAGGGCCGATCGCGGACTGCCGTTTTATTGGATGCTCTTGCGCCCCAAGAGACGTCGCCGTTCTTCCACCTAACGATGCGCGGCGGTTTCATCTCCGCACAGATCGGCGATGCCTGGATGGATGGCATCACCCCGCGCGGCATCGAGACGGTCGCGCCGCTCGCCGCGCCGGCCATGGAGCAGGTCATTGCTGGCGTCCCCGGCGGTCAGCCCGTAACCGTTCGGCTGGCGAATACCGGTGAGGAACAGGCGATCGTCGAAGTCCGCCTGCTCACCGCGGACGGCCCCCGGGCGCTTCCCGGCGCCGTCGGCATCGCCCGGATCGCCGCCGGCACGGCGACGGATATCGCTATCGGCGCCTTGCCGAAGGGCACCAACGGCCTGCAGGTTCGCTCGGATCTGCCGGTCACAGGCGCCGCGTTGGTGCAGCCGAAAAATGCTCGGGACTTCGCGTGGGTGACGGCAAGTGAGCCCTTGGCCGGCTTGAGCGGCGCGGTCTATCAGCGGCTCGAGGACCCCGAGAATCGCACCCGCACCCTGGCCCTGGCCACCACGGGTGATGGCTCGAGCGTCGAGGTCACGACGATGCGTAATGGCGTGTCCACTGCTCGAACCGTCTCGCTCGCAGCGGATTGCGTGACCACGGTCGACCTCACCGGCACCGACGCGGTATGGGTTCGGCCCGCCGACGGCGGGGGAGTCGTCCGCGCCGGCATACTGATCACCGGCCCGGCCGGTGACCAGTTTGTGCTCGCATCGACCCCGTTGACCCCCAGCCGCCTGACGCGCACCGCCGTCCAGGTCACCCCCGTCGGCAGCCTCGGCTGACCCGGGCCGGTGGGTCGGCCAAACCTCCCATTTCTCTCCGGATGCCGCAAAGTTGTGCTTCACCCGACTTTCTAACCCGGGTGAAGCACAAGGTTCCGGCATCCGGAGAGAAAAGAGTGACTCCTGAGGTTCGCGCGCCCGGCTCGGGCGGTCAGTCGCCCGCGTCGAGGTCCTCGGGCGCGACGCCGAGCAGGGCGGCGACGTGCTCTTCCAAGACTTCTCGGACCAGGTCCGCGCGATCGCGGCCGTCACCTGCCCGCGCCTCGATCGGGCGTCGATACACCACGATGCGGGCCGGCATACCGCCATCGGCCGGGAAGAGCCGGCCCAGGACGATGCGGCGCTCCTCCCAGGGCGCGGGATCGCTCGGGGGCACATCCTCGACGGCGAACTCTGTCCCGGCATACCTCCCGGAGAGCAGCTTCTCGAAGCGCTCCGTGCCCTCCAACACGATTTGATCGAAGCGATCGCGCCGCGTGGACATCGCCGGCACGGGCGGCCAGGCAAGCGGCCCACGGGGCCCGCGGCCGTGCCGGTCCCGGCCACGGTGTGCAGCGGCAGAAGACATGCGTGCGATCGTAACGGCGCGCCGAGGGTGCCGCCCTGCCCGGGGATGACCTACGCTTCGCGGGTGACCCTCGCCCGCCAATGCACCCGCACCGCCTGTGCGCGGCCCGCCGCGGCGACCCTCACATATGTGTATGCCGACCAGGTCGCCGTCCTCGGGCCGCTCGCGACCTACGCCGAGCCGCACTCGTATGACCTGTGTGATCAGCACGCCGAGCGACTCACCGCCCCGCGGGGTTGGGAGGTCGTGCGCCTGGCCACCGATGGGGCGCCGCCGCAGACCCACGATGACCTCGTGGCGCTGGCGAATGTCGTGCGCGAGGCGAAGCGCCCCAGTGCTCCGCCGGCGAATTTGTCGCCGCCTCCCGGCCCGCCCGGGAGCCGGCGCAGCCACCTGCGCGCCGTGCCCAGCGCATCCTCCACAGACTGACCTGCGCGCTCACCTGCTCGATTCGATCCCCCTACGCCACAGGGCTAATCTGACGCTCGTGGCTGCCCCCGATCTGTCCTCCATCGTCAAGGCGTATGACGTTCGCGGGCTGGTCCCGAGCCAGTTCGACGCCTCGATCGCTCGGGCGCTCGGCGCGGCCTTCGCTGAGGTGATCGCGGGTCCCGACCAGGCCAAGGCCGCCGTCATCGGCCATGACATGCGCGACTCCTCGCCGGAGCTCTCGGCGGCCTTCGCGGCCGGCGTTCGTTCGCGCGGCATCGACACCCTGGAGATCGGGCTGGCCAGCACCGATGAGCTGTACTTCGCCAGCGGCGCGCTCGCCCTGCCAGGGGCGATGTTCACGGCCAGCCACAACCCGGCGGCATACAACGGGATCAAGCTCACCCGCGCCGGCGCCCGGCCGGTGGGCACCGACTCTGGCCTGCCCCAGGTGCGCGATCGGGCCCAGGAGCTCCTCGACGACCCGGCGAGTGAGCGCCCGGCCGACCGCGACGGCACGGCGCACCGCCGCGACCTGCTCGCGGCCTATGGCGAGTTTCTCCGCGGCCTGGTGGACCTGCGCTCCAGCCGCCGCCTCAAGGTCGTCATCGATGCCGCCAATGGGATGGCCGGCCTGACCGCTCCGGCAGTTCTCGGCACTGACGCGGGATTGCCCGAGCTGCCCCTGGACATCGTCTCGATGTACTTCGACCTCGACGGCACCTTCCCCAACCACGAGGCCAACCCACTCGACCCGAAGAACCTCGTGGACCTGCAGCACGCCGTCGTCGAGCACGGCGCGGACCTCGGCCTGGCCTTCGACGGGGACGCCGATCGCGTCTTTGTCGTGGACGAGCGCGGCGAACCGGTCAGCGCGAGCGCGATCACGGCCCTCGTGGCCGAGCGCGAGATCGCTAAAGAGGTCGCGCGCGGTGTGGACGTGGATCAGATCCGCATCGTTCACAATGTCATTTCCTCGCGTGCAGTCACCGAGTTCATCGTTCGCGCCGGCGCACAACCGGTGCGCACCCGCGTCGGGCACTCCTACATCAAGGCCGAAATGGCCCGCCACAACGCGATATTCGGCGGCGAGCACAGCGCCCACTATTACTTCCGCGCCTTCTGGTTCGCCGACACCGGCATGCTCGCCGCGATGCACGTTCTTGCGGCGCTCGGCGAGCAGGACGGCCCGCTCTCGGACCTGGTCGCCGCCTACAGCCCATATGCCGCCTCGGGCGAAATCAACTCCACCGTCACCGATGCCGCCGGGATCACCGAGCGCGTGGCGGCCTGGTGCGCCGAGCAAGGCCTGCCGACTGACACCCTGGACGGGTTGACGGCCTGGCACCGCGGCGATGGCGACTCCCCGATGTGGTGGATCAATCTGCGCTCGTCCAACACTGAACCGCTGCTGCGCCTCAATGTCGAAGCCGCTGATGTCCCGACAATGGAGCGCGTGCGCGACACTGTCCTCGGCATGATTCGCGCCTGACCGGCCACGATCCGCCCGGCCTCTCTCGAAGGAGTTCTCGATGTCCAACCCGACGATCGCCCCCTGGGTTCGCGAGATCCTGCGCTGCCCGAAGTGCCTCGCCGACCTGCGCGATGAGACCGGCCCCGCGGGCCCGGAACTGGTGTGCACCGGCGCCGACTGCGGGCTGGCATACCCCATCGAGGACGGCATCCCCGTCCTCCTCATCGACAAAGCCCGCCCGCGCGCCTGAGGCCGCTGCGGTGGCTGCCTTCGATCCCGATCTGCTCGGCGAGCCGGATCGCCTGCTCGAGGGCGACCCGAGCCAAATGTTGCGGGCACTCGCGACGGCGGGAGCCCAGGTCCGCCGCGCCCTAACCACCACGCGCGAAGCCGGCGCGCTCGACCTGCGCATAGAGCGGCCCCGCGCCATCGTCGTCGCCGCGATGGGCGCCGATGATGTCGTCGCGGACCTGCTCGCCCCGCTCGCCGCCCGGCATTCGCCGATCGGGGTATGGCCGTGCCACGACAGCCCGCTGCCCGGCTGGGTGGGGTCCTTGGACCTCGTGGTTGCCGTCTCGCTGTCGGGCCGGGCGCCGGGGCCGGTCCGGCTCGCGCTGGAGGCTGGTCGGCGCGGGGCGAGTGTGCTGACCATCGGCGCGCCGGACAGCCCGCTCGCGGAGGCCGCCGCCCGAGGCCGGGGCGTGCACGTGCCGGCCGAGGGGACCGGTGCGACTTCGCGCAGCGCGGCGTGGTCGATGCTGACCCCGGCCATCCTGGCGCTCGGCGCGCTTGGCGTTCTACCTGTCGACGCCACCGATCTGGACGCGGTCGCGGACCGGCTTGATGAGATCGCCGAGGCCAACCGGCCGACGGCGGAGGCCTTCGTCAGCCCCGCCAAGATCCTCGCGACCGGTCTCGGCGCCACCATCCCCCTCGTCCTCGCCGACGGTCCGCTCACCGGCGTGGCGGCCCGCCGGGCCGGGACGATGCTCGCCCGCACGGCTCGCCTGCCGGTCATGGTCGGCGAACTTCCCGATGCCGCGTCGCAGTTGCTCGCCTGTCTCGATGGCCCGTATGCCGCCGCGCCCGCCCCCGAGGGCGGTCGCGATATCTTCGCCGACCCCTACCTCGACGGGCCTCCCGGCGCGGAAGTCGGGCTGCTCCTGCTGCGCGACCGGGACCCGCGGGCGGGGGAGGAGGGCGGGCGCGTGCGCGGCGGTGAGGCTGCGGCATACGACGCGGATGCCCCGCGGGTGGAGATCGGGCCGCAGGATGCGGCGCGGATCAACTTGGCCCAAGGCATCGTCGACCTCGCCGAGCGCCGGGGCGCCCGCGTGCAGCAACTCTCGCCCGGTCCGGGCGGGGATCTGGTGCGCCTCGCGGAGCTGATGGCGACCCTGGACTTCGCCGCGACCTATCTCGCGCTGGCGCACGGGCTTGACCCCGCGACCGTCCCGGCGCTGGCCGACCTGCGCGACCTGACGGGTTGATCGGTCGACGTCGTCGCCTCGGCTATGCGCCGCGATTCTGCCTTGATTCGCGCCTGGCCGCTGACACTCGCCCCGGCCTTGACCCGGGGAAGTCTGCGCTTCCACCCAGCTAAGTAGCAGCCCGAAGCGCACACTTCCGGCATCCGGAGAAAAATGAGTGACGGGTGGGACGGGAACGGGGCGGCGGTGGCTGGTGGGGCCGATAGAATGGCGGGTGTCCGGCGTGGGTGATGACCCGCGCGCCGAGAGCGGCGGCGCCGGTGGCACGGCATAGCAATCCGTCGGCAACCGGCTCGCCCCAGGGCGAGAGCACACCGCACGGAGCGCCGCGCGCACCCACACCGCATACCCCGACACCAAAGGCACCCACATGTCCTTCGACTTCCAGGTTAAAGACCTCGCCCTGGCCGAGGCCGGCCGCCACCAGATCCGCCTGGCCGAACACGAGATGCCCGGCCTGATGGCGCTGCGCGCCGAATATGGCGCCGCGCAGCCACTCAAGGGCGCCCGCATCGCCGGCTCGCTGCATATGACGGTTCAGACCGCGGTCCTCATCGAGACGCTTGTCGCGCTCGGCGCGCAGGTCCGGTGGGCGAGCTGCAATATCTTCTCCACGCAGGACGAGGCAGCCGCTGCCGTCGTCGTCGGCCCCGCTGGCACCATCGAGAATCCGCAGGGCGTCCCGGTCTTCGCGTGGAAGGGCGAGAGCCTGCCGGAATACTGGGAGTGCACGGACGCGATCCTCACCTGGCCCGGCGCCGAGGGCCCCAACATGATCCTCGACGATGGCGGCGACGCCACGATGCTGGTCCACAAGGGCCGCGAGTGGGAGGCCGCCGGTCAGGTTCCGCCGACCGACGAGCAGGACTCCGAGGAGTTCGGCGTCTTCAAGGCGCTCGTGCGCACGACCCTGGCGCAGGACCCGCAGAAGTGGACGCGGATCAGCGAGGGCATCAAGGGCGTCACGGAGGAGACGACGACCGGCGTGCACCGCCTCTACCAGCTCGCCGAGGCCGGCGAACTGCTCTTCCCGGCGATCAATGTCAACGACTCGGTCACCAAGTCCAAGTTCGACAACAAGTACGGCTGCCGCCACTCGCTCATCGACGGCCTCAACCGCGCCACCGATGTCCTCATCGGCGGCAAGGTCGCCGTCGTCGCTGGCTATGGCGATGTGGGCAAGGGCTGCGCCGAGTCGCTGCGCGGCCAGGGCGCCCGCGTCATCGTCACCGAGATCGACCCGATCTGCGCGCTGCAGGCCGCGATGGACGGCTACCAGGTCGCGCGGATGGATGACGTCATCGGCCAGGCGGATATCGTCATCACGGCCACTGGCTGCTTCGATGTCGTCACCGCGGAGCACATGCAGGCGATGAAGAACAAGGCCATCGTCGCGAACATCGGCCACTTCGACAACGAGATCGACATGGCCGGTCTCGGCCGCGTCGATGGCATCACCAAGACCGAGATCAAGCCGCAGGTTCACGAGTGGACCTTCGCGGACGGCACCTCGATCATCGTTCTGTCCGAGGGCCGTTTGATGAACCTCGGCAATGCCACCGGCCACCCGAGCTTCGTGATGTCGAACTCCTTCTCCAACCAGACGATCGCGCAGATGGAGCTCTTCGCCCACCCCGATGCGTATGTCGATGAGCACGGCAAGCCAACCGTCACCACCTTGCCCAAGCACCTGGATGAGAAGGTTGCGCGCCTGCACCTCGACGCCCTCGGCGCCGAGCTGACCGAGTTGCGCAAGGACCAGGCCGAGTACCTCGGGGTCGATGTCGCCGGCCCGTTCAAGCCGGAGCACTACCGCTACTAACGACACCCCACGAAGTTTCCTCGCTCGCAAGCGCCCACGCGGGGCGAGGGACCCTGCTCCGGTACTTTGCGGGGGCCCCGTCGGACCCTTGAGCAACGGGGCCCACATCCCGTGAGTTTGCCGACCGGCTCGCTCCCCGACCCGCCGCACGGGGCGGGGTGCGAGCCGATTGTCGGCCGCCCGTGTGATGATTGTTCGAATCGTTATCCGGGGAACGTCCGGAGTCCGGGGAACAGAAGGGTTTGCGTGTGAAGGGTCGAGTCCTGATCGTCGATGACGACCTGGCCCTGGCGGAGATGCTGGGGATCGTCCTGCGAGGCGAAGGCCTCGATGTCATCCATATCGCGGACGGGGCGGCCGCAGTGCCGGCGTTCCGCGACCACCGGCCCGATTTGATCCTGCTCGACGTCATGCTGCCGGGGCTGGACGGGATCTCGGTGTGCAAGCGGATTCGGGCCGAGTCCGGGGTCCCGATCGTTATGCTCACCGCACGCACCGACACCGTCGATGTCGTCGTCGGCCTGGAGTCCGGGGCGGACGACTATGTCGTCAAGCCCTTCAAACCCGCCGAGCTGATCGCCCGGGTTCGCGCGCGGCTGCGCCGTGGCGATGAGAACGAGCCGGAGCGCCTCGAGATCGGCGACCTGGCCATCGATGTGGCGGGCCACTCGGTGACGCGCGATGGCACGTCCATACCCCTGACGCCCTTGGAGTTCGACCTGCTCGTGGCGCTGGCACGCAAGCCGTGGCAGGTCTACACCCGCGAAGTCTTGCTCGAGCAAGTCTGGGGTTATCGCCACGCCGGTGACACGCGCCTGGTCAACGTTCACGTCCAACGGTTGCGCAGCAAGATCGAGCACGACCCCGAGGACCCCAAGATCGTGGTGACGGTCCGCGGCGTCGGCTACAAGGCCGGCACCGGCGCTTGAGCCTGCCGAGGCGGTGGCGGGTGTGCTGAGCCGGATCATCCGGCCGTGGCGACGATCCCTGCAGTTGCGGGTCGTCACCTCCACCGTGGTCCTCGGCATGGTCGCGATCACGATCCTCGGGGCCTACCTCTTCCAACAACTCGCCGACGGCCTGACCGATGACCGGGTGCGCACGGCGCGCGCGGAGGCGCAGGTGCTCGCAGCGCGCGCCCAGTCAACCTTCGACTCCACCTCAGCGGGAGCGGACACGGCGGAGTTCAATAACGTCGCCGTCGGCGCGGTCGTCGCACTGGCTCCACCGCCGACCGACACGACCCGCTATGTCGTCTTCACCCGGGCCCTGGACAACACCGCGGCCATCCGGCTCGACACCGTGCTGACCGGCGGCTTGCGCACCTCTCCGGTGCCGACCGCCCTGAAGGAAGCAGTGCGCGCCGATCCGGATCGCCAACAGGTAACGATCATCCAGTTGCAGCGATCGACCCTGGTGACCGAGCCATCCTCGGCTTCCTGGACGCGGCCCGACCTGCCCGCCGTCGTCATCGGCTCCCAGGTACAGGCGTCGACAGCGGGGCCCTACGACTTGTACTTCATCTATCCGCTCGATCGTGAACAGGCCACCTTGGACTTGGTCCAGCGCTTGTTCGTCATCGGCGGCCTGCTCCTCGTCTCGCTGCTCGGCGCCCTCTCGTGGCTGGTCACCCGGCAAGTCGTCAGTCCGGTGCGGCGCGCCGCGGGTGTCGCGGAGCGCCTGGCCGCCGGGCACCTCAACGAGCGGATGAGCGCGCGCGGCGCCGACGACCTCGCCCTGCTGGGCAAGTCGTTCAACGACATGGCCGATCACTTGCAGAGCCAGATTCGGCAGTTGGAGGATCTCTCCCGCGTCCAGCAGGTTTTCGTCTCCGATGTCTCCCATGAACTGCGCACGCCGCTGACAACAATCCGCATGGCGGCGGATCTGATGTATGACCAGCGCGCCGACCTCGCCCCCTCGCTCGGTCGCAGCGTCGAATTGCTGCACGATCAACTGGACCGCTTCGAGGCGCTGCTCGCCGACCTGCTCGAGATCAGCCGGTATGACGCTGGCGCCATGTCCCTTGAAGTTGACCAGGTCGATCTCGCGGCCCTCGCGACGCGAGTTGTGACCGGCGTCGAGAGCCTCGCGCAGCGAAGGGGCAGCGAGGTGAGCGTCGAGGCCCCGGCCGAAGGCGTCACCGCCGAGGCGGACGCGCGCCGCGTCGAGCGCATCGTGCGAAATCTCGTCGTCAATGCCATCGAACACGGCGAAGGCCGACCGGTCGTGGTCAGCGTCGCCGCCAACGAGAGCGCGGCCGCGATCGCCGTTCGCGACCAAGGCGTCGGCCTGCGACCCGGCGAGTCGGCGCTGGTTTTCAACCGCTTCTGGCGGGCCGATCCCGCCCGCGCCCGCACCACCGGCGGCACGGGTCTTGGCCTGGCCATCTCGCTCGAAGATGCCCGACTGCACGATGGCTGGTTGCAGGCCTGGGGCGAGCCGGGCAAGGGCTCGGTCTTCCGCCTCACCCTTCCGCGCAGCGCGGGTATCCCGATCGCGGAGTCCCCGCTCCCGCTCGCCCCGCGCCCCCCGGCCGATGCCGACGCGACGACCCGGTTGCGGCCGGTTCGCTTGGTGGAGCAGCCGTGAGCCGCCGGCGCTGGGCGGCACTTATGGCTGGCGGCTCCCTCGCGCTGGGCGGCTGCGTCGGACTGCATCCCGATCCCGCGATCAGCCCGGGCCTGACCGTCGGTGCCGACAGCCAGGACCGCGTGGTCTATGTGCCGCCCGGACCGCAAGAGAACTCCACGGCGGAGGCAATCATCCGTGGCTTCGTCCGGGCCAATGCCTCCTCGGGCGAGGGCATCACCGTGGCCCGCAGCTACCTCACCCGCACCCTGGCGGCCTCGTGGAATCCCGACGCCCGCATCGATGTCGTGAGCACCACCGATGGCGAATTGCGCCAGGTCAAGCCCGGAGTCTTCGAGTTGACCTCGACCCTGCTCGGTCAGGTCGGCGACGATGGTCGCTATGTCCCGGCCACCGTGGGCAAGACGTCCACGCTGCGGCTGGAGGTGACCTCCGAGGGTGGGCAGTGGCGCATCAGTTCGCTGCCGGAAGGGGTCGGCCGCTGGCTTTCTCGTGGCGCCTTCAACCAGCTGATGTCGGCGGTGCCGCTGCACTATGCCTCGCTTGCCGACCCCGATGTGCTCATCCCGGATGTGCGCTGGTTCGTCAGCGACCAACTCGCCTCGCGCCTGACACGGGCGCAACTTGGCCCCATTCCGTCCTATCTGGTCGGGGCTGTGCGCACCGATCTCGCGAACCTGCACCTGGTCGTCGACGCCGTTCCGGTGCGTGCCGGGGTGGCCAGCGTCGACTTTGCCGCGGCCCGCGTCAGCCCCGACCCGCGGGCGCGACGGGGCATGTGGGGCCAATTGGTCGCCACCTTGACTGCCGCCCCCAATGTCTCGGCCGTGGATGTCACCGTCGAGGGTGCGGCGCTCGACGTCGACGGGGTCTCTCCGCCCGTTGCCCGGTCCTCGGAGCTGGGCTTTCGCGAGAGCGTCGATCCGATTGTCACCCAGCCCTTGCTGCGGGTCGGGCAGGGCGTTTACAGCGTCGATCCAGCACGCTTCGGTCAACCCGGCCTAGACCTCGTCGTGGAGCAATCGCCCGTGTTCCCGCCGATCACCGAGCAGTTCACCGACCTCGCCCTAGCCGCCACCGGCAAAGAACTCGCCGCGGTCGCTCAAGGCGAGTTGGCGCGCTTTCGCGCTAGCGAGGTGGCCAGTGTCCCCAACTTCGGTACCCACCTGACCGGGCCGGCATACGACCAGCGCGGCTGGCTCTTTGTCGGGGGCCGCGCCGGGGAGAAGGCAGAGACCGGGGCGATTTGGGCCGTCGACACCGGCGTTTGGCCGCCCACCGCTGCTGGGGGACAGGCACGGCGCATCTCCGTGCCCTGGCTGGCGGACCGGCGTCCGGTGGCGGTCGCCATCTCCGCCGACGGGGCACGGGCCGCCGTCGTGTCCACTGATGCCGAAGACGCTCATGTGCGCCTCGACGTCGTTGGGGTGGTGCGCGACGAGGCCGGTGCTCCAACTGGCCTGTCCGCCATGCCGATTCGGTTGGCGCCGAGCCTGCAGCGGATCAGGGATGTCGTGTGGATCGACAGCACGGAGCTGGCCGTGCTCGCCGCGACCACCGCGAAAGATCCGGTCGTGCCGCAACTCGTCACGCTCGGGCAGCAGGTCCAGGCCTTGCCCGAAGTCGCCGACGCCCGACACATCTCGACGCTCGGCGGAGAGCGGCGGCTGGTCGTCACGGCGCCCGATGGAGTCTTCCTGCGCGCCGGCGGCACCTGGCAGCGCGTCGGTGTGGGCGAAGACATCGTCGTCGCGGGCCGCTGACGCGCCGGGTTGTCCACAGCCCCGTTTGGATGCCCTAGCGGCTGGTCGCGCCTCCTGCCAGATTTGGGCGTATGCCGCCCCCTCGCCTCGCCCGATCCGCTCGCCGCGCTGGGCCGGCGCTCGAAAGCCAGAGCGATGTCGCCGCGACCGGCTCGCTCCCGCGGACGGACCGGCGCCGACGCATTGACCTATCGGGTCTGGTCGACCTGGTTTTGCCGCGCGCCTGTGCGGGCTGCGCCGGGCCGTCGCAGAGCCTGTGCCCCGAGTGTGTCGACAACCTGATCGGCGCCTGCTTCGACGGTGGACCGGTGCCCGCGCTGCCCTACCCGCCGCCCTTGCGACTGCAGTCGGTCTGGGCGGCAGCGGCCTACGAAGGAACCCTCACCACCGTTTTGCGCGCCTATAAGGACGATGGCCGGCGCGACCTACTGCCATGGTTGAGCGCCCTGCTCGAGCAGTCGCTGACCGCGCTGATCCTCGTGCGCGGCGTGCCGGCTGGGTCCATCGTCGTTCCGCTCCCGAGTTCGGTTCGCGCCAATCGGTTTCGGGGGGATCGGCCGGTGGAGGCGCTCGTGGCGGATGCGGCCGGGCGGGTCGGGCTGAGTACCGTGCGGGGCCTGCGGATGCGGCGCCGGGTGCGCGATGCGGTCGGCCTGCGCAGCGCGGAACGCATGAGCAATATCGCCGACGCGATGGCGGGAGATGCGCGGCTGCTCAAGGGGCAGCAGGTGGTGCTCGCCGACGACATCATGACGACCGGAGCGTCGATGGCCGAGGCCCAACGCGCCGTGCGATCAGCGGGTGGAGTCGTTGTCGGGCGCGTGGTTGTGGCGAGCGCCGCGAGAACTGTGATGGCGGAGTCCCTGCCATTTCCCAGGCAGTTGGGCTAGCGTCATGCCATGGAGGCCATATCCACATCCCGCTACGGGGGATCTGGGGGTGAGGCGATCGGTCGGGTCTTGAAAATCTAGCTACCGCAACGCCCTTCGCGCACGCGCCGATCATCATCGATCGGGAGCGCGCATCGAAACCGGTTCGAGGAGAACTTCATGGATGTCGTCATTTCCGGCCGTCATCAGAACGTCAGCGATCGATTCCGCGAGCACGTCGCGGAGCGCATGGCCCGGGTCGAGCAACTTGCTCCCCGCGCGCTGCGGACCGAGGTGCTTGTCAGTCACGAGCCCAAGCGCGGGAAGGCCAAGGCCTCAGAGCGCGTAGAGATCACCTGCCATATTCGCGGACCCGTGGTCCGGGCAGAAGCCGCCCACGAAGACCGCTATGCCGCCTTCGAGATGGCGATGGACAAACTCATTGAGCGACTGCGTCGCTCCAACGACCGGCGCCGGGTGGCCCGAACCCGCGGCGGGCGCGTGGATGCCGCGCCCATCGAGGCGATGCCGGCCCCCGTCGACGCGCAGACGCCGGACCCCGAGGACAGCGCGGACGAGCCTGACCTCTTCGGGGCCGTCGGCGACTCGCCGATCGAGGTCCGCGAAAAGGTGCACTCCAGCCGACCCATGACTCTCGGCGAAGCGCTCGCCGAGATGGAACTCGTCGGTCACGACTTCTACCTCTTCCACGACAGCGACACCGACAAGCCGTCCGTCGTTTATCGGCGTCGTGGGTGGGCTTATGGCGTCATCCACCTCGATGTCGACGGCACGCCGGCCGAGGCCGCCTCCTGACGATCCCCCTCAGCCGTGCCCAGGCCCGGCGAATCGCCTTGTCCGCCCAAGGTTTTGGGCGCCCGCGATCCGCCGGGCCGGTCACGATGCGCGACCTTCAGCGGGTCATTGACACGGTCGGCATCGTCCAGATCGATAGCGTCAATGTCTTGACCCGCAGTCAGTACCTGCCCTTCTTCTCCCGGCTCGGGGCGTATGACGTGCGGTTGCTCGACCGCGCGCGCGACCAAGCTCCGCGCCGGGTGGTGGAGTACTGGGCCCATGAAGCCTCGCTCATCCCGCCCGCCACCTGGCCCCTGCTGAACTTCCGCATGCGGAACAACCACGCCATGTGGGGCGGGGTGCAGCGCGTCGAGCGAGAACACCCGGACCTGGTAGCCGCCGTCCTGGCGGAGGTCGCCCGCAAGGGCCCGATGACGAGCCGTCAGATCGAGGCGGCACTCGCCCACGACGTGCCGCGCTCCCGCGAGGACTGGGGCTGGAACTGGTCACTGGTCAAAGCAGCCCTGGAGTTCTTGTTCTGGGCTGGCCAGATCGGATCCGCAGGTCGCACACCGCAATTCGAGCGTCGGTATGACGCCCTCCACCGTGTCTTCCCGCCCGCCGCGCGGGCGGCGGCGGTAGATCCGGCCCTGCGGGCGGGGGAGGAGACGGCATACGAAAGGCTCGTCGAGATCGCTGCCCGCGCCCACGGGGTGGGGACCGTGCAATGTCTGCGCGACTACTTCCGGATCGGGCCCGCGCCTGCTCAGCGGGCGGTGGAATCCCTAGTGGCACAAGGGGTGCTGCTCGAGGCCGCCATCGACGGGTGGCGACGTCCGGCATATCTGCACCGCGACGCGCGCCGGCCCCGACGCGTCGAGGCGCGGGCGCTGCTCAGCCCCTTTGACTCCCTGATCTGGACGCGCGATCGGGTCGCGGCGATCTGGGGTTTCGACTATCGCCTGGAGATCTATGTGCCCGCGCCGAAGCGAGTGCACGGCTACTACGTCCTGCCGTTCCTGCTCGGCGAGGACCTGATCGGTCGCGTTGACCTGAAAGCTGATCGAGGCGCTGGTGCCTTGCGGATCCAACGCCTGACGTGGGAGCCCGGGCGCGGCGGCACGCAGGACCGCGCCGAACTCGACGCCGAACTAGCCCTGATGGCGGGCTGGCTCGGTCTGGATCGGGTCACGGCCTGAGCAAGACCCAGTGGCGCGCCTCGTCATAGGTGCCATCCTCCCGGGCGCAGAACTGCGGTTCGCGGCCCCATTCGGTGAAGCCGGTCCGGGTCAAGACGGCGGCGCTTGGAGCGTTGTCGCCGACCGTCAGGGCAGTGAGCCGGCGCAGCCCGCGTCCGCCATCTTCGGCCGCGGCGAAGGCGTGCTCGATCATCAGCCTCGCCGAGATGCTCGCGGCGCCGCGTCCTCGGGCGGATGGCAGCAGCAGATAGCCGAGTTCGGCGCTGCCCTCTTCCTGGTCGCGGTCGATGAGGACGGCATCACCGAGGGCGCGGTCGGTCGCGGCGTCGGCGATGCACCAGTGCGTCGATTCGCCGCGTGACATCCGTTCCCGGCGCCGAAGCAGCCACTCGCCGAAGCCGGCAACTGTCGGCTCCGCGCCGGGCGGCATGAAGTGGCCCCCGCCTGACCACGGTTCGATGGCCGAGACGTCCTCGTCGCGCCACGGCCGCAGCCGTATGCCGTCGCCCGCCAACTCGACAGCTACGCGCCACGGAGCGGCCGGGATCGTCCGGTCGTCGTGCGGCCCGAGGCTGGCAACCCAGCCATCTTCGGGCCGCGCAGCAGGCTGCGCCGGCTGCAGGCGCGCCGGGAGAGTCGCATGGAAGGTGAAACCGCAGGCCCAGGCGACTCGCCACGAGGCGAAATTGCCGCGGCTGGCCCACCAGTAGAGGCGTTGCCCGCCGAGGTCGTTGAAGAAGTGGGCGGCGACGAGCCGGAGTGCGGCCGCCATCAACCCTCGCCCGCGACCCTCCGGGTGCAGGCCGAAGCCGACCTCGGCCATCCCGGACTTCCCGGCGCGCAGGTCGATGGTGCCGAGATAGCGCCCGTCGGGGTCCTGGGCGTCCGTGATGACCCAGTGCCGCTGCGCGCCCGGGGTGTTCCATTCGCGCTCGATCAGATCGCGGAAGCTCGCCGCGTCCGCGAGGCCGTAGGGCCGCGGCACCGTCGTCCACCGCATCGAGTCCGGGTCGGTCGACTGCTCGACGATCCGCGGATCGTCCTGCGGCTGGTGGGCGCGCAGCCCCACCACGCCGTCGGTGAGTTCAGGAACGCAGTCGGGGAACGGCATACCGCCGATCCTTGCGTATGCCGCCCGTCCCCGCCCCCGAGTTTCCTCACCCATGCCGGGACCACCCGGCATACCGGGGAACCCCCGGCGAGGATGCGGCGTTGGGGGCAGAGGCGGAGCCTCGATTACGCTAGGCAGGTTCCACGGGTCGACGTCAGGAGAGTTCGCGTGCCCAAGTTCATGGAGAAGCTGCTGCGGGCCGGCGAGGGCCGGGTCGTCAAGCGGCTGGAGTCCATTGCCGCGCAGGTCAATGCCATCGAGGAGGACTTCGAGAAGCTGACCGACGCCGAACTGCGGGAGGAGACGGCCAAGTTCAAGGCCCGCCTCGCCGATGGTGCGACCCTCGATGACCTCCTGCCGGAGGCCTTCGCGGCCGTGCGCGAGGCCAGCAAGCGCACCCTCGGCAAGCGACACTTCGACGTCCAGCTCATGGGTGGCGCCGCGCTGCATCAGGGCAATGTCGCCGAGATGAAGACCGGTGAGGGCAAGACGCTGGTGGCGACCCTGCCGTCATACCTCAACGCCTTGACCGGCCGCGGCGTGCATGTCATCACCGTCAACGACTACCTCGCGGAGTACCAATCGGAGCTGATGGGCCGCGTTCACCGCGCCCTCGGCCTGGAGACCGGCTGCATCCTGTCGCACATGACGCCGGAGCAGCGGCGCGCGGAGTATGCCAAGGACATCACCTATGGCACCAACAACGAGTTCGGCTTCGACTATCTCCGCGACAATATGGCGTGGAGCACCGAGGAATTGGTGCAGCGCGGCCACTACTTCTGCATCGTCGACGAGGTCGACTCGATCCTCATCGACGAGGCGCGGACCCCACTGATCATCTCCGGCCCGGCGGATCAGCCGACGAAGTGGTATTCGGAGTTCGCCAAAATGGTCACCCGCCTGCGCCGCGGCGAATTCGAGTCGGGCATGGGCGATTACGAAGTCGACGAGAAGAAGAAAACCGTCGGCGTTCTCGAGGCCGGTATCGACAAGGTCGAGGACTATCTCGGCATCGACAACCTCTATGAGTCGGTCAACACCCCGCTCATTGGCTATCTCAACAACGCGATCAAGGCCAAGGAGCTCTTCCACCGCGACAAGGACTATGTCGTCATCAATGGCGAGGTCATGATTGTCGACGAGCACACCGGCCGCATCCTCGCGGGTCGCCGTTACAACGACGGCATGCACCAGGCGATCGAGGCCAAGGAGGGTGTGGAGATCAAGAACGAGAACCAGACCCTCGCGACGATCACCTTGCAGAACTACTTCCGCATGTACGACAAGCTCTCGGGCATGACCGGCACCGCCCAGACCGAGGCGGCCGAGTTGCACTCGATCTACAAGCTCGGAGTCGTCCCGATTCCGACCAATATGCCGATGATCCGCCAGGACCAGGCCGACCTCGTCTATCGCACTGAGGAGGCGAAGTACCGCGCGGTCGTCGACGATATCGCCGCGCGCAACGCCAAGGGCCAACCCGTCCTCGTCGGCACGGTGTCGGTTGAGAAGTCGGAATATCTCTCGGATCAGTTGCGCCGCAAGGGAATCCCGCACGAGGTGCTCAACGCCAAGCACCACGAGCGGGAGGCGTCGATCGTCGCCGAGGCGGGCCGCAAGGGCGCCGTCACCGTCGCGACCAATATGGCCGGTCGAGGCACCGACATCATGCTCGGCGGCAACCCCGAGTTCCGCGCCGTCGCGACGCTGAAGCAGCGCGGTCTCGACCCGGAGGAGACGCCGCAGGAGTATGAAGCAGCCTGGGACGAGGCGCTTGCTGCTGCCGAGCGCCAAGTGGAGCAGGAGCATGACGAGGTCACCGAACTCGGTGGGCTCTATGTCCTCGGCACCGAGCGCCACGAGTCGCGCCGCATCGACAACCAGTTGCGGGGCCGGTCCGGTCGTCAGGGCGACCCGGGGGAGTCGCGTTTCTACCTCTCTCTGCAGGACAACCTGATGCGCCTGTTCAATGCCGGCTTCGTCGATCGCGTCATGACGAGCACCGGCATGGACGATGACACCCCCATCGAGGGCAAGCTGCTGTCGCGCTCCATCGAGTCCGCGCAGAGCCAACTCGAGGGTCAGAACTACGAGATCCGCAAGAACGTCCTGAAGTATGACGATGTCCTGAACCGGCAGCGCCAGGTGGTCTATGACGAGCGCCGCCGGGTCCTGGAAGGCGAGAACCTCGAAGACCAGGTCCGCACCTTCATGACCGATGTCGTTGATGGGTATGTCGCGACCGAGACTTTCGAGGGCTTCCCCGAGGACTGGGATCTGGACAAGCTGTGGGCTGCGTTGAAGGCGCTCTATCCGGTCGGCGTCACGCCGGAGGAACTCGAGACGGCTGTCGGGTCCAAGTCCGGCCTGACCTCGGAGCTATTGCGCGAAGAGCTGGTCTCCGATGTGCACCACGCGTATGACGCCCGCGAGGCCACCCTCGGCGAGGGCGTCACGCGCGAGTTGGAGCGCCGCGTCATCCTTTCGGTCCTGGACCGCAAGTGGCGCGAGCACCTCTACGAAATGGACTACCTCAAGGAGGGCATCGGCCTACGCGCGATGGCCCAGCGCGACCCGCTCGTGGAGTACCAGCGCGAAGGCTTCAACCTCTTCGAGGCCATGAACGAGGCGATCAAGGAAGAGGTCGTCGGCTTCCTCTTCAATGCCGAGGTCCAGGTCGAGGAGCCAGCCCCCGCCCTCCAGCCGGTCGCGATCGGCGACATGCTTCGCGGCATGGACGCGGCCGGCGAGCAGGACGCACCGGCCAGTGCAGCAACCGCCGTGGCGGATGGGCCCGAGACGCCGCAAGACCAGGCGCGTCCGGAGATCCACGCCAAGGGCTTGGACGAGCCGCAGCGGCCGAGCCGCCTGCACTACTCCGCCCCGAGCGCCGATGGCGGCGTCGAGGAACACGACGAAGGCTCGTCCGACCCCGAGTCCCGCCCCCTCACGGCCGATCAACTGGCCGTCGCCCGCCGCAACGAGCCCTGCCCCTGCCTGTCCGGCAAGAAGTACAAGATGTGCCACGGCAAGGGCCAGTAGTGGCTCGCTTGGCGCCCGCTGCCCTTCCTGGGTGAAGCCCTCGGGGCAGGAGATTCGTCGCTGCGCTCGCTCGTTCCTGGCTCTTCGAACTTGACCGGGCACGGGTGCCCTGCGTGGTGACGCGGTAGGGCCCGTGACCTCGGTGA
>NZ_BAAAPO010000022.1:0-44780 GCF_039531185.1 Nostocoides veronense
CACCGAGGTCACGGGCCCTTCCGCGTCACCGCGAACGCCCGGCGTGCCCGCTCAAGTTAGAAGAGCCGTTTTGGGCGCCAGGGCCTGGGGAAAACGCAGGTGCCGCCTCGCCTAACCCCGGGAAGTCTGCGCTTACCCCCTGCTCTAAAGCAGGGTCAACCGCACACTTTCGGCATCCGGAGAGAAATGAGCAACTACCGCAGCGCGGCCACGGCGGCGGGGAGGGTGACGCGGGGGCCGGTGTAGAAGGGGGTTTCCTCGCGCACGTGGAGACGGGCGCGGGAGGCACGCAGCTCGCGCATCAGGTCGACGATGCGGTGCAAATCATCGGCCTCGAAGGCCAGGATCCACTCGTAGTCTCCCAGCGCGAAGGACGAGATCGTGTTGGCGCGCACATCGGGATAGTCGCGGGCCATCTGCCCGTGTTCGCGCAACATGTCGCGGCGCTCGCCATCCTCAAGGACGTACCAGTCGTAGGACCGCACGAACGGATAGACACAGACATACGCCCGAGCATTCTCGTCGGCGAGGAAGGCCGGGATGTGGCTCTTGTTGAACTCCGCCGGCCGGTGCAGTGCGAGCTGCGACCACACCGGCTTCAGGTGGCCGCCGAGCCCCGTGCGCAGGAAGCGCTGGTATGCCGATTGCAGCGCCTCCGGCTGCTCCGCATGCCACCAGATCATCAGGTCGGCGTCCGCGCGCAGGCCAGCCACGTCATACACGCCCCGCACGACCACCCCCTCGGCTGCGAGGGCCGCGAAGAGCGCCTCCACCTCGTCGGCGTATGCCGCCCGGTCGGCCTCCCCGAGCCGGGTCTCGACCGCAAAGACCGACCACATCGCGTAGCGGATCGTGTCGTTGATCTCGCGCATGCGCGCGGGCGTGGGTTTGGCGGGGATGGGGCGGGTCATGGCCTCAGTCTCTCAACCCGGCGGCGCCGAGCAGGCGCTGGGCAGCGGCCCGCGCACCCCCGATCACCGCGGGTATGCCGACCCCTTCGTATGCCGCCCCCGCCACCTCCACCCCGGGCAGCTCGTCGATCTCTTTGCGCAGCAGGGCGATTCGGTCGAGATGACCCACGGCATACTGTGGCAGTCCGCCGCCCCACCGCTGGACATGAGTGGCGATCGGGCTCGGCAGATCGGCACCGAGGATGTCGCCGAGATCACGCCACGCGAAATCGAGCAACTCGCGATCCGATCGCTGCAGCATTGCCTCCTCGCCCGCGCGCCCCAGCGATGCGCGCACATAGGTGAGGTCAGGGATGGTCTCGGCGAGCCACCCCCACTTCGCGCTGCTGAAGGTGCTGGCCTTGATCGCGCGCCCCTCGATGGGCGGCACCAGGAAGCCGGAGCCGGGCGCGGGAGGCCACTCGTCGGAGCGCACGGCGAAAGTCGCGACCGCCATTGACGTGAGGCCGATCCCGGCGAGCACCTGCGCCGCGTCGGGAGCGTGCGGAGCGAGCAGTCGGCGGGCCGACGGCGGCGGCGTCGCGATGAGGATCGCATCGGCCTCGATCACCTCGGGCTCGGGCACCGGGCCACAGGTCAGGCGCCATCCGGCCGCGATGCGGCCGAGCGCGCGAACGGTGACACCTGTTCTGATGACTCCCTCGCGCTCTCGAATGGCGTCCGCAAGCAGCGTGGGCAGGGTTCCAACGCCACCGGTCAGGCCGAGGAATGGCGAGCCAACGGGCGGCTGCGCCCCCTCTGCGGGGGGCAAAATCGACTCTCCGGCAACGGCTTTCGCGAAGATGGTGGGGAGGGCAGCGGCGAGGGAGAGTTGGCGCGACTGGCCGGCATACACCCCGCCCAGCAACGGCTCGACGAGCCGATCCACGAGGGCCGGACCGAAGGCGGCAGCGAGATAGTCACCCACGCTCGTGTCGCCAGTCAGCGGCGGGAGGGGCTGGTATGCCGCCACCTGCGCCACTTCGTCCGGCGAGAGGATGCCGGCGGCCTCGGCGGGTTGACGTGGGATGCCCATGAGCGATCGCGGCGGCATCGGGTGGAGGGCACCGCGCGACCATACGCAGGCCGCGGTCGTGGCGGGCGCGACGATCAGGTGGCCCGCGCCGATCTCCGCGATCAGGGCTCGCGCTTCTGGCCGGGTGGCGAGCATCGATTCGGCGCCGACGTCGACGAGGTGGCCGCCGATGATCTCCTGTCGCAATTTCCCGCCGACCCGGTCGGTTGATTCCAGGACGGTGACCGCGACTCCAGGTGTCGAGGTCAACTCCCAGGCGGCAGCCAAGCCGGCAAGGCCGCCGCCGACGATAACGATCCGGTACACCCCGCAAACCTATGCGGGCCGGCCGGAACCGCAATTGCCAGCAGGTGTGTCCGTCGTCATACTGCGTTAGCCTGCATTGGACCTGACCAGTCCGCACCGACAGATAGGCCCTCCCATGGACACCATCGTCGTCGGCGTCGACAACAGTGAGGCCTCCACCCGCGCGGTGGAGTTCGCCGTTGATCGAGCCCAGAAGAACCACTGGAAGATCGTCCTCGTCCACGTGATCCCCTGGACACCGTTCTCCTTCCAGACCGCCAGCGAGAACGAACACCGGCACCGTGAACGGCAGCGTGAACTCGAGGCCGCGACCGAACAGGTCATCGCGCCGATGGTCGAGATCTGCGAGCGGGGCGGGGTGCCCCACGAGGAGATCGTGCGCCACGGCAAGGCGTCCGAGACGTTGCTCGACATCAGCGCGGAGGCCCACGCCGTGCACATCATCGTCGGCCGCACCGGCGACTCGGGGCTGCGCGACGCCGTCTTCGGCAGCGTGGCCAACCGCCTGGCTCAGCACGCCAGCGTTCCCGTGACGGTGGTGCCGTGATGGGAGAGAACACCATGCGCGACAGCAAGACCCCGGAAATGGGATCGGCCACCAAGACCCTCGGCATCATCGGCGCGGTCGTCGCCGCCTTCTACGTCATCATCTTCGCGCTCTCACCGAAGCCGATCACCTTCCCGAGCCCGGTACCCGAGTTCGCACCGGACGCCACGCTGTTCGACAAGGTGTCGGGGTGGATCACCGGTCTGGTCTTCTACGGTCCGTCCGCCAACGGTGAGTACACGATCCGCATCGTCGTCATCTGGCTCATCACGGCCGCGATCTTCTTCACGATCTGGCTCGGCTTCATCAACGTGCGCGGCTTCAAGCACGCGATCGACCTCGTGCGCGGCAAGTACTCCGACCCCAACGACGCCGGCGAGGTGTCGCACTTCCAGGCGCTCGCCACGGCCGTGTCGGGTACCGTCGGTCTCGGCAACATCGCCGGTGTCGCCATCGCCATCGCCATCGGCGGTCCCGGCGCGACGTTCTGGATGATCGTCGCGGGTTTCCTCGGCATGAGCCTGAAGGCGGCTGAGTGCATGCTCGGCGTCAAGTACCGCCAGGAGCACGCTGACGGCACGGTCTCCGGTGGCCCGATGTACTACCTGAGGGATGCCGTGAAGGACCTCGGCAAGCCGGGTCTGGGCAAGGGTCTGGCCGCGTTCTTCGCGGTCTGCATGATCGGTGGCGCGGTCGGTGGCGGCAACATGTTCCAGTCCAACCAGGCCACCGCCCAGATCGTCAGCCAGGTCGGCGGCGAGGAGAGCTTCCTCGGTCGCAACACGTGGATCATGGGTCTGCTGTTCGCAGCCGCCGTCGGCGCGGTGATCATCGGTGGCATCAAGAGCATCGCCAAGGTCACCGAGAAGATCGTGCCGTTCATGGCGATCCTCTACCTCGGCGCGTGCCTCATCGTCCTCCTCGGCAACTTCGGGGAGATCCCGGCGGCCTTCGGGGCGATCCTCGACGGCGCGTTCACCGGCGAGGGCGCGGCGGGAGGCATCATCGGTGCCCTCATCGTCGGCTTCCAGCGGGCGGCGTTCTCCAACGAGGCCGGTCTGGGTTCTGCCTCGGTCGCCCACTCCGCGGTGCGCACCAAGGAGCCCGCCACCGAGGGCTTCGTGGCGCTGCTCGAGCCGTTCATCGACACCATCGTCATCTGCACGATGACGGCGCTGACGATCATCATCACCAAGGCCTACCTTGACCCCGCTGCGTCCGAACTCGGCGGTGTGGCCCTGACCTCGAACGCCTTCGCCACGGTCCTGCCGTGGTTCCCGAAGGTCCTCGCGGTCGCGGTGGTGCTCTTCGCCTTCTCGACCATGATCAGCTGGTCGTACTACGGCATGAAGGCCACCGGGTACCTGTTCGGTGACAACGCCCTCGCGGAGAACGTCTTCAAGGTCATCTTCCTCGGCTTCACCGTCCTGGGTTCGGTCGCCAGCCTCGGCTCGGTCATCGACTTCTCGGACTCGATGATCTTCATGATGAGCATCCCCAACCTCATCGGTCTCTACCTGCTGCGCAACGTGATCCGGCGCGAGTTCTCGCACTACCGGGCACGTCTGGCCTCCGGCGGGATCAAGGAGTTCGCCGACCGGCACTGAGCCGCCAGGCCCTGGACGAAGGACCGCTGAGGGCCCGACGGATCACCGTCGGGTCCTCAGCGCGTCCGCTCGTCCAGGCCAGTGCCTGGCTCCAGGTCAGGCCAGGCCGAGGTCCTCGAGACCGAAGCCGTGCCGGTACTCCAGCCCGGCATCCGCGAACTTCTCCGCCGCACCGGTCGCCCGGTCCGCGATCGTGGCGGGCGCGACGATTAGGTGGCCCGCGCCGATCTCCGCGATCAGGGCTCGCGCTTCTGGCCGGGTGGCGAGCATCGATTCGGCGCCGACGTCGACGAGGTGGCCGCCGATGATCTCCTGTCGCAATTTCCCGCCGACCCGGTCGGTTGATTCCAGGACGGTGACCGCGACTCCAGGTGTCGAGGTCAACTCCCAGGCGGCAGCCAAGCCGGCAAGGCCGCCGCCGACGATAACGATCCGGTACACCCCGCAAACCTATGCGGGCCGGCCGGAACCGCTGCCACCGAGGGGGCGTCGCAGCCCGTATCCAGCCCGCGACGACGCCCGCAAGGAGTGGCCATGTCATCCATCACCCGTCGAACCCCGTCCGCGCGAGCCGCCCTCGCCGTCGTCACAGCGGCCTGCGCCGTGACCCTGGCCGGCTGCAGCGGTGGCAGCACAAGTTCAGTAGCGGGCGGGTATGCCGCGACGTCGTCGGCCTCCGCAGGTGACGTGGCGCAGGACGCAGCATCAGCTGCCGTCGATCCCGCGAAGCGGGGCACGACGGTTGCGCCCGTGGCGGTGGCCGTCGAGGACCAGAAACTCGCGCGCAATGCGACCCTGTCGCTGAAGGTGCGCAGCATCAACGAGGCCGTGGACAAGGTTCGGGCGATCAATGCGACCGCCGGTGGCTACATCCTCACGGAGAATGTCGGCTCCTACCGCGACGGAGGCGCCGAGGGCGTCACGCCCGACACTTATGCGGCAATCAGCATCTCGGTGCCGACCGACAAATTGGACGCCACGCTCGACGAACTGCAGAAGATCGGGCAGGTGCTCGACCGGCGCAGCGAGACCGAGAACGTCACGGCGGAGTTCGTCGACACCCGGGCCCGCGTCGAGTCCATGAAGCGGTCCGTGGCACGCATCCAGGACTTGATGGACTCGACCAAGGATATGGAGCAACTCGTTCGCCTAGAGCGCGAACTGTCCTCTCGCCAAACGGAACTCGAGGCGGTCGAGGCGCGCCTGCAGCAACTCGACCGCGAGACCTCACGATCCCCGGTCACCATCAACCTCACAACGCAGGAGGAACTTGTCGAAGGTCTGTCCAGCCCGAAGGAGGGCTTCCTCGGCGGCTTGGCCGCTGGGTGGACCGCCTTCGTGGGCTCGCTGGTCGGGTTGATGACGGTGATCGGTGCGCTGCTGCCGTTCGCGCTTTTCGCGGGGCTGGTCGCCTGGCCGCTGTGGCTGCTGATCCGTCGATTCCTGCGCGAGCGCCGCACACCCACCGCGAACCCGGCCCCCGAGCCCAGCGCCTAGCCGCGGCCCTCCTGCTAGGCGGCGGAGGCCTCGTGCACGAGCGCGACCACGCGGGTGAGGACGTCGGGGTCGGTTTCGGGCAGGACGCCATGGCCGAGGTTGAAGATGTGACCGGGCGCCGCGCGGCCCTCGGCGAGGATCCGCCGGACCGCCCGCTCGGTCGCCTCCCAGGGCGCGAACAATAGCGCCGGGTCCAAATTCCCTTGCACCGCAAAGGATTTGCCCGTGCGCTCGATGGCGTCTGGCAAGGCGACGCGGTAGTCGACACCGATCACGTCAGCTCCCGCCGTCGACATCGACGACAGCAACTCGCCGGTCCCGACCCCGAAGTGGATCCGCGGCACGCCCAACTCGCCGACAGCGCTCAACACCGACGCCGAGTGCGGGCGCACGAAGGTCTCGTAGTCCGCCAACGACAACGCCCCAGCCCAGCTGTCGAAGAGTTGCACCGCACTCGCGCCAGCGCGGATCTGGACCTCCAAGAAGGTCCGCGAAATCTGAGCGAGCCTGGCGCACAAGGCATTCCACAAGTCTGGATCGCCATGCATCAGCGCCTTGGTCTTCAGGTGGTTGCGGCTGGGGCCACCCTCCACGAGATAGCTCGCCAGCGTGAAGGGCGCCCCAGCAAAACCGATCAGCGGCGTCGAACCCAACTCCGCGACCAGCAACCCGACCGACTCCGCGATGTCCGGGATCGCATCAGCAGTCAGTTCCGGCAGTCGGTGGAGATCGGCCCAGGTCCGGATCGGCTCAGCGACGACCGGCCCGACACCGGGCACGATCTCGATGGCCAGCCCCGCCGCCGCGACCGGAACCACGATGTCGGAGAAGAAAATTGCCGCGTCAACCCCGTGCCGCCGAACCGGTTGCATCGTGATCTCCGCGACCAAGTCTGGCCGCCGGCAACTGTCGAGCATCGCGATGCCCTCGCGCACCGCGCGGTATTCCGGCAGCGAGCGCCCCGCCTGCCGCATGAACCACACGGGGGTATGCGGAGTCGGCAACCCTCGCGCAGCCCGCACCAGCGGCGAATCAGCGGTCAGGGACGGGGAGCCAGCGGGGACACTCACGCGGCGATCGTATGTCGTCCGCTCATCCGGACCCCGCCGCGATCAGCACCACCCCCGCGACCGTCGTCGCCGCTCCCACCACCTGGACGCGCCGAAGCCGTTCGTGCAGAACGACATACGCGAGCGCCGAGGTAACCACCGGATAGAGCGAGCCGAGGACACTCGCGACCGACACCAGCCCACGGGAGGACGCGAGTCCATAGAGCACATTCGCCAGCAGGTCGGCCAGGCCGATGACGACGAGCATCGGGGCATCGCCCCGCCCCACTCCCCCGGTCTTCCGGAGCACCAAGGCGGCGCACGCGAACAGGATCACCGAGGTCAACCGCATACCCCACATGGTGTTGATCACGGAGTAGCCGCTGCCCCGGTCGACCGAGTACAAAGTCACCCCGAAGCCAGTCCCGGCCGCCACCGCGAGCGCCACCGGACGCCGCGAGACCGACCCGTCGAGTTCGGGCCCGGACGCGAGAAGCACCCCGATGATCGCCACAAGGATGCCGAGCCAGGTCACCGACCCGGGCTGCTCCCCTTCCAGCACCCCGAGCGTGACAGGAACGAGCACCCCCAACGACGCGATCGGCGCCACGACGCCCATCGACCCGGTCGAGAGGGCGGCATAGAAACAGATCAGGGCGCTCGATCCCGACATTCCCGCCACCCCAGACCATACCCACCACGGTCCATCCGCGAAGTGCGGCGAGCGCAGGAGCACCGCGATCGTCATCACCACGAGCGCCACAGCCTGCGACCAGCCGACGATGGCGGCAGCAGCCAGCGACTTGGCTTTGACTCCGGCGAGGAAGTCCGAGGTCCCCCAGACGAGTGAGGACGCGAGCGCGAGCAGGCTGAACACTTTGACACCTTAGAAGCCGGGACACGAGCGGCGAAGCACGTGGCAATGCCAGCCGCGGCGCCCTGCCTGCGCATACGCTGCACAGGTGGCCACCCGCACCGTCAGCCAAAGCGCCTCCGAGGACTTCTCCCGCGCGCTTGCGTCGCTGCACGCGGCGGCTTTGCGCCCTGAACTGCGGCTCACCGAGGTGCCGGCCCCCAGCCGGATTGCTCCGTATGCCGTGGCCCTGACCGCGGATGTCCTCGCCGATCCCTCGGGCGAGGAAGAGTTGGCCTCCGGCCGATTCGTCCTCTTGCACGATCCGTCGTGTCCCGAACCGTGGGGCGGGGCCTGGCGCGCCGTCACCTTCGCGCGCGCCGACTTGGAGCCGGAGTTCGGCGCCGATCCGCTGCTCGGTGAAGTGGGCTGGACCTGGCTCGAGGAGGCCTTGGCCGAGCACGATCTGGACTATGTCGGCGCCGCGGGCACCGTCACGCGCGTCATCTCCGAGAGCTTCGGCTCGATGAGCGACCGGCCGGCCACCGTGGAAGTCGAAGTGCGAGCCTCGTGGACCCCCCTCGACGACGACCCGGGCGAGCACCTGCGCGCGTGGTGCGATGTGCTGTGCACGATCGCCGGCCTGCCCCCACTCCCGGAAGGTGTCGTCGCGTTCCCCGGACGCCGGCGCTGAAGGTCGACGAATGACCGAGACGTCCGGCATACCTCTGGAGCACCCAGCCGACGGGCTGCCCGAGGTCATTGATTCCGAACGTGCCCTGGACGAGGCCGCAGAGCGGATTGCCGCGGGCTCGGGCCCGGTCTCACTCGACGCGGAGCGCGCGTCCGGTTTCCGCTATAGCCAGCGCGCGTATCTCGTGCAGTTGCGCCGCGATGGCTCCGGGTCCTTTCTCGTCGACCCCATCGCGGTGCCTGATCTCACGCCGCTGGATCAGGCCATCGGTGGCGCCGAGTGGATCTTGCACGCCGCGACCCAAGATCTCGCCTGCCTCGCCGAAGTGGGTCTACGCCCCCGTCAACTGTTCGATACCGAACTGGCCGCGCGCCTGCTGGGCCTGCCCCGCGTTGGCCTGGCCGCCGTCGTGGAGCACTATCTCGGGCTGGTTCTCGCCAAGGAACACTCGGCGGCCGACTGGTCGCAGCGTCCGCTGCCGACGGCCTGGCTGCGGTATGCCGCCCTCGACGTTGAGGTGCTGGGCGAGATCCGCAATCTGATGGGTGTCGACCTGGCGATGAGCGGCAAATCCGAATGGGCGAGAGAGGAATTCGACGCCCTGTTGTCCTGGACGCCGAACACGCGCGTCGATCCATGGCGGCGCACCTCGGGCCTGCACAAGGTCAAAGGCGCCCGCGGTGTCGCGATGGTCCGCGAGCTCTGGTACGCCCGTGATCGCCTTGCCGCGGATCGCGATATCGCGACCGGGCGCCTCATCCCCGACACCCTGCTGGTCGCGATGGCGCAGCACGCGCTGACCGAGCCTGGCACGCTGCCACCGGGCGGCCGCTCCATCCAGCGCTACCAGCGCGAATGGCTCGCCGCGCTCGATCGCGCCGCCAAACTGCCCGAGCGCGACCTGCCGCCGGTGAGCCAGGCCGCGGACGGTCCGCCACCCCCGCGCTCGTGGCCGGACAAGAACCCGCTCGCCGCGGCCCGGCTGACGCACACGCGCGCCGCGCTCACCCAGTTCGCCGAGGAGCACACCATCCCCGTCGAGAATGTCTGCTCTCCCGAGCCACTCCGCCGGGTGATCTGGACCCCGCCGGCCGGGGCGCCGGCGATCGAGGCGTTCGATGCCGGGCTCGCGGCATATGGTGTGCGCCCCTGGCAGCGCGGGATCGTCGCGCCGATGCTCGCCGAGGCGTTCGCCGTTGCCACGGCGTGAGCCGACTCACGACCGACGAAGCCCGCGCTAAGCGATCGCTTAGTTAGAGTTGGCCTCAACCTCGCCCAGCCGGTTCCGGCTCGGGCCGAAACCCAGTGCAAGGAGGCAGTATGCCGCGCAGCCTGCGAGAGGTCGTCTTTGTCGACGGCGTCCGGACCCCGTTCGGCAAGGCCGGCCCGAAGGGTCTGTATGCCGAGACCCGGGCCGACGATCTGGTCATCAAGTGCATCCGCGAGTTGATGCGCCGCAACCCCAACCTGCCCCCGGAGAAGGTGGAGGAGGTGGCGATCGCCGCGACCACCCAGATCGGTGACCAGGGTTTGACGCTCGGTCGCACCGCTGCGCTGCTCTCTGGCCTGCCCAAGTCGACGCCGGGTTACTCCATCGATCGGATGTGCGCCGGCGCGATGACGGCGGTCGCCTCGACAGCCGGTCAGATCGCTTTCGGCGCGATCGATGTCGCCATCGCTGGCGGCGTGGAGCACATGGGGCGTCACCCGATGGGCGAGGGCGTCGACCCCAACCCGCGCATCGTCGCCGAGCAGCTCGTCGACCCGTCGGCCCTCGTCATGGGCAAAACCGCCGAGAACCTCCACGACCGCTTCCCGCAGCTGACCAAGGAGCGCAGCGACGCATATGCCGTTGCCTCTCAGGACAAGCTCGCCGCGGCATACGCCGAGGGCAAGATCCAACCCGACCTCGTCTCGGTCGCGACGCGCAGCGCGGCGAAGGGCTATGGCCTGGCGGTGCAGGACGAGCCGCCGCGCCCCGGCACGACGATCGAGGACCTCGGCGCGCTCAAGGCGCCCTTCCGCGCGCACGGCCGCGTGACCGCCGGCAATGCCGCCGGTCTCAATGACGGCGCCACCGCATGCGTGCTGGCGGCCGAGGCGACCGCGAAGGAACTCGGCCTGCCGATCAAGATGCGCCTGGTGGAGTTCGCCTTCGTCGGCGTCGAGCCGGAGGTTATGGGCATCGGGCCGGTGCCCGCCGCCGAGAAGGCGCTGGCCAAGGCCGGGCTGCGCATCGAGGACATCGGGCTCTTCGAGCTCAACGAGGCGTTCGCCGTCCAGGTGCTGGCCTTCCTCGACCACTTCGGCATCGCCGACGACGACCCGCGGGTCAATCCGTATGGCGGTGCCATCGCCACCGGTCACCCGCTCGCCTCCTCTGGCGTGCGCCTGATGAACCAGCTCGCGGCGCAGTTCGCGGAGCAGCCGCAGGTGCGTTACGGCATGACCGCCATGTGCATCGGCCTTGGCATGGGCGGCGCCGTCATCTGGGAGAACCCGCACCACGCCGACTATGGAAAGGAGGGCTGAGGTATGACCGCCACGCTCACCGAGGCCGCGAAGGCCGACTTCCCCGATGAGGTCGTCACGAACGCTCTGGTTCAGGACATCACCCTGCCGCACGGCGCCGGGGTCCTGGCCCTGATCACGCTCGACAACGGCTTTGACCACACCAAGCCCAACACCTTCGGCCCGGCGACGATCGCCGGCCTCGCCGAGGTGGTGACCGCCCTGCGCGCTCGCGCCGAGGCCGGTCAGATCCAAGCCGTTGGCATCACCGGCAAGCCCTTCATCTTCGCCGTCGGCGCCGACCTGACCGGCGTGCCCTTCGTGACCGAGCGCCAGCAGGCGCTCGATATCGCGCGGGCCGGGCACGCCGTCTTCGCCGACATCATGGACCTGCCGGTGCCGACCTTCGCCTTCATCAATGGCGCGGCGATGGGCGGTGGCGTCGAGATTGCGTTGTCGTGTGATTACCGCACGATCTCGGCCGGCGTTCCGGCGCTCGCGCTGCCGGAGTGCTTCCTTGGCCTGGTGCCCGGATGGGGCGGCTGCTACCTGCTGCCGAATCTCGTCGGCATCCGCTCGGCCCTGCAGGTCATCATTGAAAACCCCTTGAACATGAACAAGATGCTCAAGGGACCGCAGGCCTTCAAGCTCGGGATCGCGGACGCGATGTTCGCCCCCGCGGACTTCCTCGAGGAATCGCTCGGCTGGGCGGCGTCGGTGCTGACCGGTGCCACCGCCGTCGAGCGCGCCGCCGTCGACAAGGACGAAGCCGCCTGGAATATGGCGATCGACATGGCCAAGGCCCTCGTCGACGTCAAGACCGGCGGCAAGTCGCCCGCGCCCTATCGCGCGCTGGAGTTGCTGCGCGGTGCACGGACCTCCTCCCGCGAAGACGGCTTCGCCGGGGAGGACGAGGCGCTGGCCGATCTGCTCATGGGCGACCAGTTGCGCGCTGGTCTGTATGCCTTTGACCTGATTCAGAAGCGTGCCAAGCGTCCGGCCGGCGCACCCGACAAGGCGCTTGCTCGACCTGTCACCAAGGTCGGTGTCGTCGGCGCGGGCCTGATGGCAGGCCAGCTCGCGCTGCTCTTCGCGCAGCGTCTCGAGGTCCCGGTCGTCATGACCGACCTGGACCAAGAGCGCGTGGACAAGGGGCTGGCATACGTCCGGGGACAGATCGCCGACCTGCAGGCCAAGGGCCGGGTGAGCCAGGACGGGGTCAACAAGCTGACCGCGCTGGTCACCGGGACGACGGACAAGGCGGGTATGGCGGATGCGGACTTCGTCATCGAGGCCGTCTTCGAGGAGATGTCGGTCAAGAAGCGGGTCTTCGCCGAGCTGGAGCAGATCGTCACCCCTGAGTGCGTGCTGGCCTCCAATACCTCCTCGCTGTCGCTGACCGAGATGGCGGCCGATCTGGAGCACCCCGAGCGGGTCGTCGGTTTCCACTTCTTCAACCCGGTGGCCGTGATGCCGCTGCTGGAGATCATCCCCGGTGAGAAGACCGATGATGCAGCTCTCGCAACGGCTTTCGCCGTCGGCAAGGGCCTGAAGAAGACGACCATCCTCGTGAAGGACTCCGCGAGCTTCATCGTCAACCGGATCCTCGGCCGTTTCATGGGCGATTACAGCCGGATCGTGGACGAGGGGACGCCGTCCGCCGTCGCGGATCAGGGCGTTGCCGGTCTCGCGCCGATGCCGCCCTTCGTCCTGCTCGGCCTCGTCGGTCCGGCGATTGCGCTGCACAACTCCGAGACTCTGCACCGGGCCTTCGGCGACCGCTTCTATGTCTCCCCCAGCGTCCGCGCGCTCGTGGAGGCGAAGAAGACGGCATACGACCCCAGCGTGCAGATTGCCCCGGAGAATCCGGTGGCGCTCACGGCGGATGAGGTCAAGGACCGAGTCCTGTCGGCCATCGCCGAGGAGGTCGGCCTGATGCTCAAGGAAGGCGTCGCCCAGGCGCCGATGGACATCGACCTGGCCCTGATCACCGGCGCCGGCTTCCAGTTCTGGAATGGCGGCATCACCCCGCTGCTCGACCGCGAGGGCATCTCCGAGAAGGTCAACGGCGCCCGCTTCCTGCCCCCCGGCGCCGCCGACGTCCGCCGCTGAGGGCCGGCAAGGCTGGGCTGCCACTTTCCCGCCCATTGCCGAAACATGGACGTACGCAACGGATCATTACCGTTGCGTATGTCCATGTTGTCTCCCATGACATGTCACGTTCCGGCAATGGGCGGGAAAGTGACCTCCGCCGCCGTGTCGGGGGCGCGGGTATCTCACATGTGAGGTACCATGGTGGCTTATGTCAGAGGACTACTTGGCCCGTATCGGCAATCTCATCCGCGACGCACGACGTCACCAGGGGATGACGCAGACCGACCTTGCGGAGCAACTCGGCACCAGCCAAAGCGCCGTGGCGCGTATCGAGCAAGGTGGGCAGAACCTCAGCCTGGAGATGCTCGCCCGCATCGGCGATGCCCTCAACAGCGAGTTCGTCTCGCTCGGGCACTCGCAACCACAACACCTTCGCGTCGAAGGCGGCCGCAAGCTGTCGGGCGAGATCGACGTCAAGACCTCGAAGAATGCCGCCGTTGCGCTGCTCTGCGCGGCGCTGCTCAACAAGGGCCGCACCACCTTGCGCAGCCTCGCGCGCATCGAAGAGGTCAACCGGATCATCGAGGTCCTCGGCTCCATCGGCGTCAAGACCCGGTGGCTGCCCGGCACCAGCGACCTCGAAATCATCCCGCCGGCAACGCTGGACCTCGACGCCATCGACATCGAGGCCGCCCGTCGCACCCGCACGGTCATCATGTTCCTCGGCCCGCTGCTCCACGAGCTCGACCACTTCCAGCTGCCGTATGCCGGGGGCTGCGATCTCGGCACCCGCACCGTCGAGCCCCACCTGATCGCGCTGCGCCACTTCGGCCTGAATGTGCTTGCGACACAAGGATTTTATGAGGCATCCGTCCGTGTTGGTGAAGGCCCGGGCAAGCCCATCATCCTCACCGAGCGCGGCGACACCGTCACCGAGAATGTCCTGCTCGCGGCCGCCCGCCACCCCGGCGTCACCGTCGTGCGCAATGCCTCGTCCAACTACATGGTCCAGGACCTCTGCTTCTTCCTGCAGCGCCTCGGGGTCGGCATCGAGGGCATCGGCACCACGACCTTGACGGTCACCGGCGTGGAGCACATCGACGTCGATGTCGATTACCAGCCCTCCGAAGACCCGATCGAGGCCATGAGCCTGCTCGCCGCGGCGGTCGTCACCGACTCCGCGATCACCATCCGCCGGGTGCCGATCGAGTTCCTCGAGATCGAGTTGGCCACCCTCGAGACGATGGGTATGCAGTACGACCTCTCCCCGGAGTATGTCTCGGCTAACGGTCATACCCGTCTCGTGGACCTGACCACAATCCCTGGCCCGCTCAAGGCGCCGGCGGACAAGATCCACCCGATGCCTTTCCCCGGACTCAATATCGACAACCTGCCCTTCTTCGCGCTCATCGCCGCGAAGGCCGAGGGCACGACGATGATCCACGACTGGGTTTACGAAAACCGCGCCATCTATCTCACCGAACTGACCAAGGTCGGCGCGCGCGTTCAGCTCCTCGACCCGCATCGCGTGATGATCGAGGGCCCGACGCCGAAGTGGCGCGCGGCTGAGGTCGTCTGCCCGCCTGCGCTGCGCCCCGGGGTCGTCGTCCTGCTCGCCATGCTCGCGGCGCCCGGCACCTCGGTGCTGCGCAATGTCTATGTCATCAACCGCGGCTACGAAGACCTCGCCGAGCGGCTCAACAAGCTCGGCGCCCGCGTCGAGACTTTCCGCGACATCTGAGAGCTCGTTAGTCGCCGCCCTGCGTCCCCTGAAGGATCCAGGGCGGCGATGGTTTTGCCGAACGCTCTCCGCACGTCCACCTCGCGTTCCCCGAATGGTCAGTGCCGGCTTGGGACGGTGTCCGCGCCCGGCCGTCACGACCTGGGCAACACCATGACGCGAGGAGAGATCATGACCCAGGGGCCCATCCGGACGCTGCCCATGCTTGGCATCACGCACGGCAACCGCAATCCCGTTACCTGCCATCTGCGCTGCGGCGATGCCTGCGCCAAACCCATCCCCAACCAGAGCGGGGCGCCGAGCTTCCGTGACGTCGCCGCGGGGGCGCTGTCTCGCCGCTCCGCCCTTGGCGGCGCCTTGGTGCTGTCCGTCGCGGCCGCGACGCTGTCCGAATCCGAGGCCGCCGCTGCCACCGGAAACAACCTGACGTTCGGCGCGATCGCCCCCGCCACGGCTGACATCGATCAGGTCCGGGTGCCCGCTGGCTACCGCTGGGATCCCATCGTGCGCTGGGGCGATCCGCTCTTCGTCGGCGCCCCCAACCTGACGGCCGCTGGGACAGATCCAGCCGCTCAAGAGCAGCAGTTCGGCTACAACTGCGACTACCTCGACGTCCTGCCCGATCGCGGCAGCACCACGCGCGGCGTGCTGGTCGCCAATCACGAGTACACCAACGAGAACATCATGTTCGCCCCGGACGCCGACCCCGCTCTAGTGGCCCGCACGGCGATGGCCGCGCACGGCTTCTCGCCCGTGGAGTTGCGGCGCAGCGGCGCCGGCAAGCGCTGGTCGTATGTCGTGGGTGGGCGCCGCAATCGCCGCATCACGGCCACCACGCCCTTCACGCTCGACGGTCCGGCCGCCGGCTCCGAGCTGCTGAAGACCGCCGCGGACACCACCGGTCGCCGAGCCCTCGGGACGCTCAACAATTGTTCTGGTGGCACGACGCCGTGGGGCACGATCGTCTCGGGCGAGGAGAACTTCAACCAATATTTCCTGTGCACCGGCGACGAGCGCGAGGCCCGCTACGGCCTCGGCCCGGACGGCGACGAGCGGGGTTGGCGCACGGTGGACCCGCGTTTCGACGCGACCGGCTCGGCATACCGCAACGAGCCCAACCGTTTCGGCTGGGTGGTGGAAATCGACCCGGAGAACCCGCGCTCAACGCCGGTGAAGCACACGGCCATGGGCCGCTTCAAGCACGAGGGCGCCAATATCACCATCGACGCGGCGACCGGCAAGGCCGTGGCCTACATGGGCGATGACGAGCGCTTCGACTATCTCTACAAGTTCGTCTCCAAGGGCACCTTCGACGGCTCGGGCACCGCTGCCGCACGCGCAGCAAACAAGCGCCTGTTGAGCGCGGGTGACCTCTTCGTCGCACGCTTCACCGGCGATGGTCTCGAAGATGGCATCAATGACGGGACCGGCATCTGGATCCCGCTCACCCGCGGCGGCCGTTCCATGGTCCCGGGTATGACGATCGACGAGGTTCTCGTCTACACCCGACTGGCCGCGGACAAGGTCGCGGCGACGCCGATGGACCGTCCTGAGGATGTGCAGCCGAGCCCGAAGTCCGGCCGCATCTATGTCGCGTGCACCAACAACTCCAAGCGCGGTGCGACCGGCCTGCCGGGGATCGATGAGGCCAACCCTCGCCCCGCTAACAAGGACGGGCATATCGTCGAGATCACGGAGATAGGCGGCGCCCACACCGGCACGCGCTTCCGCTGGAACCTGTTCCTGATCTGTGGCGACCAGTCCTCTGCCGGAACATATTTCGGTGGTCACACCGGCCCGGTCTCGCCCATTTCGTGCCCCGACAATCTCGCCTTCGACAGCCGCGGCAATCTGTGGATCTCCACCGACGGCCAGCCCAGCGCGATCGGATTGGATGACGCCCTGCACTGCGTCGAGGTGGCGGGGCCGCTGCGCGGCCGGGTCCGACAGTTCCTGTCCGTGCCAGCCGGCGCGGAGACCTGTGGGCCGGTCATCCACGATCGGGATGGCTCGGTCTTCGTCGCCGTGCAGCACCCGGGCGAGGGCGGTTCGTGGGAGGCCCCGCAGTCGCACTTCCCGGACTATGGCTCGGGCGTCTTCGCCGGCCCTCGCCCGTCGGTCATCCAGGTGACGCGGCGCTGAGCCCGATCAGGGACGCAGGGCGGCAGTGATCGCGTCCGGGGTCAGGCCGATCGCATCGAGGACCTGGCCCCGGCTCGCGTGATCCAGAAATTCCCGGGGTATGCCGAAGCTCATCACCGGGACCGCGTGGCCCGCCGCTCGCACCGCGGTGGCCACCTGCGAGCCCACGCCACCGATGACGAGATTGTCTTCGATGACCGCGACCCGGCCAGCCGTAGCGGCCAACGCTACGAGCTCCGGCGCCACGGGGATCACCCAGCGCGGGTCGACGACTAGGGTCCGAACCCCTTCTGCCGCAAGCTTTTCCGCAACAGTGATCGCCGTCGGCACCATCGACCCGACGCCGATGATGAGTTGCTCGACCGCACCGCCATCGGTGTGATCGGCCATGATGTCGAGCCCCTCGACGATGCGCACGGGCTCCAGTGGCGCCGCGACATTGCCCTTGGGGAAGCGAATGACGGTCGGCGCGTCGTCGACGTCCACCGCTTCCCGCAGGGCTCGGCGCACAGTGGCGCCATCTCGTGGGGCGTTGAGCCGCAGCCCGGGGATCGCGCCGCAGATCGTCATATCCCACATGCCGTGATGCGAGGCGCCATCTGGTCCGGTCACGCCGGCCCGGTCGAGGACGACGGTCACGCCTGCCTTGTGCAGGGCCGCGTCCATCAGCAATTGGTCGAAGGCGCGATTGAGGAAGGTCGCATAGACGGCAACAACCGGGTGCAGCCCCGCGAACGCCAGACCGGACGCCATCGTCAACGCGTGCTGTTCGGCGATCCCGACATCGATCAGCCGGTCCGGAAAGGCCTCGCCAAAGGGACCAAGACCCACCGGGAGGGTCATGGCCGCCGTCACGGCAACGATGTCCCGGCGTTCGCGCCCAAGGCGAACCATCTCTTCGGCGAACTCATCGGTCCAGATCCGGCCGGCCACTTCGAACGGCAGACCGGTTTCGGGGTTGATGACGCCGACAGCGTGGAACTGATCGGCCTCATCGGCACGCGCCGGTTCGTAGCCGCGGCCCTTCTGGGTGAGGACATGCACCAGCACCGGGCCACCAAAGGATTTGGCGCGACGCAGCGCACTCTCCAGCGCGACGGTGTCGTGCCCATCGACCGGACCGATGTATTTCAGGCCGAGATCCTCGAAAAGTCCTTGCGGCGCAATGACATCCTTGATGCCCTTCTTGACCCCGTGCAGGGCCCGCTCCATCGGGCCGCCAACCACCGGGGCGCGGCGCAGCGTCGTCTTGCCCCACTCCAGGAACGTCTCATAACCCTGGGTCGTGCGCAGCGTCGCGAGATGCTCCGCCATTCCGCCGATGGTCGGCGCATAGGACCGCTCGTTGTCATTGACGATGAGCACCAAAGGCAGGCTCTTGTCGGCGGCAATATTGTTCAGCGCCTCCCAGGCCATCCCCCCGGTCAGCGCGCCGTCGCCGATCACCGCTGCCGTATGCCGTGAGCCCTGCCCCGCCAGCACCCGGCCTTTGGCGATGCCGTGCGCCCAGGACAGCGAGGTGGAGGCATGCGAATTTTCGACGACATCATGCTCGGACTCGACGCGGCTCGGGTAGCCGGAAAGCCCTCCGCGAGAACGCAATCCAGAGAAATCGTGTCGGCCGGTGAGGATCTTGTGCACATAGGACTGGTGGCCGGTGTCAAAGACAATCGCATCGCGCGGGCTGTCGAAGACGCGGTGCAAGGCGATCGTCAACTCCACAACGCCGAGATTGGGGCCGAGATGTCCGCCGGTCTTCGAAACGGATTGGATGAGAAAGTCGCGGATCTCCTGCGCGAGTTGGGGCAATTGCTCTGCCGGGAGCGCCTTGACCGAGGCCGGTCCGGTGATGTGGTCCAGCAAACTCACGGGATGGGCCGGTCCTTCCGAGATTGTCGAGGCGCACTGACGGGCGCCGGAACCACCTAAGTTTACGCGCTGGTCACCGGCATTTCTGTGCGCTCCTGGGTCGGCCGCGCCAATCGACACCGAATGCGCACACTCCTGCGCGCCTCACAACTTGGCGACGAAGGTCTTGCCCTGCAGCGCCTCATGGATCAACTTGGCACCCCGGGCCGCGGCCAACAGGCGCACCCCCTCGTGCTCCAGACCCGCCATCAACTCCGAAATGCCCTCCGGCGGAACATAATCGCTCATCTCCACCCGAGCCTCGCGGTATGCCTGACGCATCGCCACAAGTTGCGCCTGGACATGCCGCTCGGTCAGCCAGGCCAGCGCGACCGGGTGGCGGCGCCAGCCGGCATACAGCCGATAGTCGGCCGGGCAGTGATCGAGCAGCCAGGACACGGCGGGAACTTCCCAGCCCGCAACGCCCGGTGGTGGCACAGCGCCGGGCCAGCCCGGCGGGCCGACCTGAGGACGCTTGTCGAACACACGTTCTAGTGTATATCGACCTCGACGCCATCCGGGAGGCCCGACAGACCGACCTTCGCCCCGTCGACCTCCACGGTGAAGCGGTGTCTGCCGAAGCGCAGACCCGTCACCCGCAGCGGTCCGAACGGCGCCGGGCGCATCGGCGCGAGCCGAACCCGCCGGCCCGGCACGTCGACGTCCAGGCCGAGCACGGCCGTCACGATCGCGATGGCGGATGCCGCGGCCCAGGCCTGTGGCCGGCAGGAGGCGGGGTATGGCGCGGGGGCACCCGCCACCGACTCCCCCGCGAGCAATTCGGGCGCCCGGTAGGACAGGGCGGCAGCGCAGTCCACCAGGCCGCGCGCAATGGGCGCACCATCGCTTGCTCGGCCTTCCCGGGCCATCCCGAGCAGGATGATCGCGCTGTCGTGCGTCCACACCGAGCCGGTGTGATATCCGATCGGGTTGTATGCCGGATTGGACCGCCCCATCGTGCCAATACCGAACTCCCCCAACAGATCCGGTGAGAGTAGTCGTTCGACCGTGCGATCGGCTTCATCACCGTCGAGCACTCCGGTCCCCAGGACGTGACCCATATTGCTGCCCACCGCATCGACCGGCTGGCCGTCGCCATCGATAGCCATGGCGAGGTAGGGACCGTCGGTGTCGCTGACCCAATAGCGGTCGCGGATGCGCTCCGTCAACGACGTCGCCCAGTCGCGCAGCGCATCGGCGCCGTCGAGGCCGAAGGCCACATAGACCTCAGCTGCACCGCGGGCCGCCTCGACGGCATACGCCTGGGCCTCGACCAAGGCGATGGGAGCCGGGGCGATCGAACCATCCCGATGGCGCATCGAGTCACCGGAGTCTTTCCAGCCTTGATTCGCGAGCCCATGGCCGGAGGCATCGACATATCGCAGCAAACCGGTGCCATTGTCGGCGGCACCCTGCAGCCAGGTCATCGCGGCCTGGAGATTGGGGAGCAGATCACGAATCTCGTTCTCCGGCAAGCCTGTTCGCCACGCATCGTGCAGGAGAAGAACCCATAGAGCCGTCGCATCGACACTGCCGTAATAGACGGGCGGGAGCTGCATCCCATGTCCCGCATCGACATAGGTCGTGCGTCGCACCTCGTGGAGAATCTTGCCGGGCTCCTCAGCCGTGTCGACGTCGACCGCGTTGCCCTGGCGCCGAGCCAGCGCACGCAAGGTTCCACCCGCCAACTCGAGGTCGACCGGCAACATCATGCGGGCCGTCCATAGCGAGTCACGGCCGAAAAGCGTGAGATACCAAGGAGTTCCGGCCGCCGCGAAGAAGTCCTCGGGGGCATCCGGGTCGGTCAGCAGCAGGTTTCGCAGGTCGGCGAGGCCGCCCGTGACGAGGGCCTCGAGCCGTCGGTCCCCGGCCGTCACCGCAATACCGGACCAGTCCACACGATCCGCCGCCGGATCCGCGTCAAAGCGCGACGGTGCCGTGCGTTCAGTGCCGATTGACACCTCGATCATCACCGGAACACCTTGGGAGAGAACCAGATCCCAATCCATCGTCAGAATCGAACCCTCGACCTTGATCCGGGCAGGAGCGGGCGCACCAGCCACGTTTGTCGCATGCCGTTCATCGGTCCACTCGCCACCGTCCGCCGTCGCGGTCACCGCCGGCGGTGCCGGACGGTCATAGCCGCCCTTGACATGAGCCAGCTCGGCCCCCGCTGCCCCGACGGACAGACGCGCCGTGAAGGCAACGTCCTGGGTCGCTCGCGAGACAAAGGTCAGGCTCTCCAGCGCCCCGCCCGCGACAACCGTCCGCGTGATGTGCACCTCGACCGTTGGGTCCGGGCCGTCGTGGCCGAGATTGCGCGCGGACGCCCACAGGGAGGTGCGAGCGCCCTGGGATGTCGCCGCGATGACCGTCGGCGGCTCGCCATCGAGCGACCACGCGAGCCGGTCCAGCACCAATCGATCGTCGACCAGTAGTCCGGTGCCCGCAGCGCCTATCGCGCCATCCGGGCCCCCGAGCAGCGTGGCATTGCCGTGCACGGCGATCTGCCGGTCGTGCAGCCATGGCTGCCGTCCGTGCGGTGTGGACACGATTTGACCTTGCCTTCCGATTCGGTGCTGCCAAAGGTTGACAGGACCATCACGATGGTCCACAGTTTCAAATCTGATCGTTCAAAAAGGGGCGCAAACCAAAAGTTTTTCGCTCTAGACCGTTCAACACACAATCGCAGTAGCGTAGCGAGCACGTCAAGGGTGACGAGGAGGTCGGGATGTCGGATGCCGCGAGTCGTGTAACCATCCGTGAAGTTGCCGATGCCGCTGGCGTTTCGCGACAGACGGTCAGCAACACCCTCATCCATCCCGAGCGCGTCCGGCCGCCCACGCTGGAGCGGGTCCGCAAGGTCATTGATGAGCTGGGCTACCGCCCCTCCAATGCCGCCCAGAGCCTGCGATCTCAGCGCACAGGCGCCGTCGGCTTTGAACTCAATGCCACCGGGTCCGCGCTGCAGAATGCCGTCGCCTTCCCCTTCGTGCTCGCCCTGAGCGAGCGGGCCGTGACCCACGGCAGCCATATCGTCACCTTCGGCACCCAGAGCGCCCGCCCGGCCCTGAGCGGCTACGAAGACATGGTGCGCAGCCTGCTGGTGGACGCCTTCATTCTCGCGGACACGCACGCCGGTGACCCCCGGCTGCCCTTCCTGGATCAGGCCCGAATCCCGTATGCCGCCTTCGGCCGCTTCTGGGGTCGACCCGAGTTGACCTCGTGGGCCGATGTGGACGGTGCCCACGGCACACGATTGGCGACCGAGCACTGCCTCGCGGCCGGGTATGACGTGGTCGGCTACCTCGGCTGGCCCGACGGCTCCGCCGTCGGCGACGACCGCCGCAATGGGTGGGCTTGGGCGGTGGAGCGCGCCGGTCACCGGTCGATGCCGCGCGCCATAGCCGAGCAAGATCTCACCTCGGCACGAGCAGCGGCCGGCCCACTTCTGGATCAGATCGGCCGCGGTGGCGCCGTGGTGTGCGCCTCGGACATGCTCGCCCTCGGCGTCGAGCGGGAGGCTGCGGTGCGCGGCTGGACGCTCGGACGCGATATCGGCATCTGCGGCTTCGACGACTCCGCGATCTCGGAGATCGCCGGCTTCTCAAGCGTGACGCAGCCGCTGCAGGAGATCGCCGATCACCTGCTCGCCATCGTCCACTCCCGCTTGGCCGGCGCGCCGCCACCGGTCGAAGGGGTCCTGTTCAGACCCACCCTCGTGGTCCGTGGCAGCACCGCCCGCGCGAGCTGAGGCTCGCGGATCCGCATACCTCATACCCCAAAGACCACAACCACCGGCCCCCAGGCCACATCACGAAAGAGACACACATGGCACACACTCCCCGCCGCGTCGTCACGATGGCCCTGGCCGTCGCCGGGACCATCTCGCTGGCCGCTTGTGGCGGCGGCGGCTTCGAGTCCTCCAGTTCCAGCACCACCTCGGCAAGCGGCTCCGGCACGTCTTCGGACACCTCCTCCTCTGCCCCGACTGGCGCCGCCCTGCGGATGCTCATCGCCTCCTCCGGCGACGCCGAAACGGCCGCGGTCAAAGAGGCCACCGACGCCTGGGGCAAGGCCACGGGCATCACCGTCGAGGTCACGGTCGCCTCGGACATGGACCAAGAACTCGCCCAGGGCTTCGCCGGCGGCAACCCCGCCGATGTGATGTACATGGACGCCGGCAAGTTCGCGACCTTCGCCAAGAACGGTTCGCTCGAGGCCTATGGCGACGGCTTCGCGGACAACGACCAGTTCTTCGAGGCGCTGCGCAAGACCTTCACTTATGACGGCAAGCAGTACTGCGTGCCGAAGGACTTCTCCTCCCTCGCCCTGCAGATCAACACCGACATGTGGACCAAGGCGGGCCTGACCGACGCCGACGTGCCCACCACCTGGGACCAATTGACCGAGGTCTCCAAGAAGCTGACCACCGACAAGGTCGCCGGTCTCGGCATCGGCGTGGGTATCGACCGCCTCGGCGCCTTCGTGGTGCAGAACGGGGGCTGGTGGCTGAACGCCGACAACACCGCCCCCGCGGCGGCGGACGCCAAGGTCACCGATGCCCTGAAGTACGTCCAAGACAATGTCAAGGCCGGCAACTTCAAAATGTCTAACGACCTGGGCGCTGGCTGGGGCGGCGAAGCTTTTGGCAAGCAGCTCTCGGCGATGGTGATCGAGGGCAACTGGATCAAGGGCGCGTTGAAGAACGACTTCCCCGATGTGAAGTACAAGACCGTCGAACTGCCCGCGGGCGCCCAGAAGGGCACCTTGATGTTCACCCAGTGTTGGGGCCTGGCCGCCGACAGCAAGAACAAGGACGCCGCCAAGGCCCTGATCAAGTCCCTGACGACCGCCGAGCAGCAGATGAAGTTCGCCGACGCCTTCGGCGTCATGCCCTCGCGGACCGATGCGGCGCAGGAGTACAAGACCAAGTACCCCGAGGACGCCGCCTTCGTTGCCGGCGGGGAGTACGGCCACGGCCCGATCAATGTGCCCGACCTGACCGACGTGGTCGCCGAGCTCAACAGCCAGCTGGAGAAGATGGGCACCGCAGACATCGCCGGCGCCACCAAGTCTTTCGACGAGAACGCCGCTTCGGCGATGGGCGGCTGACGCACCACCCAGAAGACCCCTGTGCCGGGCCGGCCTTCCCCTGCGACCGGCCCGGCATAGGACATCCGCACAACGAAGTCCTCACCCTCACAACGCCTTCCGGCTGATTCCGGCCGGTATGCCGCCCGCCCCTTCTTCGCAGGAGCTCACCCATGGCTCGTAGCAAGTCCGGCGACCCGATGCGCCAGCCCGTGGCCGGCTGGGTCTTCGTCACGCCGATGATCGTCATCCTCGGCCTCTTCCTCGTCGTGCCGATCGTGATGGCGCTGTGGGTTTCGGTCTCGAACTGGACCGGCCGCGGATCCCCCTTCGGTGGCAACACCGAGTTCATCGGCTTGAAGAACTACACCGATCTGCTCGGCAAGCAGGGCCTCGCGCGGCAAGACTTCATGACCTCGCTGCGCAACACCTTCTACTACGTCCTCGGGGTCGTGCCCATCCAGACCGCGCTGGCGCTGTTGCTGGCGGTGCTGGTCAACCAGAAATGGTTGCGCGGCCGCACCTTCTTCCGGACCGCCTTCTACTTCCCCTCGGTGGTCTCCTCTGTGGCGATCTCCCTCGTCTTCCTGTTTCTCTTCGCCGGCTCCGGCGCCATCAATGGGGTGTTGGCTTGGTTCGGGGTCCACGGACCGAACTGGTTCGCCGACCCGCGCGGCCTGATCCACCTCCTCGGTGACCTGGTGGGCGTGTGGAATATCGACTCCCCGCCGGCCGGGCTCGCCGACACCAAGGTCATGAACCTGTCGCTCTGGGAATGGATCAAGGGCCCGAGCGTGGCGATGACCGCGATCATGTTCCAGGTCATCTGGACCACGGCCGGCACCTTCATGCTGATGTTCATCGCCGCCCTCCAGGACCTGCCAGCCGAGGTGGAGGAGGCCGCCATGGTCGACGGCGCCAACGCTCGCCAGCGGTTCTGGAATGTCACGGTCCCGCACCTGCGACCAACCATCCTGCTCGTCGTCACCCTCGGCGTGATCGGCACCTGGCAGGTCTTCGACCAGATGTATGTGATGAGCCAGGGCAAACCGAGCAAGACGACCTTGACCCCGGCATTTCTGTCTTATCAGGCGGCCTTCCGGGACCAGAAATGGGGACAAGGTGCCGCCATGGCCTTCCTGCTCTTCCTCCTGATCTTCCTGCTCACCCAAGCGCAGCGCTGGCTGCTGCGCGACAAGGACGCGGCGCGCGAGAAGAAGCTCGAACGCCAGCAACGACGCGCCGAGAAGAAGGCAGAGGTGCCCGCATGACGACCGCCGGCCCCAGCGGACTGCTGGAACCCACCGAAGGACCAGGCGGCGACGCCCCGCGCCGGGTCGTGACCGAGCCGGCCGCGCCAACCAGCGACGGTCAACTCGTCGGGCGCTCCAGCAGCGGCAAGAAGACGCTCTTTTATGTCCTGCTCGTGCTCTTCTCGCTGATGTACATCTTCCCGTTCGTCATCCAGCTCGTGACCTCCTTTAAGACTCAGGCTGACGCGAACAACAATCCGCTCGGGCTGGTCCCGAACCCGTTCACGACGGACGCCATGCAGCGGCTGGCCGACACCCAGTTCCCGCGGTGGTTCTTCAACTCGGTGTGGGTAGCGGTCATCGTCACCATCGCCCGGGTCTTCTTCTGCTCGCTCGCTGGCTATGCGCTGGCACGGCTTAAGTTCCGCGGTCGCAATGCGCTCTTCACCGCGATCCTGGCGGTCATGTCGGTCCCCGGCATCGTCTTGCTCCTTCCGAAGTTCCTGGCGCTGAAGTATTACGGGATCTACGACACGCCGTCCGCGCTCGTCGTGCCGCTGATGTGCGACGCCGCCGGGGTTTTCATCATGAAGCAGTTCTTCGAGTCGATCCCACCGTCGGTCGAGGAGGCCGCGCGCATCGACGGCGCCGGGACCTTCCGGACCTTCTGGTCGATCGTGCTGCCGATGGCCAAGCCGGCGCTGATCACGCTCACGATCCTGTCCTTCCAGGGGTCGTGGAATGAGCTGGGGCACTTCATCATCGCCACCAACAAGGAGTCGCTCTACACCCTCACCCGGGGCGTCGCTGGCTTCACCCTCGGCGGCCTCGGCTCGGGCAATCAGTACCCGATCAAGATGGCGGCGGCCCTGCTGATGACCATCCCGACGGCGATCGTCTTCATCATCTTCCAGCGCTTCTTCACCCAAGGCGCCAATGCCGGCGCCGACAAGGGCTGAGCTTTCGAGGAGGGCTCCCACCCGCTGCGCCCCGGCAGACCAGCAGTCCGGTCAGCCGGGGCGCAGTCCGTATCGGGTGCGCAGGTCGGTCAACTCCGCGCTCATCGCACGTGACCGGTCAACAGCAACTGGCGTGCCCAACTCCGGCCGGAGTTCGGGATTCTCGAGGTATGCCGTGAGGCGGTGATGGCCTGCCCGTCGTGCGTTCCGATCGCGGCGGGCAGCCGGGACTCTCGACGGGGCCAAACGAGGGCAAGGAACGCGAGGAGCACTCCGCATACGCTCAATGCGCGCCAGTCCGTCGGCGCCTTCAGTGCCGTGAGTAGGACGACCGGCGCGGTGATCAGGAGCACCAGACCGGCCATGGCCAGTCCACTCGCCTGCCGTCGCCCGAGCGCCCCGCGCCATACCTCCGGCAGGATCGGCGGGGTGTACGTGGGCGTCATACGCAGCAGCAGCCAGGGGTCGTCATGGCCACGACCCTAGCCGCGGCACGGAGCAGCGCCCGTCATGGGCCACTTCCCCGAGCTGGCCGCGCGACGGGCGGTCGGTCCGCGATCAGGCGGAGCGCGGGCCGCTCACGGCGTCAGCACAGGTTGGTCAACTCCGCAGACCGTGCAAGCTGTGCGGATTTGACCACCTTCTGTTAGCAGAGGTTAGAAGACCCCCGGTCGGCGGCTCAGCGTGGACGCGGTTCGGCGACGATGCCCGGGTCGCGGGCGGCGAGGAACGAGCCGACCAAGACCCGGGAGGAGGAGACGAACCAGAGAACTACAGGTTAATCATGTGGCCGGCGATGCCTTCGACGGCTTCCTTGACAGCCTCGGACAGGGTGGGGTGGGCGAAGACATTGCGGGCGACCTCGTCGGCGGTCAGGTCCCACTTCTGCGCCAGGGTCAGGACCGGCAGCAACTCGGTGACATCGGGGCCGATCATGTGCGCGCCGAGGATTTCGTTGTGCTTGGCGTCGGCGACGACCTTGACGAAGCCGACGGCGTCGCCGAGGCCCATGGCCTTGCCATTGGCGGAGAAGGGGAAGGCGGCGGTCTTCACGTCATACCCCGCGTCCTTGGCCTGCGCCTCCGACAGCCCAAAGGAGCCGATCTGGGGGTGGCAGTAGGTCGCGCGCGGGATCATCGTGTAGTCGATCGGCATCGTCTCGGCGCCGGCGATGGTCTCGGCGGCGACGACGCCCTGCGCCTCGGCGACGTGGGCGAGCATCATCTTGGCGGTGCAGTCGCCGATGGCATAGACATTGGGGACATTGGTCCGCATGAAGTCGTCGATCGCGATGGCGCCTCGATCGGTCAACGCCACCCCGATCGCCTCCAGGCCGTAGCCCTCGGTGCGCGGCGCGAAGCCGATCGCGGAGAGCAGCTTGTCGGCTTCGAGGACTTGCTGGTCTCCCCCGGCGGCCGGCGAAACCGTCACGCGCACACCGGAACCGGTGTCTTCGACGGACTCGACCTTGGTGCCGAGCAGCACTTTGACGCCGAGCTTCTTGTAGTGCTTCAACAGCTCCTTGGAGATGTCCGCGTCCTCGGTCGGGACCATCCGGTCAAGGAACTCCACGATCGTCACGTCGACGCCGAAGTTCTTTAGGACATAGGCGAACTCGACGCCGATGGCGCCGGAGCCGGCGATGATGATCGAGCCGGGCAGGTTCTCGTCGAGGATCTGCTCCTCATAGGTCACAACATTCTGCGAGACCGAGACGCCGGGCAGCATCCGCGTGACGGCGCCCGCGGCGATGATCAGGTTGTCGAAGGTGACCTCGCGGGTGGAGCCATCGTTGAGGGCGACCGACATCGAGGTCGGCGAAGTCAGCGTGCCCCAGCCGTCGATCTCCTCGATCTTGTTCTTCTTCATCAGGAAGTGGACGCCCTTGACGATGCCGGCCGACACCTGACGCGACCGCTTGTGGGTCGGGCCGAAAGACATCGTCGCGTCGCCCTCGATGCCGTATTTCGCCTTGTCGTGGGTCAGCGTGTGCGCGAGTTCGGCGTTCTTGATCAGCGCCTTGCTCGGGATGCACCCGACATTGAGGCAGACGCCGCCCCAGTACTTCTTCTCGACGACCGCGACCTTCTTGCCCAATTGCGAGGCGCGAATCGCCGCGACATACCCGCCAGGACCAGCACCGAGGACCACAACATCGAAGTCAGCCATGGCTGCAACCCTAGTGGACGGTAGCGGTGGACCGGACCGGCGGCAGCGGGGCAGGCACCGGCTGGCGCAGCACACCGCGCAGCCGCCACGCACCGGCGATGGCCACCAACGAGACGAGCAAGTGCAGGCCGAGGAATCCCCATACGGCTCCGGCACCGAGCAGGACACCCGCGACGAGCGGGCCGACCGCGGAGGCCGAGGTCTGGACGGCGGTGAAGATGCCGAGCGTCGTGCCGACCATGCCCTCCGGCGCCAGCGAGGCGGTCAGCGGGCTGAGAATCGGGGCATACATCGTTTCGCCGACGGCGAAGACCGCGAAACTGGAGACGAAGATCGCCCCGGCCACTTCGGGCGCGAAGAGCGCGGAGGCGAGCATCAGCCAGCCGAGGGTCCAGATCGAGCCGACGACCATGAGCAGCGTGGGGGCGCTGCGGCGCGCGGTGGCCCGCACGACGACCATCTGCAGCGCGATGATCACGACCGAGTTCAGCGCGGCGGCGAGCCCGACCGTCCGCTCCTCGACATGCAGGCTGGTCAGGGCGTATGCCGGCAGCCCGCTCTCGAATTGCGCGTAGAAGCCCAGCGCGAGAGCGACCGTCACGACGGCCGTCCACCGCAGGGCCGGCACGGCCCAGATCGCGCGGAGCGCGCGCAGCCCGGTGACCGAGGGCAGCGGGTCTTCGCCCAGATCGTATGCCGTGGCACCGGGTGCTCCATAGGCTGCGGCGGCGATGAGCAGCCCGGAGACCGCGAAGCCGGCGGCCGCGAGGGCGAAGGCGGGCGTCATACCGTCGGCGCGGTCAAGATCGACGACGAAGCCGGCGGCGAAGGCGCCGATCGCCATGCCGAGGGCGCCCGCGGTGAACAGCCACGCGAAAACGCGACGGCGGTCGTGGTCCCCAACCCAACGCAGGACGAGCACCGACTGCGCCGGCGTAGCGGCGGTGACACCGACCCCGAAGGCAAACATGCCCAGCAGGAAGGTCGCGGGCCGGTCGGCCGTGATCAGGCCGAGCATCGCCAAGGCGGCGGCGAACTTCGCGACGAGCGCGACGCGCGCCGGATTCATCCGGTCCGCGAGCCGTCCGCCGACCGGGGCGGCGATGAGCGCTCCTACCGAGAAAAGGGTCGAGGCCGCCGCGGCGACCAGCCCGCCCCAGCCGCGGGTCGTGGCGGCATAGGCGTACTGATAGGGCAGGACGGCTCCCCATCCGAGCATCGCGATGGCGCTGGCGAGGATGAGCAGACGGGAACGCATGATGAGGACAACGCAGACTTCGTAGATGAATATTTCGGAACCGAAATATTAGCTCACGAAGGTTCAGCTTGTCGACGCGACCTCGTCGGCCTCCAGTCCGGTGATGACGACATCGAGCAGGTCGGCCAACTGCCTTCGCTGCGCAGTCGTCAGCGGCGCGAGCACATCGGCCTCGACCATGTCGGCATCGCGGATGGCCTGCGCGAACAGATCCCATCCGGCAGACGTCAGGGTCACCAACACGCGGGTGCGATTGCGTTGATCCGGCTCACGCACGACGAGCCCACGCTCGCAGAGGCGGTCCAAGCGGCCAGTCATCGACGAAGCGGCGACCTGCGCGGCGTCCGCCAACCGGGAGGGCATCAGGGGCCCGCCGTCGGCGCGGGCCAATTGCGAGAGCACCGACCAGTCGCCGTGCGAGATGGCGAGGTCGGCGAGTTGGCGGTCATACCACCGATCGAGCTTGCGTGAGAGCGAGGAGATGGCGGTGATCACGCGCTGCACCGATTCGTCGCCGCCGGCGGCGACGTAGGCCGCGACCGCTGCCTGGTATTCGGCGCGGGCGGTGCGTTCCGGCATGGCGTTCAGGCCAGGCCGGGGAACCAGATGGCGATCTCGCGGGCTGCCGATTCCGGGGAGTCCGAGCCGTGAACGATGTTCTCCTGCACGGCCTTTCCCCAATCGCGCCCGAAGTCGCCGCGGATGCTGCCGGGCGCCGCTTTCGTCGGGTCGGTGGTGCCGGCGAGGCTGCGGAAGCCTTCGATGCACCGCTCCCCCTCGATGACGACCGCGGTCACCGGGCCGGAGGACATGAAGTCGACGAGCGGCTCGTAGAACGGCTTGCCTACATGCTCGGCATAGTGCTCGGCGAGCGCTTCGCGGGTCGGGGTGAGGATCTGCACGGCGGCCAGGCGGTAGCCCTTGCGCTCGATCCGGGCGAGGACCTCGCCGGTGAGGCCGCGGGCGAAACCATCGGGCTTGATCAGGACGAGCGAACGTTCGGTCACGTCGTTACTGTATCGGCGCGTCCGCGTGCGCCGTCGCCGCGTCCCGTGCGGCGATCTGGGCGTCGAGGACTGGTCCCTTGCGCCGGCAGTACACCCACAGGGCGAGGAACATCAGCCCGACCCAGAGCATCATCGGCACGATCAGGGCGCTGGCGAGGGTGAGCACCTGGATGGCCCACCCGAGCGGGAGGCCCCAGCCCCTCCGCATACCGCCTGCTGCGACGAAACACAGCAGGCCCAGTGCGAGCCCACTCCACAGGTGAACGCCGGGGTGGCCCTCGCCGGTGGTCGCGGCGAGCGAGCGGGCCAGCACCGCGCCAAGCATGATGCTGATGCCCTGGCCGGCGAGCACGGTCGCGAGCATGCGCCAGGTGAACTTGCCCAGGGGTGCGCGCATGGTCGACAGCGTATGTCGCGGCTCAGCCGACCGTGAACAGTTCGTCGATCGCCGCGACCAGATCGCCCGGCAGGCGCACCGAGGCCGCGGCGGCATTCTCGATCACCTGACCCGGCGAGGTGGCGCCGGCGATGACGCTGACCAGGCCAGGCCGGGTCAGGAGCCAGGCGAAGGTGACCTGGCTCATCGGCGCGCCTGCGGCATCGCAAATGGCCTGGTATGCCGCGAGCTGGTCCCAATCGACGCCCTCCAACAAGCCGGGCTTGTCGTTGACGATGCGGGTGCCCTCGGGGCGGTGGTCGCGGGCATACTTCCCGGTCAGCAGCCCGTTGGCCAGCGGGAAATAGGGCAGCAAGCCGACGCCAATGCGCCGCAGGGTGGGCATCAGGTCGGACTCAACGGCCCGGGCGAGCGGGCTCAGTTCGTTCTGCGCTGAGACGAAGCGGTGGCCGCCGAGCCGCGCCGCGGCGGCATCGGCCGCCTCGGCCTGGGCCGCATCGAAGTTGCTGTGGCCGATGAAGCGCACTTTTCCCTCGTCGACCAGTTCGCCGAGCGCTCCGAGCGTCTCCTCGATCGGGACGCTGGGGTCGGGCGTGTGCTGCTGATAGAGGTCGAGGTAGTCGGTCTGCAGCCGCGCGAGCGAGGCCTCACACGCCCGGCGTATGTAGTTTCGCCCGCCTTTCGGGCCCCAGTCCTCGGTGCCCGGAATCGGATAATCGACGTGGCCGAACTTGGTCGCTAGCACGACCTGTTCGCGCCGTCCGCGCAGCGCCTCGCCCATCAGGCTTTCGGAGCCGGTGGCTGGGGAGCCGTACATATCGGCCGTGTCGAGCAGCGTGATCCCCGCATCCAAGGCGGCGTCGAGGACGGCCTTGGTGCCCTCCAGCGTCTCGGTCGCGCGGCCGGTGCGGCTGAAGTTGTTGCAGCCCAGGCCGATCACGCTGACCGAGGGACCGCCATTACCGAGTTGCCGCTGTTCCATGACGTCGACCCTATGCGCTGGTCCTCAGACGGAACCCCTTGCTCCGAGCAGCATCCGGACGTCGGCGGCGGTCGTCACGGATCCCGTCGCGATAACTCCGCCACCGACCCCGCCGTCATCCGCCAACTCCGCGGCTCGGTCCAGAGCGGAGGGCAGGTCGGGCACGACATACACCCGGTGCTCGCCGAAGATTTCCTCGGCGAGGGCGCCCAGCGCAGCCGGGTCCATCGCGCGCGGCGAGGTGGAGCGGGAGATGACGACTTCCTCCAGGACCGGCTCGAGGGCTTCGAGCATGGCCGTCGCGTCCTTGTCCCCCAGGATCGCGAGGACGCCGACGAGTTTGACGAAGGCGAACTCCTCCGCGAGCGCGGTGGCGAGCGCCTGGGCGCCGGCCGGATTGTGCGCCGCATCCACGAGCACGGTGGGGCTGCGCCGCACGATCTCCAGACGGCCCGGCGAGGTGACCTCGGCGAAGGCCTCCTGCACGATCTCCTGATTGAGTCGGCGCTCGCCACCGCCGAGGAATGCCTCGACAGCACTCAGCGCGATCGCCGCATTGTGCGCTTGGTGGGCGCCATGCAGGTTGAGGAAGAGATCGGGATAGTCACCGGCGAGGCCGCGCAGGCTGACCTGTTGCCCGCCCACCGCAACCTCGCGGGCGACGACGCCGAAATCGTTGCCCTCGAAGGCAATTCGCGCACCAACTTGCTCGGCGCGCTCGACGACAAAGGGCACGACCTCGGGCCCTTGGACACCAACGACGACGAGGGCATCCTCCTTGATGATGCCGACCTTCTCCCCCGCGATTGCCTCCAAAGTGTCACCCAGGAAGTGCGCGTGATCCATCGAGATCGGGGTGATGACGGCGACCTGACCATCGGCGACATTGGTCGCATCCCAGCCGCCCCCCATACCCACCTCGACCACCGCGACATCGACGGGCGCGTCGGCGAAGGCGACATAGCCGATCGCGACGATGACCTCGAAGTAGGTCATCCGCGGTCCGCCCTCAGCCGTGCTGCGCGCATCGACCAGTTCCACGAAAGGCAGCACCTCGTCATACGCCTCCAGGAAGGCCTCGACAGAAATTGGCGCGCCCCCGATGCTGATGCGCTCGCGCATCGTGTGCAGGTGCGGTGAGGTGAATCGGCCGACATTTAGGCCAGTGGCGCGCAGCAACGCCTCCGCGATCCGAGCCGTCGTCGTTTTGCCATTGGTGCCGGTGATGTGGATGACCGGGAAGGTGCGTTGCGGGTCGCCGAGCAAGTCCATGACGGCCGAAATCCGGGACAGGTCTGGTTCGAGATCGTGCTCGGGCGCACGGGCAAGGATGGCCTGCTCGGCCTCGCGCATCCGCTTGGTCAGGTCCAGTTGGTATGCCGCCTCGCGGGCGGCCGTATCGGGTGCCGGGCTCACTGGGCGATTGTCTCAGCGTTCGGCCCGGATCACGAAAGGGCTGCGAGAGAGTGGCTTAGACACCGCGACGGCGAGCCGGACGCCAGCCTTTCGACTCGTCCCACAATCGCTGCTGATCGCGGAGGCGCTCAATGAAGAGCTCAGTGGAGAATCGCGGAAATGGTGTGCTCGTCCACCGCAACGACCCGGACCGGCCGCCGATCGCGGTCGAGGAGCCACAAACGCTGACCCCGCGCGCCAAAGTGGTCTTCGCGCTGATCGGTCTGCTCGGCACGCCGGGACTCGGGTTGCGCGGTTCATGTTCTCCGACGCCATCGGCAACCTGCCCGGCCTCGGCAAGTTCAAGGACCCGTCGTGGCGCGTCGGTGCGTGGCTGTGCTCGCTGATCGTCGTCGCGGGCTGGGGTTCGATCCTGCTGATGGGTGTGCGGGATCCGCTAGGCGGCATCTACACCCTCTTCCCGCTCTTCGGCATCGCCAACCAGTTGCTGGCGGCGATCGCCCTGACCGTCGTTTTCACGGTCTTGATGAAGCAGGGCAAGTTCAAGTGGGCCTGGGTGGCGGGCGTCCCGCTGGCCTGGGACTTGATCGTCACCTTGTCGGCGAGCTACCAGAAGATCTTCAGCGACAACCCGAAGATCGTCTACTTCGCGCAGCACGACGCCTTCGTCACGGCCCGGGATGCCGGGAAGATCGTCGCGCCGGCCAAGACCGCGGCGGACATGGACAAGGTCGTCTTCAACACGATGATCCAAGGCAGCCTCTCGATCATCTACGCCAGCTTGGTGATCATCGTGTTCGTCGCGGCAATGGTGGTGTGTGTCAAGGCCGTTCGCGCTGGAGGTTTGCCGACGAGTGAGGCCGAGGACATCCCGTCCAAGATCTTCGCTCCCCGCAGCTTCCGACCGACCGCCGCCGAGCAGCAAGTGCTCGATGAGTGGAAGGAAGCCGGCCTCGATCCGACACCGGTCGGGGTCCACCATTGACCGGGCTTCTCGACACCGGGCGGTCCCTGCGTCGGTTCTGGCGCGGGGTCACCGGTGCAGATGCGTATGAGCGCTACTGCGCCCACCTGGCCCGCGTGCACCCGGGTGCCCGCATCCCCTCGGAGCGGGAGTTCTGGCGGGCGAAGTATGACGAGATGGACCGAAATCCCACGTCCCGCTGCTGTTGAGGCAGTGGATTCTTCAATCTTTACTATTTCCTAACCTTTGGCGATGACCGCCATTAAGGTGGCAGGGAGCCGCCGAGCGGCGGCCGGTCACCGAACGGTGATCGCACGGGGATTGGGGAACAGTATGAAGAGAATGCTGACGGGGATTGCGGCCACCACGCTGGCCATCGCCGGCATGGGGATGGGTGCCGGCAGCGCAACCGCCGCGCCCGCCACGGTCTGCACGGGCACTCTCACGGGGTCTTATCCCGCGATCTTCGTGCCGGTGGGTGCGACCTGCACCCTGGACGGGGCGAAGGTCAGCGGCAATGTCACGGTGTCAGAGGGGGCGACCTTGATGACCAAGGACGCCACGATCCGGCTCAATGTCAAGGGCAACGAGGCCGCCAAGGTCAACATCATCGACACCGACGTCTGGGGGCAGATCCACTTCCGTCGGACGACCGGCGAGATCATCATCGGCAACGACGGCTGCAAGGTCGACCCGAATGCGGGCGGAAATATCAACCTGCAGAACAACTTCGGGCCGATCGCCATCTGCCAGATGACGATCAAGAACAACATCATCCTGCACAACAACCACCACCGGATCGGCGTCTTCGACAACCGAGTCGGCAACAACATCCAGGTCTACGGCAACGACAGCCCGGCAATTCGACTGCGGGACAATGTCGTTCGCGGCAACCTGGCGCTCTTCTCCAATACCGTCAAGATTGCCTTCGTCGCCAAGAACAACACCATGGGCGGCAAGGCGAACTGCTCTGGAAATGTCATCGCCCCCACCGGGAATGGCAATGTCGCGTCCGGCGGGCTCGCCGGCCAGTGCGCCAGTCTGGGCTGAAATCGCGATGGGTCCGTGGTCGCCTCAGGCGACCACGGACCCGCTGCTGTGCTCTCGGCGCTCAGCCGCGGCGTGCCTGGACGCGCACCGGATAGCGCTCGCCGATGGTGACGTCCACGATGCCTTCGGTGCCAGGACGTAGCCGGTCGGCGTCCTGCGTGACTTCCAGGATCGTTGCCAGGGTCTCACGCTTGATCAGCTCGCGGTGGGCCGCCACAGAGCGCTCGACGAACTCTGGGCCAGTCACCACCAAGGCGATGCGATCCGAGACGTCGAAGCCGGCGTCGCGGCGAGCGCCTTGGACAGCGCGGATCAGGTCGCGCGCGGCGCCCTCCAGCTCGAGGTCGAGAGTGACCTCGGTGTCGAGGACGACGAAACCGCCGCCCGGCAGCAGGCCGGTCGCAACCGATCCCCCACCCTCGGTGTCGACGATGGTTTCGAGGGTGTATTCGCCCTCAACCAAGGCGAGTCCACCCGCCGTGACGGTGCCATCGGACGCCACCGACCAGTCCCCGGACTTGCTGCCCTTGATCGCAAGCTGCACGTCCTTGCCGAGGCGCGGGCCGGCGGCTCGGGCGTTGACATTGAGCTTTTGGCTGATGCCGAAGTCGGACTCGTGCGCGTCCGCGAGATCGCGGATGTCGACCGTCTTGACATTGAGCTCATCGGCCACGATCGCCGAGAAGGGTTGCAGCGCAGCGGCATCCGCGCTGACGACCGTGAGCGTCGCCAGCGGAAGTCGGGTGCGCAGCTTCTCGGCCTTGCGCAGCGATGAGCCGACGGAGCAGATCGCCTGGATGCGGTCCATCGCCGCAAGCAGCGTGTGATCGGCCGGCAGGTGCTCGGCATTGGGCCAGTCCGCCAGGTGCACCGAACGCTCGCCAGTGAGCCCGCGCCATACCTCCTCAGTGACGAGCGGCATGAGGGGGGCGGCCACGCGGCATACGACTTCGAGGACGGTGTACAGCGTGTCGAAGGCGTCCTTGCTCGACTGGTCCACCTGACCGTCCGCGGCCCAGAACCGGTCACGGGAACGGCGGATATACCAGTTCGACAGCACATCGAGGAAGCCGCGAGTCAGCTCACAAGCGCGCGGGATGTCGTAGGCATCCTGGGCTGCCTCAGAGTCCGCGACATACTCCCGCAGCTTGGCGAGGATGTAGCGGTCGAGGCCGTCGGTGGAGTCGGTGCGCCACTGCGCGTCATACCGAGCCGCCCCGGCATACAGCGCGAAGAAGTACCACGCATTCCACAGCGGGATCATCGCCTGGCGAACCGCGGCGCGGATGCCCTCCTCGGTGACGATGAGGTTGCCGCCACGCAGGATCGGGCTCGCCATGAGGAACCAGCGCATCGCGTCGGCGCCGTCGCGGTCGAAGACCTCCGAGACGTCGGGATAGTTGCGCAGCGACTTGCTCATCTTCTGGCCGTCGTCGCCGAGCACGATGCCGTGGCTGACGCAGGACTGGAAGGCCGGCCGGTCAAACAGCGCGGTCGCGAGGATGTGCAGGGTGTAGAACCAGCCGCGGGTCTGGCCGATGTATTCGACGATGAAGTCGCCCGGGAAGTGGTGCTCGAACCATTCGGCGTTGTTGAAGGGATAGTGCACCTGGGCGAAACTCATGGAGCCGGAGTCGAACCAGACGTCGAGGACATCCTCGACACGGCGCATCGTCGAGGCGCCGGTGGGGTCGTCGGGATTGGGCCGGGTCAGCTCGTCGATGAAGGGCCGGTGCAGGTCCGGCTCGCCCTTTTCGTTGCGCGGCAGGACGCCGAAGTCGGCCTCCAGCTCGGCGAAGGAGCCATAGACGTCGAGGCGTGGGTACTCCGGGTTGTCGGAGCGCCAGACGGGAATCGGACTGCCCCAGAAGCGATTCCGGCTGATCGACCAGTCGCGGGCGTTCTCCAACCACTTGCCGAACTGGCCGTCCTTGACGTTGTCGGGCGTCCAGGAGATCTCCTGGTTCAGCTCGAGCATCCGGTCCTTGAATTTCGTCACCTCGACGAACCAGGACGAGACGGCCATATAGAGCAGCGGTTGCTTGCAGCGCCAGCAGTGCGGGTAGGAGTGCTCGTAGGTCTCGCGGCGCAGCAGCACCGTGCCCTCGGTCACCGGTCCCGGATCGGCCTCTCCCCCAGCGTTGTCGGCGCCCGTGCCATCGAGGAAGGTGCGCGCCTTGAGGTGCTCGGTGATGACCGGGTTGGCGTCGAAGACGTGCAGGCCCTGATAGTCGGTGACCGGGAAGATGAAGGTCCCGTCGGGGCCGACGGGCACGACGGTCTCAACGCCGACCCGATCCAGCGCCGCCTTGTCGTCCTCACCGAAGCCGGGCGACATGTGGACGATGCCGGTGCCGTCCTCGGTCGTGACGAAGTCGGCCGCGATGACCTGGTGGGCGTTCGCGTAGCCCTCGTAATAGGGGAAGGGCGGCTGGTAGGTCGAGCCGACCAGCTCAGATCCCTTGAGCCGGGCCACGATTCGCGCACTCGGGTCCTTGCGGGTGGCGACCGCCGCCTCGTCCTTGCCGGGCCATAGATCATGGGAGTATGCCGCGACCCGCGCCTGTGCGAGCAGGTAGCGCTCGGTCTTGCCGGTCACATCGGACTCGACGACGACATAGTCGACATCGGGACCGACGGCGATGCCCATATTGGACGGGAGGGTCCACGGAGTGGTGGTCCAGATCAGGGCGAGTGCACCGGCATACGGCCCGGTTTGGAGTCGGTAGCCGACGGTGACCGCAGGGTCCTTGCGGATCTTGTAAACCTCGTCATCCATCCGCAACTCGTGGTTGGACAGCGGCGTCTGGTCGTTCCAGCAGTAGGGCAGGATGCGGAAGCCTTCGTAGACCAAGCCCTTGTCATAGAGCGACTTGAAGGCCCAGAGGACCGACTCCATGAAGGTCGGGTTCAGCGTCTTGTAGTCATTGTCGAAGTCGACCCAGCGCGCCTGGCGGGTGACATAGTCGCGCCACTCGGTGGTGTATTTCATGACGGACTCGCGGCACTTGGCGTTGAAGGCCTCGATGCCGATCTCGAGGATCTCGTCTTTGGTTTTGATCCCGAGTTGGCTCATCGCCTCGAGCTCGGCGGGCAGGCCGTGGGTGTCCCAGCCGAAGCGGCGCTCGACGCGCTTGCCGCGCATGGTCTGGTAGCGCGGGACGACATCCTTGACGTAGCCGGTCAGCAGGTGGCCGTAGTGCGGCAGGCCGTTGGCGAAGGGCGGGCCGTCATAGAAGATGAACTCGTTGTCGCCATTCTCGCCGGCCGGGCGATTGTCGATGGATGCCTTGAAGGTGCCGTCGGCGTCCCAATACTTCAGCACGGCCTCCTCGATCGCGGGGAAGCGCGGGCTGGACGGGACGGCTGTGCTGCCGGTGCTGCTTGCCTTCGGATAGGCCATCGGTATGCGGTGCTCCGTGCTCGGCCGGCCCCTCGTGAGAGCCGGGTCTCCTCGTCAACACGAGGACGACACCGGCCCGGGTTCGGGCCGCCACCGCGGTACCACCTCGCTTGCCGTATGGCGCCCGCCCAGGTGAGCGCGCGGCATACGACCGCTCGTGCCGGCTATGACGGGCCACTCCCGTCCGGGTCTAATGAGCGGTCTCCCGCCGTTCTTCCGGAGGCTCGCCGCTGATGACGGCTCGAACGCCTGTGGTGGCGAGTTTACCCGCCGCGTATGCCTGCTCGCCCCGCCTTTCGCGCGGCGGCTAGGTGAGCACCTCGATCGTGCAGCGCAGGCCGGATGCCCGGGAGAGTCGCGCATCCGTGGTCACCAGTGGAACGTCCAGGCCCTCGGCGATTGCGACATATGCCGCATCGAAGGGCGTCACCGTGTGCCGCAACTCCCAACACCGAACGGCTAACCCAGCGTGGGTGACATAGTCGATGGGGAAGCGAGTGAAGAGCTTGTGCGCGGACTCCACCATCTCTCGGGGCACTAGCCCCGCTCGTTCCAGTCGCCGCAGCACGGACTGCACCTCGAGGCGAAGGACGTCCGGCGCATGACAGCCAGCACGCAGCAAGCCGTGCACACGGTCGTGCGAGGCGCCCTCGTCGAGGAGCGCCACCACCATGGCTCCCGCGTCAAGAACCACCATCAGTGGGATTCGCGATCCTCGCGGATCATCTGGTTCAAGGAATCGAGATTCAGAGGGTGGCGATCCAACGCTGCGACCTCCGCCAGAACTTCATCCCAGGTAGCGCGGGCGGCGTCGTCCGTGAGCCTCTGCAGGAGGTACTCCTGCAAGGACTGGTGCGCTGCGCGGGCCCGGCGGTGATGGACCGCCAGGACCTCGTCAGGAACATTCTTGACTTGGACACTGGGCATGGCGCCATTATGGCGCCAAGCAGGAGGATCGGGCGCTCGGGGTCCTTCGCTATGCCAAAGGAGCGGCGCGCGGGCGTTTGGACCGATCAGTCGCGGTCTATTGGCATCGCGGCAGATCAGGTTAGAACGCGGCGACCACGCTGACGAGCACGGGGGCGAAGAGTAGGGCGGGGAGGAGATCGCCGACGGGGACTTGCTTGATCTCCAGGAGGCGGAAGGCGATCCCGACCAGCATCAGGCCGCCGACCGAGGTGAGGGCGGCGATCTGGGCCCCATCGAGGACAGAGCCGAGGAAGACACCGAGAACGGTGAGCAGCCCTTGGACCACGAGTACCGAAACCGCGGAGAGCAAGACGCCGATGCCGAAGGACGCGGCGAACGCCATCGAGGCGAAGCCGTCGAGGACCGCCTTGAGCGCGAGCTTGTCGATGCCGCGCCCCATCCCGTCATCCAGCGAGCCGAGGATCGTCAGGGGCCCCACACAAAACAGCAGGGTGGTGGTCAACCAACCTTCAATGAAGCGCTCGCGCTCTCCCGAGACATCCCCGACCGAGGCGGCGCCGGATCGACCGCGTCGGCGCGCCACCAGCCCCTGCGCCCACCCAGCGACGCCGCCGAGGCGGTCCTCAATGCGCAACAACGAGCCGCTGATGCCGCCTAGCAGGAGCGCGCCGAGGACGATGAGCATGCCCGCGCTGCCGACCGCTGCTTCCAGGGCCGGGTCGAAGACGGCGAAGGCCGAAGCGCCAGCCATGAGCAGCGTGGAGAGACCGAGCCCGGTCGTGACAATCGAGCGCGTCCGTTCGGGCAGCCGGTTGCCGATGGCCAACCCGGCCAGCGAGCCGATGACCACAGTTGCCGTGTTGAGAGCCGTTCCGGCGCCGACGAAAGACACGACAGCGGAGCCTAATGCCCGGACACGCTGGCGGCAGGGCGGTCTTACCCCGGGAAGTCTGCGCTTACCCCCTGCTCTTAAGCAGGGTTAAGTGCACACTTTCGGCATCGGGAGAAAAATGAGCGACTACCCCGGCCCCGGCCCCGGCCCCGGCGGCGGGGCGGCGAAGCGGCGCTCGAGGGCGCGCTGGTCGGCGCCGAAGCGGGCGATGCGGCAGCCGCGGCCGTTGGGCTTGATCTCGATGCCCTCGTCGGTCCAGTGCTCGAAGGCGCGCTCGCGGATATGAGCGGGCGGATCGCCATAGGAGTTCGTGACTCGCCACCACGGCACACCCCCGCCGAAGCGGCTCATGATGGTGCCGACCAGCCGCGGGCCGACGCCGACGATGGCGCCGATCTCGCCATACGCCAGCACTTGGCCTTCCGGGATCAGTTCGACGACGCGCAGCACCCGCTCGACCACCGCCTCGTCCATGCCGCGGCACAGTAGTGCACGCTGACGTCACGTCACTAAGGTGGGGCGGGTCGTCAATCAGGTGGAGGTTCTCGTGCGTGTCGCGGTGCTGGGCGCGGGGTCGTGGGGCACGGCGCTGGCATACACCCTGGCCACGAAGGGCTTCCGGGTCGCAACCTGGGACCTGGATACCGCTGTCCTGGAATCGATCTCGGGCCACGAGAACACCCGCTACCTGCCCGGCATCACCCTGCCGCCGACCATATGGGGTGAGCCTGACCTCGCCGCCGCGCTCGCCGGGACCGACCTGGTCGTCTTCGCCGTGCCGTCGCAGGCGATGCGCGTCGTGGCGCAGCAGGCGCGCGAGCTCATCCCGGCGACCGCCCTGATCTGTTCAGTGACCAAAGGCATCGAGGTCGACACGCTCATGACGATGAGCGAGGTGCTGGAGGATGTCCTGCCGGCGGCACTGCATACCCGGCTCACCTTCCTCTCCGGCCCGTCCTTCGCCGTCGAGGTGGCCCGCGAGTTCCCCACCGCCGTCACCATCGCCGGCGGCGACGCAGTCGTCACCGAGGCCGTGCAGCGCGCCTTCCACACCCCGTTCCTGCGCCCCTATGTCTCCGATGACGTGGTGGGAGTCGAGATCGGCGGGTGCGCGAAGAATGTCATCGCCATCGCGACCGGCGCCGGCGACGGCATGGGCTATGACGCCAACACCCGCGCCGCAACCATCACCCGCGGGCTGGCCGAGATCGCCCGCCTTGCCGTGGCCCGTGGCGCGAATCCCCTGACGCTAGTTGGACTTTCGGGCGTCGGCGATCTGGTGCTGACGTGCAGTTCGGTGAAATCTCGCAACTACCGCGTCGGCTTCGGCCTGGGGCAGGGGCGCGCGCTGGCCGACATTCAAGCCGAGCTCGGGCAGGTCGCCGAGGGCGTCCTGAACGCCAAATCGGTCAAGGCGCTGGCCGAGCGAGCTGGTGTGGAGATGCCGATCTGTGAGGTCGTTCACGCGGTGCTCTACGACGGCATGGAGGTGCGCAGCATTCGCGCGCTCTTCTCCGAGCGGCCGCTGCGTTCCGAGCCGGAGCACCAGTTCGAGCGTCCAGCAACCTAGAGGACAGCGGCCCCCACGCACGCGGCGGCCACCACCGTGGCGAGGCGTTCGAGCGCGCGCCGGTGTGCCGCGAGCGCCGTCGTGAGACCGTCGCCTCCGGCCAGGATGAGTTGCAGCGCGGCCGCTGCTCGGGCGGCACCGAATGCCGCACCGACGAGCACCGCCTGCCACCACGGCCGGTTGGCCGCAAGGAGGGCGGCGGCGACGACATACGGTCCAGCAGAGGGGATTAGGGTGCGCCAACCGGTGCCGTATTCGACGCCGAACCGGAACAGCCCAAGCGGCATCCCCTCGTGAAAGACCTCCTGCGGGATGAGTTGATCCCGTTGCGGCACAGGAAGTTTGCGCGATGTCAGGTCCAGGATCACGAGACCCACGATCAGCACCGCGGCAAGAGCCCAGCGCGCCCGAAGCGGCACGGGCGAGAGCAGCCCGGCGAGGATCGCGAGACCGGCTCCCGTCGAGGACCCCCCGAGGGTTGTGCCCGCAGCGAAGGGAAGCCAGGCGAGCAGGCGTGAGGAACGGCCTCGGACCGAGGCCAGCAGCGCCCAGGCGCTGTTGACACCTCAGGTCGAGCCGGACAGACCGACGGCGGCGATGACCGCGGCGAGCAGCAGCCAGCCGAAGCCGGTGAGGAGCGGCGTCGCGAGGACGCCGGCGACTGCGCATACGGCCAGCAGCAGGAGGGGATCGCGCAGGACGCGGCGGGCACCGCCCGTCATGTCACCGCCCACGGGCAGATCGAGGAGAAGCAGGAGCCGCCGGGGCTGCACGTGTAGCCATCGCTGCACCGGTAGACGTGACCGTCGCTGAAGGTCCATTGCCAGGCGTCATAGGTGCCGGCCCAGCATTGGTCGGGCCGGTGCAGGAAGTAGCCGGTCGGCGAGGGCGCGTGCTGGTGCCAGCCGACCTGGTTGCCGGCTCCGTCGTGGTATTTCCAGCAGCAGGAGTAGTCATTGCACGGTGTCGACGGCCCGCACTTGCGACCCTCCTCGGTGTGATTGCTCGCATAGGAGTCGCACGGTCCGCTGTGCTCATCGGTGTAGTCGGTGAAATATGCCGCATGGGCGCGATCTGCGAGGCGGTTCACCAGGCCAAGGCCGCCGAAGGCCAGGCCCATCGTCGCTCCCCCAGCCAGGCGGAAGATCGTGCGACGGGGCCTCGGAGTCTGGGTCAGTCGCGATCGCAGGCCGGCTTGGTCGGCCTCGGGTAGTTCGGCGAACGTGATCATCGCGACTCCTCGGGAGCTGGGATCGGGGGCGCCGGGTCGAGCCTTGCGGCGGCTTCCAACCAGGTGGCTACCTGCGCTGCCGACTCGGGCAGCAGGGACGAGGTGATGGTGCCGGCTGCGTCGACGGCCAGCAGGAATGGGGCAGCAGGTATGCCGAGGCGGTCGAAGAGTTCGCCGGCCTGCGGTATGCAGTGGGCCCGCGGCGCGCCCGCGGCGGTGCCTGCGCAGTCGCCCAGGGAGACGACGACCAATCGCGGCCCGAGTTTGGCGATTTCGGCGAGCACGGCCGCGCAGGTCGGACAGCTAGGCGAGGAGAAGAGCACGATCCCGCCGCCAGGCGGCCGCACGGCGGATGCCGGTCCGCTCGACGGCAGGCCGAAGCCCACGAGGCGGCGAGCATCGATCCCCTCAGCGCTCGTCTCGCGGGGTCGCGACCGGAGGTCGGTGACCATTCGAAGAAGGCCGGCGCACACCAGAGCCAAGAGGGCGAGGGCGATCCAGGCGAGCGTCAGGGCAGCGGCGGTGAAGCTCATATCTGCACCCCTGCGGTGCGGGGCGCATGGGCGCGAGCGCTGGGCAGAACACCAAAGAGCAGCGCCATGGCGAGCGTCGCCGCAAGCACCATTGCCTGGTCAGCCGGGCCGCTCGGGGTTGGTGCGCCCGGCCAGGCGGCGGCCGTGAGGGCGGCGAGCGCCATCAAGGCGGCGCGGGTTGCGTGCCAACCGGTCAGCGGCTCGTTGCCGAGTCCGCAACCGCAGGGCACGTGCCACCTGGCGCCTCGGATGGACTGGGTGGCCCGCCAGGCCAGCAGGGCATAGCCGGCATAGGCCAGCGTCAAGCCCGCGACGGCCAGCGCGGCAGCCCGAGCGGCGACGGGTCGCGAGCCGGCGAACCAGGCCGTGGCCGTGGCCACGGCGGCGAACCCGACGACGACTTCCGCCACGACAAGGAAGATCGCGACAGGACGGTGCAGACCCGCAGGAAGCACGCCATGCGCGACCAGAGCGGCGCGCAACGGCCCGGGGGCACGAAGGTGAGCCGCCGCCGCCCACAGGAGAAGCAGCGCGGGCGCAGCGAGGAGGGCGGTCGTCATACGGCCTCCACGCGGACGCGGCGCATGGCCTCGGCAACCACATCGAGCGCAGTGCCGGGCCGCGGAATGCCATAAGAGACGGCGCGTTCGGTGTCGAGCACCAGATAAGCCCGGATCCACCGATCGGGGTCACGTTGTGGTGGGTTGTGCGCGGGTCGGAGCATGAGAAATCCCTTG
>NZ_BAAAPO010000023.1:0-58692 GCF_039531185.1 Nostocoides veronense
CGGCGGGCGGCCCGGGGAAACGGACCCCGAGCAATCCGGGCACCGCGCCCCGGGCCGACCCAACTGGCGGCACACCAGGCGTGGCGACAAGTACGTCACCGTGATCATCGACCTCACCCCGGTCCGCGATGGCGCCGGCCCAGCAAGGCTGCTGGACATGGTCGAGGGCCGGTCGAAGGCGGCGTTCAAGACCTGGCTCGCCGACCGCGACGACGTCTTCCGTGACGCGGTCGAGGTGGTCGCGATGGACGGCCTCACCGGGTTCAAGACCGCCGCTGCAGAGGAGATCCCGGACGCGGTCACGGTGGTGGATCCCTTCCACGTCGTGCGCGTGGCCGGTGACGCCCTCGACAGGTGCCGGCGCCGGGTCCAACTCGCGATCCACGGGCACCGTGGGTTCAGGGACGACCCGCTCTACAAGTCGCGGCGCACGCTGCACACCGGCGCGGACCTGCTCACCGACAAGCAGAGCGAGAGGCTACGCGCGCTGTTCGTTGATGACGCTCACGTCGAGGTCGAGGCGACCTGGGGTGTCTACCAGCGCATGATAGCCGCCTATCGCCACGAGGACCGGCAACGTGGCCGCGAGCTCATGGAGAAGCTGATCACCGACCTCAGCGCCGGCGTCCCCAAGGTGCTCACCGAGCTCACCACCCTGGGCCGGACCCTGAAGAAGCGAGCCGCTGACGTGCTCGCCTACTTCGAACGACCCGGCACCAGCAACGGGCCGACCGAGGCGCTCAACGGACGGCTCGAACACCTGCGCGGCTCCGCACTCGGGTTCCGCAACCTGACCAACTACATCGCCCGAAGCCTGCTCGAGACCGGCGGCTTCAGACCCCAACTCCTAAACCGCCGATTGGGATGAGCCACTATCCAGGCCGTCATATCTTCCTTTACAGCAGTTCGGCACCAGGCGGGCAAGCCGCCTGGTGCCGAAGGTGCGATCTGGAGCTGATTGTCAGCAGACCGACGAGGTGTACTGACCGCTCTGCGAGCCACCGATATACGACGGGGTACACAGGCCCGTCGAGCTGGAGTTGCAGAAACGGCCGTCCCAACAAAGCAATCAGCCGTTGGCGTTTCAGAAGCCCAGGCAACAACCGAGCGCGGGGCGACTTACTGTTCGTTGAACCACGCAATGGTGTCGCGGAGTCCGTCGTCCAGAGGGACCGGAGCCACTGCCGGGAAGAGCGCCCTCAGGACCGAGCCATCGGCCTGGGAGTGGGGCACATCGCCGACGCGTGGGGCCTTAAGCACCGTGGTCGCCCGCTGACCGGTAAGGGCCTCAAGCCGATGCACGAGTTCACGAACGGAGGTATTGGTCCCGAAGGCCAGATTGACGGGCTCCGGATGGCTGATCCGGCGCTCTGCCGCCTCGAGGAGCACCCGGCATACAGAGCCCACATAAGTGAAGTCGCGCGATTGTGTGCCGTCGCCGTTCACGGGCAAGTTCTCGCCGCGCAAGAGTGCGTCGATGAAGATCGGAATGACGGCGGCATAGGCGTGCCCCGCCCGCTGCAAGGGCCCGAAAACGTTGAACAGGCGGAACGCGAGGGTGTCCATGCCATATGACTGCTGGTAGGCCAGGGTGTACTGCTCGGCCGCGAGCTTGCTGACGGCATACGGACTCATGGGGCGCACCCACGCACGTTCGTCCTTGGGCAGCGCGGGATTCATGCCATAAACCGAGCTCGAGGAGGTGACGACGACATGCCCGACACCCTGCGCTCGGGCGGCTTCAAGGACCCGCAGGCTGCCTGTCGCGTTGACCTCATGGGTCGATTCCGGGGTCGCGATGCTGCGCGGGACGCTGCCGAGCGCACCCAAATGCAGAATTGAGTCGACGCCATGAGCGGCGCCGTGCATTGCGTCTCGGTCCATGACGCTCGAGTGCACGAACTGGACATCCAGACCCGCGAGGTTGTCCGCATACCCCGTGCTCAGGTCGTCAATGACGCGCACGGCATGTCCGGCGGCGAGGGCGTGGCGAACGAGATTCGCGCCGATGAAGCCGGCACCGCCGGTGATAAGGATCTTCATGCCTGCTCTTGCCTCGAAGCGTCCAGGGCCGGCCACGCGGCGAGCCGCAGACCAGAATGGAGCATGGGCAGGGAAGATCGCATCTAGTCGACCCAAAGTTGCCGAAAAGTACGACCGTCACGCGGTAGGAGCGCCGGCGCTAGGCCTCGATGACCGTCGGGATGATCATCGGGCGGCGGCGGATCTTGCGGCCCACCCAACTCCCGACCTGGCGACGGATGATCTGCTGCAGTTCGTAGACATCTCGCACGCCATTGGCGGTCGCGTCCGAGAGCGCTCGCTCCAGACCCGGGCGGATGTCCTCGAAGATTTCGGCGTCCTCGACGAAGCCGCGAGCGGAGATTTCGGGGCCGCCGATCACCTTGCCGCTGACCGAGTCGATGACCACAACGATGGAAATGAAGCCTTCGTCACGCAGAATCCGGCGGTCCTTGAGCAGCGCCTCGTCGGCCCCGCCCACGGAGGAGCCATCGACATACACATAGCCGCATTCGACGGCGCCAGCGATCTGGATCCGGCCGTCCACCAGGTCGACGGCGACGCCATCCTCGATGACCGCAACGCGGTCGCGGGCGACGCCGGTGGCGATGGCGAGTTCGGCATTCGCCACGAGATGGCGCCATTCGCCGTGCACGGGCAGCACATTGCTGGGCCGGACGATGTTGTAGGCGTAGAGCAACTCGCCCGCGGCGGCGTGCCCGGAGACGTGGACGCGCGCATTGCCCTTGTGCACGACATCGGCGCCGAGCCGCATCAGGCCATTGATGACGCGGTAGACGGCATTCTCGTTGCCGGGAATGAGCGAGGATGCCAGCAGAACGGTGTCGCCCTGGCCGATGTCAATGGCGTGATCGCGGTTGGCCATCCGGGACAGCGCCGCCATCGGCTCGCCCTGGCTGCCGGTGCAGATGAGCACGACCTTCTCGTCCGGCAGGTCACCGAGCTTCTTGAAGTCGACGAGGATGCCATCCGGCACGTGGAGGTAGCCGAGGTCAGCGGCGATCCCCATATTGCGGACCATGGACCGGCCGACCATCGCCACCTTGCGGCCCGCCTTGTGCGCGGCGTCGAGGACCTGCTGGACCCGGTGCACATGGGAGGAGAAGCAGGCGACGATGATCCGGCGCTGTGCGTGCCGAAAGACCTTGTCGATGGCCGGGGAAATCTCGCGCTCGGGCGTGACGAAACCGGGCACTTCGGCATTCGTGGAGTCGGTGATGAAGAGGTCGACGCCCTCCTCCCCCAGGCCCGCGAAGGCGCGCAGGTCGGTGAGGCGGCCGTCCAGCGGAAGTTGGTCCATCTTGAAGTCGCCGGTATGCAGCAGCGTCCCGCCGGCGGTGTGCACCGCCACGGCGAGGGCATCCGGGATGGAGTGGTTGACCGCGACGAACTCGCAGTCAAAGACGCCGAGCCGCTCGCGGGAGCCTTCACTGACGGCCAAGGTGTATGGCGTGATCCGGTGCTCTTTGAGCTTGGCTTCGATCAGGGCCAGGGTCAGGTTGGAGCCGATGAGCGGGATGTCGTGCTTGAGGCGCAGCAAATAGGGCACGCCGCCGATGTGGTCCTCGTGGCCGTGGGTGAGCACGATGGCCTGGATGTCGTCGAGGCGGTCGGCGATGGCCGTGAAGTCCGGCAGGATCAGGTCGATGCCGGGGTGGTGCTCGTCGGGGAAGAGGACACCGCAGTCGATGACGAGCAGCTGACCGGCATGCTCGATGACCGTCATATTGCGGCCGATTTCGCCGAGGCCCCCGAGGGGCAGGACGCGGACGGCGCCCTCGGCGAGCGGACCGGGCGGGGCGAGGTCGGGATGCGGGTGGATCATGCGAGATCGGTCTGCGCCAGCGCCGCCCGCAGTTTCTCCAGATCGGCCGGCGGGCCCTCGACATAGGGCAACCGGACCGTCGCGTGCTCGATGATGCCGAGCTCCTTCAGTGCGGCCTTGGCCATGATGCCGCCTTGGCTGGTGTTCATGAGGGCCTCGACGAGGGGGATCAGGGCCAGGTGGATGCGGCGGGCGGTGGGCAGGTCGCCCGCGTCCACGGCGGCGAGCATCTCGGCATACCGGCGGCCGGCGACATGCCCGACGACGGAGACGACGCCGGTGGCCCCCTGGGCGAGGTGGGCGAGGTTGACCTCGTCGGCGCCGGAGAACCACAGCAGATCGGTCGCGGCCATCACCTGCGAGGCGGCCCACAGGTCGCCCTTGGCGTCCTTGACACCGACGATCTGCGGGTGTTCGGCGAGCGCGATCAGGGTCTCGGTCGTGAAAGGTATGCCGGTGCGGCCGGGGATGTCATAGAGCAGTACCGGCAGGTCGGTCGCGTCCGCGACGGCGCGGCAGTGTGCGAGAACGCCGGCCTGCGTCGGCTTGTTGTAGTACGGCGAGACGAGCAGCAGCCCGTCCGCCCCGGCTGCGGCCGCGAGTTTGGCCATCTCCACCGCGTGGCGGGTGTCATTGCTGCCGACGCCGGCGACGACGGCGGCGCGGTCTGCGGCGGCCGCGCACACCCACTCGACCATCTCGATGGACTCCGAGGAGGTCAGCGTCGCCGACTCTCCCGTCGTGCCATTGACGACGATCCCGTCGTGCCCGGTGCCGATCAGGTGCTCGACGACCGCCTTTGCGCCCGCGGGATCGAGCTCACCGTCGGGTGTCATCGGGGTGACCATCGCCGTCATGAGACGGCCGAACGGAGAAGTCCTCATAGCTCCCAGGGTATCGAGGCTCTGCCCACCTCTACTCCGCGCGCCCCGGCGAGCCCTGACATGCCACGGCTTAGGCTCCGGGCATGCGGCAATACCTCGATCTGATGCAGCGCGTGCTCGATGAGGGTGTGGAGCGCTCCGATCGCACCGGGACGGGCACGCTCGGGATCTTTGGGCACCAGATGCGGTTCAACCTGGCCGAGGGCTTCCCCGTGGTGACGACGAAGAAGCTGCACTTGCGCTCGATTTTCGGTGAGCTGCTGTGGTTCCTGCGCGGCGACACCAATGTGCGGTGGCTGCAAGAGCGCGGCATCACGATCTGGGACGAATGGGCCGATGCCAATGGCGATCTGGGCCCGGTCTATGGCTATCAGTGGCGCAGCTGGCCCACCCCGGATGGGCGGACCGTCGATCAGATCGCCGGGGTCATCGAGTCGATCCGGAGCAACCCGAACAGCCGGCGACATATCGTCTCGGCATGGAATGTGGCCGATGTGGACGATATGGCCCTGCCGCCCTGCCACACGATTTTCCAATTTCACGTGGCAGAAGGACGATTGTCCTGTCAGCTTTATCAACGCAGCGCGGATATCTTCCTTGGGGTCCCCTTTAATATCGCGTCGTATGCCTTGTTGACCCACCTCGTTGCCCAGCAAACCGGCCTGGAGGTCGGCGACTTCGTGCACACGCTCGGCGACGCCCACCTGTATCTGAACCATCTTGATCAGGCCCGTGAGCAATTGTCGCGCCAGCCCTATCCCCTCCCGCAGATTGACATCGCGCCTCGAGACTCCATCGACGCCTATGAGTTGACGGATATCGAGCTCGTCGGTTATCAATCCCACCCGAGCATCAAAGCCCCGATCGCTATATGACCCGCATCACCCTGATCGCGGCCGTTGCCGAGAATGGCGTCATCGGCAACCAGGGCGAGATTCCCTGGCGCGTGCCGGGCGAGATGGCCCACTTCAAGGCAACCACGCTGGGCCACACCCTGATCATGGGGCGCAAGACCTTCGAGTCGATCGGGCGCGTTCTCCCAGGCCGGCGGACCATCGTGCTGACCAGGGATCCCGAGTGGCACCACCTCGAGGTCGCTACCGCCCGCACCCTCCACGACGCCCTGCAGCTCGCCGGCGCGGTGGACGAGGTCTTCATCGCCGGTGGCGCCGAGATCTATGCCCAAGCCTTGCCCCTGGCCGATCGCATGATTCTCAGCGAGATCCCCGGCTCCCCAGCGGGGGACGCGTACTTCCCGACGTGGCCTGCTGAGCGGTGGCGCGAAACAGAGCGCGTTTATCACACGGGGTTCACTGAAGTGCGCTTCGTGGCGTCGGATATTTTGGACTGAGCGATTTAACGCACAGATCTCACCCTTTAGAGGTTATCTCCAGATATCTAGACTCCACCCCCTTGGGGGTATTCATGGCGGGGAACAATGCGTTAGCGGAAATTTCTGTGCAGCTAAAGTGGCTCTTCGACTTTCCGCGGGGCGGTTCGTGGTCATGCTGCGTCTCGTCGGGCTCGGGTGAGCGCGATGGTTGAGAGTATCCGGCGCTGGTAGTTCTCGAGGTTGCGGAAGCCGCAGGCGACGCGTTTGGTGTTCTTGATGATCCTGTTGAAGCCTTCGGTGCGGGCGTTGGTGACGTCCATCGTGAGTGCGACGTGGATGGCGGGCCACCAGGTCTCGATGGTGCTGGCCAGGCGGGTGGTCTCGGGCATGGCCGCGTCGGCGGCGTCTCGATAGAACTCGTACAGCCGGTGCCGAATCCGGTGCTCGTCGGTTTCGGCCAGGAGCAGTCGGAGGCGTTCCTTGACGCCCCAGGCGGCGCCGATCTCGTTCGTGGGGTCCTCAGCCGCGAACGTCGCCGTGAGCCGGGCACGCTGCTTGATGCTCAGGTGCTCGTACCCGGTGAGCAGTAGCTGCCGGTTGACCCACACCTTCTCCTTCGTGGTACCGCGCCGACCGTACCGCTCGCGGGTGACTCGCTGCCGGATCTCGGTGACCATCGTGTTGGCGAGGGCGACCAGGTGCCACTTGTCGACCGCGATCCGCGCGTGCGGTAGCGCCGCCCGGATCCCGGAGGCGTAGGGCGCGCTGGTGTCGATCACCACGACCTCGATCGCTTCACGGAACTCAGCGCTCTGCTCAGCGAGCCAGTCCCGCACGCACGCCCCGGACCGGCCCGGCGCCAACCCCAGCATCCTCCCCGGGCCGGTGGTGTCGGCGTCGACGAACGAGGTCAGCCAGGGGTCGGTGCGGCGCCAGCCGGCGTCGGCCAGGACCCACCGCACCGACCGTGCCCTGGTCTCATCGATCCCCAACACCCGAGTCGGCTCCGGAGTGGGCAGCCACCGCGCGGCCGCGGCGACCAGGGCCCGGTGAGCCGTCGGCCAGGACACTCCATGCGTGCGGGCGACTTCATCGACCGCCCGGTTCCCGGTGGCGATCTCGGTCGCGATGGCCTCCCGCAGCCGTCCGGTCAGCCGCGCCCGTGCGGGGATCGCCTCGGACTGCTGCGTGAACGACCGCGTGCCGCATAACGGTTCGGGGCACACCAAGCGCCGCTTGTGCCACCACAGCTGGACCACCTGCCCGCACGCGTCCAAGTCCTTGACCCGCACCGTGGGGCGATCTTTCACCCTGGAGGACAGGACTCCGCAGGACGGACACGGCGCTTCCCGGTCCCGACACTCGATCACGACCCTCAAGTCGCTCTCGCTGAGCCGTTCAAGACCGGTGACGACGAACTCGTCTTCCAGCCCGAACAGCACTGACGTACTGTCGATCATGCTCGTGGCCTCGTTGCTGCTGACGGAGTAGAGACCAACAGCATGACCCGGGGCCACGAGCCCTCTCAGATCAGGGCACCCCGCTCAAGGTCGGAGAGCCGCTAAAGTTGCATGGCATCCCTGACGCGTGGTTATCTAATCCGCGCACTTTACGGGCTCTTCACAATCGAGGGTGTCGCAAGCGGTAGCGCGTCGCTGACGGGTTGAGGGTCGAGGTCTCCCGATGATGGAAGTTCTCACACTGTCCATCTGGAAGACCTCGACATGCTCGACGCTACCTTCACGACCCCGGACCTGACCACCTTCACCGGCCTGGACACCCTTGGCTTGCAGGTCACCGGTCAGTTCCTCCAGCCCGACCGTGCGGTGCTCGCCTGCCGAGTCCTCGACCCGGACGACTGGTGTCACCGGTGCGGTTGTCACGGGCCCACGCGACACCGTCAGCCGGCGGCTGGCGCACGAACCGTTCGGTTGGCGACCCACCGTCTTGTTGATCACGCTCCGCCGCTACCGGTGCACCGAGTGCGGGCACGTGTGGCGACCACCCGACGCTTCTTCACGTAGCCACGGATGCCCTCAAGCCGCATCACCCGCGCGACGCGCTTGTGGTTCACGCGCTCACCGGCCGGTGTGCTGTCGTTGAGCTCTGCGGTGATCCGCGGCGCCCCTTGAGTGTTGTCGTCCTCATGGACGGCTCTGATCCGTTCAGCCAGTGCCGCGTCGGCCGCAGCCCTGGCCTCCCGGGACGGAGCCGCCTGTAGCCAGGCGTAGAACGATGAGCGCGTCACCTCGACGAGCTCGCACAGTCGCTTCACCTCGAAGGTGGTGGAGTTGTCAGCGACGAACTGGAAGCGACTCACCAGCGCGTCTCCCCGGCGAAATACTTGGCCGCCCGCTGGAGGATCTCCCGTTCGGTGCTCAGCTTGGTGGTCTCGACCTCAAGCTCGTTGAAACGGGCCTCGAGCCGGACGATCTTCTGCTCCGGCGTCTCATCCGGCGGCACCGAGCCGACGCTCTTCCTGGTCGTCTTCGACTGCAATGGACTGGAGGTCAGCGTTCCGTCGGCGGCGGTCTTCTTGTAGGCGGCGAAATCGTCACCACGAACAATGCCACCGCGGCCACCGTCTCCGTCACGTGCGCCCCCTCCACATCCGCTAATGCTCCGACCTACCGGCTCGCCTCCGACTTCAGCGGCACCACCGCACCCACCTGCGCCTCGGCGCCGGCGGGCACGGCATACTTCACGAGCGCCTCCGGCACGACCCTGGCGGCTGGCCCCACGGCGACCTTCACGTTCTATCTCTGGATGGAGGGTGAGTTCCGAACGGGCAGCTTCGGGCAATATGACGTCAACGACAACCTCATCGGTGCCGTGGTCACGGGATCCACCTGCTGCGCATACTCCTGCTGAGTATCGCCGCCAGCGATCTAGGCGACGAACCTTCGACATTCCGGCGTCTTGCCATTCCTTGATTAGGGTGGATCGGTGCCCATCACCTCATCCTTTAGCGGGTCCGTCGCGACCATCGTGATCGATCGCCAGGAGCGACGTAACGCCCTGAACACCGAGAGCCTCGATGAACTCGACGCGGCAGTCGGTGCGGCCGTTGCCGACGGGGCGCGCGCGGTGATCATCACCGGTGCGGGCGGGCACTTCTGCGCGGGGGCCGATCTCGTGGAGCTCGAGGATGTCGCGTTCACCCGGCACCTCGGCGATGTCCTCGTCCGTCTCGCCGAGCAACCGATCCTCACGGTCGCGGCGATCTCCGGGTCCTGCATGGGTTTGGGTATGCAGTTGGCGCTCGCCTGCGATGTGCGCGTCGTCGCCGATGACGCGAAGTTCGCCGTGCCCGTCGCAAAGCTGGGGTTGATGGTCGATCACTGGACGATCGATCGCCTCCGACGTTTCTGGGGTGAGGGGGCGGCCAGGTTGATGACGATGACGGCTGCCGTCCTGGACGCCGAGGATGCCTGGCGACTCGGCTTCACCCAGAAGCGGGGCGATCTGGCCGCCGCCCAGGCAATGGCGCATTCGGCTGTCCCGCTGGCGCCCCTGTCGCAGGCCGGGTCGAAGACGGGTTTCGCCGTGCACGACGGGCCGACGCTGGCGATCTATGAGGCAGCCTTCGCCCGCGCGTGGGCCAGTGATGACCTCCGCGAGGGTCGGGCCGCGTTCACCGAACGGCGTGCGCCGATCTTCGAGGGCCACTGATGTCGCACGACCACGAGGGCCACGCCGACCACGACCACACCGGCCACGACCACCCCCACGAAGGGGCCCTCGGGCCGCAGGCCGACGCGAGCGTTCGGGCGGCGCGCCCCAGCGACGCCCCCGCCATCGGGCAGGTGCAGGCGCAGGTCTTCATCGACACCTATGCCGACCGACTGCCGCCCGAGGTCTCGGCTGCTTTCGATCCGAATGCCTTCGCCAAGGGCTGGCGGGAGGCGCTGAGCGCGCCGCCGGCGGACGGCATACACCGGCTCTTTGTTGCCTTGGCGGGGGCGCAGGTGGTGGGGCTGGCGGCTTTCGGGCCGAGCCAGGACCCGGACACCGGACAGGCGACGGGCGAGATCACGCTGCTCGCCGTGCACCCACTCGGGCGCCGGCAGGGGCATGGCTCGCGCCTGCTGAACGCCTGCGTTGATCAGCTTCGCGAACTCGGCGCCGAGGAGGTCAGCGCCTGGCTGCCGGCCGACGCCGACGACACCCGCGCCTTCTTGATGGGTGCCGGTTTGGGCCCCGATGGTGCGTTCCGCGACCGGGTCGTCTCACCGGACGGCGCCACGCTTCGGGAGGTGCGTGTTCGTGCGAGCCTCGCCCCGTCAGACCTCGAGGCATGAGGAAGAGCCCCCGAAATGACGGTTGAGGCGGAACTCAGCGAGGGCCGCCGCAAAGAGGTTGTGCGGCAGGGGATTTCGGTCGGCGTGGCGACGGGCCTGTATGGGGTCAGCTTCGGCGCCTTATCGGTCGCGTCGGGCCTCACGGTGCTACAGACCCAAGCGCTGTCCCTGCTGATGTTCACCGGCGGATCGCAATTCGCCCTCGTCGGCATCCTCGGCGCGGGTGGCTCGGGGACCTCAGCCATCGCGACCGCTTCGCTGCTCGGCATCCGCAACGGGCTCTATGCCCTCCAGGTCTCCCAATTTCTTGGGGCCCGCGGCCCCAAGCGACTGCTCGCTGCGCACATCACGATCGATGAGTCGACGGCCGTCGGTATCGGCCAGCAGGAGCCGCGAGCGCAGCGAATCGGCTTCTGGGTCACCGGATTAGCCGTCCTGATCGGGTGGAACTTGATGACCTTCGTGGGAGCCCTCGCGGGCAACGCGCTGGGCGATCCGAAGACGTGGGGACTCGATGCCGCCGCGGCTGGCGCCTTCTGCGCCCTGCTCTGGCCACGCCTATCCACGGGCGACGGACGGGCAGCGGCGGTGCTCGCCGCGTTCATCGCGCTGCTGACCATCCCCCTCGTGCCGGCGGGAATCCCGGTCATCCTCGCCGCTATCGCGGCCGTGATCATCGGGTGGATCGCCCACGGACGACACGAGCGGGGCGAGCCGGGGCTTCAGGGATCGGACCCGACGCCATGAATACGTGGACCACGGTTCTCCTAGCGTGCCTGTTCGCCTTTCTGCTGAAGTTCTCCGGGTATGTCGTCCCGGCCCGCCTCCTCGAAGGACCCCGCGTCTCCCGGATCAGTGCCCTGCTGCCGGCGGCTCTGTTGTCGGGATTGATCGTCACCCAGACGTTCGCCGGGGATGCGGGCCGCATCGTCCTCGACGCCCGGCTTGCCGCCGTCGCGGTCGCGGGAATCTTGTTGTGGCGCAAGGCAAACTTCTTGGTTGTTGTCGGTGCCGCCGCTGCGACCGCGGCCCTGCTGCGGCTAGCCGGCTGGTCCTAAGCGGTCGGCTCCTGAGGCGAGCTGGCCTCACGGGCATTCGCCGTCGTGCACCGCGTCAACCAGGGCCGGCAACGCCCTCGCCGCCGTTTCCCGCCAGGACAGATCCGCCATGTCAGAGATATCGGTCGTCTGCGGGTTGATTTCGACGACGACGGCACCCTCCGACCGCGCGATGGCGGGCAGGCCGGCGGCTGGGTAGACGATGCCGCTTGTTCCCACGACAAGCACCAGATCGGCTTCGGACACTTTGGCCACTGCGTCGACCCAAGCGCGGTCCGGCAAGGTCTCCCCGAACCACACGACTCCAGGCCGAATTAGGCCAGCACAAGTTGCGCACCGTGGCGGTGCGAGGCGTTCGACGGGCTCGTCCGGGAGGACCGGGGTTTCGGCATGCGGCCGCTCGCACGCGCTGCAGCGGAAGGCTGAGATCGACCCGTGCAGGTGCACGACCGATCTAGTCCCGGCACGTTCGTGGAGGTTGTCGACATTCTGCGTCACGACGGCGAGGTCGGTCCGCTCACTCCAGCGCGCGATCGCGTCATGGCCAGCATTGGGCTGCACTTCTCCGACGCACTCGAAACGCCACACGTACCACGCCCATACCAACGCGGGATCCTCATCCCAGGCGGCTGCGGAGGCGAGATGTTGTGCCGAAAAGCGTTGCCATAAGCCGTTTTCCGGGTCTCGGAAGGTGGATAGCCCGCTCTCAGCGGACATGCCCGCGCCGGTCAGGACGACGACGCGACGAGCGCGCTGGGCAACCTGGACCAGCGCCCGCGGCACCTCCACGGTCTCGGTCATCCTCAGGTGAGCCCGAGATAGTGTTCGAGGCCGACCGTGAGTCCGGGGTGCTGCCCGACGGCCCGCACCCCGGCGACGACGCCCGGCATGAAGGACGAGCGATCGAAGCTGTCGTGGCGGATGGTGAGCATCTCGCCGGTCCCGCCGAAGAGCACTTCCTGATGCGCGACGAGCCCGCGCAGACGCACCGAGTGCACGGGTATGCCGTGCTCCCGCCCCCCACGCGCCCCGCCGGGGTCTTGTGTTGTGGCGTCGGGGACCGGCCCGAGGCCCGCCTCTTCGCGCGCGGCGCCGATCAGATCAGCGGTGCGTGCCGCGGTTCCCGACGGCGCATCCACCTTGTTGGGGTGGTGCAATTCGATGACCTCAACCGACTCGTAGAAGCGGGCCGCCTGCTGGGCGAAGGACATCATCAAGATGGCGCCGATCGCGAAGTTCGGGGCGATCAGAACTCCGGTATCCGGCTGTGCCGCAAGGCTTTCCCGCAAGAGCTCCAACTTGTCGGGGGTCCAACCGGTCGTCCCGACGACGACATCGACACCCTGCGCGATGCAGTGCTGGACGTTGGCGAGCGAAGCGCTCGGCACGGAGAACTCGACCACGACATCGGCGCCACCCAAATCGCCGAGCGCGTCCCCCATATCGAAGCGGCCAACCAACTCAAGGTCGGCAGCGTCGGTGACGGCCTGGCATACGGTCGCCCCCATCCGGCCGGCCGCCCCGATGACGGCCACTTTTAGGACTGTGCTCATGCGTCTCAGCCTATGGCGATTGGGCACAATCTCTTGATCTTGAAAGGATGGCCGGGCAGGACCCAACAGCCGATCCACCGGAGAATTCACATGACTATTCCGCCCAACAATCCTGACCCGCAAGGCAACCCGTTCGGCGCTCCCCCGCCGCCACCAGCAACGAATCCGTACCCGGCGCCAGGCGCGAGCTTCCCCCCGCCCGCAGCTGGCGGATCTGCGATCAACTCGCCCAGTGGCTTCTTCAGCGCCCTATTCGACTTCTCGTTCACGCGCTTCATCACCCCGATGATCATCAAGTTCGTCTACATCCTGGCGACCGTGGCGCTCGGCCTGGTGTACCTGTTCTTGGTGATCGCGGCCTTCAGCGACAGTGCCGCGAGCGGATTGTTCATGCTGATCATCGGACCGGTGCTGCTCCTGATCTACCTGGCCTTCATCCGCATGACGCTGGAGATCTATCTCGCCGTCGTGCGCATGAGTGAGGACATCCACCAGCGGCTGCCGCGCTGAGTGCTCCGCCATCCTGGCGTACGCGGCGTGATCGCGTGCGCCAGGATGGCCCGGATCAGTCCGGGTCGGCCCCTCTGCGGCGCGGGGAAATCCGGCGGCGCCCCAGCCGCACGCTCCCCTAGCCTGGCGCGATGAACACGTGGGAGCTGTATGACGATCCGCGCGCCTTCGCCGAATGCGCGCGCGACTTCCTGCGGGAGCATGCGTTGACGTGCACCGTGATCGCCTCGATGGTCGACCGCTTGGTCGCGGGCGAAGATCAACCGGTGCGGCGGCACGGCACGCCGTATTGGTTCGCCACCTTGGACACCCCCGGCCGTTCGGTCGCCGCCGTGGCCATGCGTTCCGGCGACTGGCCACCGATCATGACTGGGGTAGATGCGGCCGCTGCCCGCGAGCTCGCGCAGCGAATCACTGAGCGCGGCGAGCGACCCCAGGGCGCCAATGGCTCCCCCGAGGCCGCACGGGCCTTCTGCGAGCGGTTAGTTCAGGAGTGGGGTGGCCAGATCGAGACCAAGGTCAGCACGCGGCTCTTTCGATTGGATTCCCTGCGTCCGCCGCAGAACGTGCCGGGCCTCGCCCGGCCTGCTGAGCTGGCGGACGTCGACAGGCTGGTCGATTTCTTGGATGCCTTTCACGACGAGGCGGCTCCAGGTTCACCCCATGCCGACCTGTCGCCCGCGGACCGGCGACGGGAGGGCCAGCGGTTCATCCTGGACCGGATCGGCACGGGCGGGCAGTGGGTGTGGGAGGTCGAGGGCGAGGTCGTCTCGTGCGCGGCAACCCGCCGCCCGGCATATGGCTTCGCCCGCATCGGTCCGGTCTACACCCCGCCTACGCAGCGCGGGCGCGGGTATGCCGCCGGCGTCACCGCCGCGGTCTCGCAGGCCATCCTCGACCAGGATGCGACGCCCTGCCTGTTCACCGACCTCTCCAATCCGACAAGCAATGGTGTCTATCAGCGCATCGGCTTCGTGCCCGTCGAAGACACGGTGAATCTCCTTGTCGTGGAACAGGACTGATCGTGCAGGACTGGGCAGCAGTCTGGTCGGGAGCGGAATGGCGAGCCGAGGCCACGGCGTGGATCGAGGAGGAGTTGGGGCGGGCGGCATACCGCATCACGGGCGCGATCGAGCAGCCCCGAGTGCGGTTCTGGTCGACCCAACTCACGATCCCGACGGACCACGGCCGGGTGTGGTTCAAGACCAACAACCCGGGGCAGGCCTTCGAGGCCCGGCTCGTCGAGACGCTAGCTCGACTCGTTCCGGACCGGGTGGTCACCCCCATCGCGATCGAGCCGGACCGCGGGTGGCTGCTCAGCCCGGATCAAGGGGGAACGCTGCGGGAGAAGGACGGCGGGAGCCCCGCAGATTGGGAGCGGGTGCTGGGCGAGTACGGCGCTCTGCAGCGTGGCCTCGTGCCGCACGAGAGCGCGGTTCGCGCGAGCGGAGTGACGCCGCTCCCGGCGAGTGAGACCGCGGCATACCTCGAGCAGCGGCTGGATGACCTGGCGCACCTCGCACCGGGCGACCCGCGTGGGCTGAGCATCGAACAGCTGACAGCCGCGCGGCGAGCACTGCCGAAGCTGCGCCGGGCGTGCGAGGATTTGGATGCCGTGGGAATCCCGAATTCCCTGCAACACAACGACCTTCACGATAACAACGCGTTCCTCGGCCAGATTGACCGGCCCTTGCGCTTCTTCGATTTTGGCGACGCCCTGTGGGCGCCACCTCTGTCCGTCCTGCGGGTTCCTCTCGACGGTATGGCGCACACCCTGAGCTGCCCCGCCGACGATCCGCGCGTGCTGCGCGCCACCGACGCTTACCTGGACAACTGGAGCGACCTCGCGTCACCCACTGCCCTACGCGCCGCCGTTCCCGTGGCGCGCGTCGTGGCCGGTGTCCACCGGGCCCTGTCGTGGCGCCGCTTGCTCGACGAGGTGCCGATCGAGGCGGTCGAGCCCGACTGGCGCGACGCCGAGTCGTGGTGGCTGACGGAGTATGCCGGACCCGACTCCTCGCCTTAGCCAGACCCGGACTCCCGAGCGGAGCGGGGCTTGTGAGTGGGAGCGGGGCTCTAGCCCCGCTCGCGTTCACGAACCCCGCTCCGCTGGCGGGCGAGCCAGCCTGACGACACTCGCAGGGACAGGGGGAAGGCGGCGAGGTTGCGACCCGTCGGGCTAGTCGCTGGTCAGCCGCAGGGCGCGGGCGGGGCAGAAGTCGACGGCCCGTTTGGCGGCTCGCGCGTCCACCCTGCCGGCGCCTTGGATGGGATAGCCCCATTCGTCGAGCCGGATTGTCTCGGGAAGCAGCTGCGCGCAGATGCCGTGGCCGGAACAGCGGATGCGATCGATGCGGACCTCGGTTGTCGGCTCAGGCGACATGACGCTCCTTTTGGCGTGTTGGGCATCGGCCGGCAGCGTGGGCGGCCAGGTGCCCGGCGAGAACAGTGCGAGCTGAGGCGGTGAAGCGAGCGATGCCGTCGGGGAAGCGGCAGGCCCCCCGCCCGGTCAACAGTTCCAGCCGGCTTTCCAGCCGGTGGTCGGCCGCCAGCGAATCCGCGCCGGTCGCCAGGGCGTGCCAGTCGGATGCGATTGCCGGCAGCCCGAACATGCAGGGGCCGCACTGGCCAGCGCTTTCGCCGGCGGCATAGGTCAGCAGCCGATCGACCGCCCGCACGATGCACTCGTCCGGATCGTGAACAGTGATCACGCCGGGCCCGACGGTCCCGCCGTATGGCGCGAGATCCCCTGCGCTCCAATGTATTTCGCGGGCAGCAGCGATGGGCATCAGCACCCCACCGAGTCCACCGATGCCGACATACTCGGCTCCCTCGAGGCTCCCGCCGGCGCTGTCGAGAAGGTGCCGCATCGGGACGCCCGCTTCGGTCTCCACCACTGCGGGCTGCCCGACAGAACCGCTGATGGTGACCAGACGCGGTCCCGGCTCAGCGGTTGTCCCGAAGCCACGGAACCATTCGGCGCCGTGCTCGGCGATCTGGGCCACGCGCCATACGGTCTCCGCGTTGAGGACTACCGTCGCGGGAATTGGCCGATCGCTTCCATCACGGCCGCCGCCGCGGACGAACGGAACGGACTTGGTCATGGGACGGGCGAGACCGCCACGGGCCAGCGAGATGAGCGCCGATTCCTCCGATGACACATAGCGATTCGGGACGCCAAGGACATCAAGGCCGGCCGCGCAGAGCAGATCGAAAGTCCGGGTGCCGCGCTTGGCCGCGAAGCGCGCCGGCCGGCCACCAGTCACGAGACGGGCACCCTCCAGCAGCTGCGGCAGATGGTTCGCCACCACCCAGCCGTCCTTGGCCGCGCCGATCTCGCCGTCACAGGCGTTGACGATCACGGCGGCAGCGGACTCCTGGGCGGCTCGCACCTTGATCCCGGTCGCGAAGGCCGCTCCGCCGCGGCCCGTGAGGCCGGCGTCCTCCAGCAGGTCGGCGAGGCTCATGACCACTCCCCTTGCAGGGCGGTGAGGCGGGCGTCGCGATCGGCATGGCGCGTGCTGACACGCCAGGCGAGAGCTGCCGCGCCGATGGCCCCGCAGGCGATGGTGATCGCCGCAAGAATTGGCTCGACCGAGGTCGCGAGCATCAGCCCGTGCACCAGGGCGAGCGGCCACATGGCATAGGCGCCCCAGTGCACGCGTCGCCACAGCCGCTCTGGAATCCGTTGCCGCAGAACAGAGGTCGCGGTGACGGCAAGGAGCAGGTCGAAGGCAAGAGTGCCCAGCCCGACCCAGGCGGTGGAGTATGCCGAGGTGAAGGGAACCAGCGCCGAGATCCAGTCGATCGAGACATAGGTCTCCGCGATGGCCGTCGTGATGTGGGTGACGAGGAAGGCCAGCATTCCCAGCGACAACCACCGATGCAGGCCCATGAGAACGGTTGCACGCTGGCCCGTTGGTCGCCGGCGACCGGAGGTGATGACGCCCAAAACCAGGACAGCCGTCAGCAGCGCGATCGAGGTGATGCCCGTTGCGCGGGAGAGATACCACAGCAGTTCGTTGCTCATTGGTCGGCCTCCGGCCATCCTGGGGTCGTCGTCACAGACCCGTCGAGTGCATCCAGCCGCGCTGGTATGCCGTTGCGGCGCAACCATTCCGGCGCTTGGTCACCGAGGATGATGGCCGCTGTTGAGGCCGCGTTGGCTTCAAGCCCGCTGGCTGCCGCGCAGGTGACCTGGGCCCATGGCGATGTGGCGGTGCGGCCGGCGCGGGGGTCGACGATGTGATGCCGCCGCTCGCCGCCAACCCCGGTCGCCCAGGTGCGCTTCTGCGTCGACGAGGTGGCAAACGCCTGTCCAGTCCCTGTGACGACCTGAAGAATCGAGCCATTCGCGGCCTCGATGCCGATCCGCCATCCGTTGTCGGGCAACTCGCCGCTGGTGGCGATATCTCCGCCGAGGTTGACCAAGAAGCCGCCAGGAAGTCGGTCCGCCAAGCGCTGCGCGATGCGGTCCGCCGCCTCGGCCTTGGCGCTGGCCCCGAGGTCGATCAAACACCCTTTCGGGACAGACAGACGACGCGTGGCCGGATCGAGGTCGATGTGCCGCCACCCGGGGACGACCGCATCAGCACCGGGGTCGGTCAGGGCCGGACGACGTTGCACGAGAAGCAGATCCGCGTCATACCCACTTGCCATGACGGCCGCGCCCACCGTCGGGTCGACGAGGCCGTCGGTCAGGCGGGCGGCACGCAGTGACTCCCCGAGATAGTGCGACAGAGTCGCGGAAGCGAAAATCCACGCGGGGCCATGGGCAGCGCGGGTGGCCAGCAGGCTGATCTCCGAATCGGGTCGGAAGCGGCTGACGGCCCCATCGAGGAGGTCCAATTCCTCGCGCGCTATGGCTGTGGCTTCGATGAGGCAGGAGGGGTTGGTGACGTGGATCCGGTGGGTGGTGCCGATCGCCGGAAACCGGGCCGAGGTTGGCCCGCCGATGGTGACTGGGCGAGGCAGCGCGATGGCGGTCATGTGCGACTCACGATCCCGAGGTCGAGCTCTGGTGCCCGCCGTTGTTTGAGTTGACGGACGCGACCGAACCGAAGGCCGAACCGCTATTGCTGCTCGAGGAGTTGCTATCTGAGGAGTTGGCGCTGGATGACCCCGCATTGGATGAGCCCGTGACACCAGTGGTCGTTCCGGTTGTGGTGGCCACGGTCGAGCTCGCCTGGGCATCGGCCAGGTGCACGACCACGCTGCCCGTCGCGAGGGTCGCTGCGGCGATGGTGGCCACGGTCAGTGCGCGGGCTTTGGCGATGGCGGCGGGGGTCTTCATGGCGTTCTCCTGATCTGAGGCAAGTCGTCCAACACCACGACTGTGCTCGCCGTCTCTATGGGGTTCCTGTGCGCCGTCGATGAGCTATCTGACGATTTGATGCTGAGGCTCGCCCGCTGGCTGGCGCATCACGCCGGACCTTTTCGCTCACCCCGGTACCCGCTACTTTGCGCGGCATGAGTTCCCCCGTCGGACGCTGCTGTCCGTGCTCGTCAGCGTCCTTGTGCTACTCCTCGCCGTGCCTGCCGGGGCCGCGCCGACGACCTGGGTCCGCTCTCCAAATTCGACGGCGGCTGGTCAGAGCGCGGCGCTGAAGGCGCAGTGCCCGGCTCCCGCCATGCGTGCCCGATTCGTCTTCGCCGGGAGCTGGGTCGCAGCCAAAACCGGTCCGATGGGCCGGGCGTATCCCGCTCTCCCGTCCCTGTCGGTGCGGCGGGTGAGCACCGGGCTGCCCGGCCCGTACCCCTGCGCCCGGGCAATGCGTCTGTGCTGAGCCGCCTCGCGCGCTCGCCCCTCCCGAGCGGAGCTCGCGTTCACAAACCCCGCTCGGCTCGCGGGGTGGCCGGCCACCCGGCATACCCCTGAACAATGGTGAAGGGTGGCACCGAAAATCGGTGCCACCCTTCACGATTCAACGCTGCACGATTCGACGCTCAGCGCCCACGGATCACTCCGCGTCGCGGCGCTCCTCACCGTGGCTGCGGCGACGGCGGTTGCGGCCACCATCACGACGCTCGCGGGGACGATCCGGAGCGGCCGGCGCAGCCGACTCGTCGGAGGCCTCATCAGCCGCAGCCGCGTCCGCACCTTCGGCGGGCGCCTCGGCACCCTCCGGGAGGACGGCGGCCAGCGAGAGCTTGCCGCGCGGGTCGATCTCCTTCAGCTCCACCTGGACCTTCTGGCCGATCGAGAGGACATCCTCGACCGCGTCAATCCGCTTGCCACCGACCAGCTTTCGGACCTCGCTGATGTGCAGCAAGCCGTCCTTGCCGGGCAGCAGGGAAACGAACGCACCGAAGGTGGTCGTCTTGACGACGGTGCCGAGGAAGCGCTCGCCGACCTCGGGCATCTGCGGATTGGCGATCGCATTGACCATCGCGCGCGCCGCCTCGGCCGACGGACCATCGGTCGCGCCGATGTAGACGGTGCCGTCGTCCTCGATGGAGATATCGGCGCCGGTCTCGTCCTGGATCTGTTTGATCATCTTGCCCTTCGGGCCGATGACCTCGCCGATCTTGTCGACCGGGACCTGGACGGAGATGACGCGCGGGGCATAGGGCGACATCTCATCGGGAGCGTCGATCGCCTCGTTCATCACATCGAGGATGTACAGACGAGCATCGCGGGCCTGGGTCAGCGCGCCAGCCAGCACGTCGGCGGGGATGCCGTCGAGCTTGGTGTCGAGCTGGATGGCCGTAACGAACTCGCGGGTCCCGGCGACCTTGAAGTCCATGTCACCGAAGGCGTCCTCGGCTCCGAGGATGTCGGTCAGGGCGGCATACGACATGGTCCCGTCGACCTCCGCGGAGATCAGACCCATCGCGATGCCGGCAACCGGAGCGCGCAGCGGGACACCGGCGTTGAGAAGCGAGAGGGTCGAGGCGCAGACCGAGCCCATCGACGTCGAGCCATTGGAGCCGAGAGCTTCGGACACCTGACGGATCGCGTAGGGGAACTCCTCGCGGGTCGGCAGCACCGGCATCAGGGCGCGCTCCGCGAGGGCGCCGTGGCCGATCTCGCGACGCTTCGGCGAACCGACGCGGCCGGTCTCACCGGTGCTATAGGGCGGGAAGTTGTAGTTGTGCATGTAACGCTTGCGCGTCACCGGCGAGAGGGTGTCGAGCTGCTGCTCCATGCGAAGCATGTTCAGCGTGGTGACGCCCATGATCTGGGTCTCGCCGCGCTCGAAGAGCGCTGAGCCGTGCACGCGCGGCAGCACCTCGACCTCGGCGGACAGGGCGCGAATGTCCGCGAGACCCCGACCGTCGATGCGGACCTTGTCACGCAGGATGCGCTCGCGCACGAGCTTCTTCTGCACGGAGCGATATGCCGCGGAAACTTCCTTTTGGCGGCCCGCGAACTCCTTCGCTGTGCCCTCGCCGGTGAAGACGTCGGCGTCGCCGACGAGCACGAGGTGGATCTCGCTCTTCAGCTCGTTGAGGGCGTCCTCGCGCTCCTGCTTGCCGGCGATGGACAGGATCTGGGCCAGGCGGCCGTCCTTGGTCGCAGCGGCCTCAACTGCGGCATACACATCGTCTTGGTAGTCGAGGAAGAGGGGGAACTCCTCGACCGGCTTGGCGGCCGCGGCCGCGAGCTGCGCCTGGGCCTCGCACAGGGTGCGGATGAAGGACTTGGAGGCGTCGAGACCCTGGGCCACGATCTCCTCGGTGGGGGCGGTCTTGCCCTCGTTCTTGACGAGGTTCCAGGTGGCGTCGGTGGCCTCGGCCTCGACCATCATGATCGCGACGTCATCGCCCACGACGCGGCCGGCGACGACCATGTCGAAGGTGCTGCGCTCGCTGTCGCTGAAGTTCGGGAAGGCAACCCACTGGCCGTCGATGAGCGAGACGCGCACGCCACCGATCGGGCCGGAGAAGGGCAGACCGGAGATCTGCGTGGCAGCCGAGGCGGCGTTGATCGCGACGACGTCGTACTGGTGGTCCGGGTTGAGGCTGAGCACCGTGATGACGACCTGGACCTCATTGCGCAGGCCCTTGACGAAGGACGGGCGCAGCGGGCGGTCGATCAGGCGGCAGGTCAGGATCGCCTCGGTGGACGGACGGCCTTCGCGGCGGAAGAAGCTGCCGGGGATCTTGCCGAGGGCGTACATCCGCTCCTCGACATCGACCGTCAGCGGGAAGAAGTCGAACTGGTCCTTCGGCGTGCCACTCGCGGTGGTCGTGGCCAGGAGCATGGTCTCGCCGTCGAGATAGGCGGCGACCGATCCGCCGGCCTGCTTGGCCAGACGGCCCGTCTCGAACCGGACGGTGCGGGTGCCGAAGCGGCCATTGTCGATGACGGCTTCAGCGAACTGGATTTCTGGACCCTCCATGGGCCCTCACTTTCTCTCTTCAGTTCCGGTGCATCGTCGTTGTGCACCGGTGTCTTTCGTTAGGTGCAGCGCCCACCGCGACAGGCGGCGGATGCTGCGGTATGCCGTGCGCTCACGGCATACGAGAAGGGGCGGCCCAGTCGGGCCGCCCCTTCTCACTTCTCAACGGCGCAGGCCGAGTCGCTTGATCAGCGAACGGTAGCGCTCGACGTCGACGCTCTCGAGGTAGCGCAGCAAGCGGCGGCGCTGACCGACGAGAAGCAACAGACCACGACGGGAGTGGTGGTCGTGCTTGTGCGCGCGAGCGTGTTCGGTGAGGTCCTTGATGCGCTGCGTGAGCATCGCGATCTGAACCTCGGGGGACCCGGTGTCGCCCTCGCTCGTGCCGTATTCGGCGATGATGCTCTTCTTGACGTCTGCACTCAGGGGCATGGACGACTCCTTTGGTATGTCGTTGCGCGGCGCGCCCGGGCTGGTTCACCGGGGCTCTCTGGATCCGCGGCCGATTGAACGGCAACCTCTCAAGGTTACCAGCGGGCCAACCGCCCACCTAATCGACGGTCAGCTCCGGCGGGCGCGCAACAGGTCCCGACACGGCCGCTCGACGGCGACGTGCAGCAGCCAGGCGGCGACGAACAGGCCGAATCCCGGAGCAAGCCAGTCCCCATCCGGCCGGTGACCAGGGACATCACGAGGTCGATATGCAAGGTCGCGATGTGGACCGGCCAGACACGGGCGATTCGGTTCTGCCAGAACGCCATTGCGCCGTGCCAAGACCAGCTGCTGAGGCGGTCCGCATAGTTGTAGGCGAGGACGAATCCGCTGAGGGGGAAAAACAAGTCGACGCCGAGATAGCCCGCCTGCCACACCGGATCGGCGATGGCCAACCACGGCGCGAGGGACTCGAAGCTGCCGCGGAAGTGGAAGAGCACGATCCAGATCGCCGCGAGCGCCCGCACGCCGGTCAGGGCGGGCAGGTCCGGGGTCGGGCGGCGGTGGTCGTGGACATCAGCGGCAGCCTAAGGGGCGGCATACCCATCGAGTTCGGTCGGAGATGGCATGGGTGGGATTACTCAATCTCGTGGTCGACGTATCACCGGCGGGTAGTCGCGCTCTAGTTCATCAGCGAACCGTTCGCCGCCGGGAGGAGCAGGGAGCCTCCTGGAACCCACACTGCACCAAGGAGATTCACCATGCCTGCACGTCGTCTTTTGGTCAGCACCGTGACCGCCACCGCTGCTCTGGCGAGCATCGCGGCGGGTGCCTCGACCGCCTCGGCGGGGTCCGCTGACCGCACCGGCCCGGTCACCCACAAGGTGTCCGCCGCCGAACACGCCGCCACCGCACGCCTCGACATCGCCTCGATCGTGAAGTCCGCCAAGCCGATGCCGATGCCGACCGCCAAGGGCGGCGCGCCCTCGCAGTCCAGTCTCGAGCGCGGTGCCGAGTTCAAGGTCGGGCCGGTCGCCCCTCAGAGTTCCGCCACCTCCAAGATCGTCAACGGCGTCGCCGACTCGTATGCGGGCAGCCTCTGGCCGCTCGGCCGCAATGCCAACCCGAACCGTCAGGTCGGAAAGTACTACTTCCAGACCCCCGGCGGCTGGAGCTGGTGCACCGCGACGGTCGTCACCGCCGCCAACAAGTCCACCCTCATCACGGCCGGCCACTGCGTGGTCAACCCGTCGACGAAGGGCTGGTACACCAACTCCTTCTTCCAACCGGGCTACCAATACGGCGCCTCGACCATGGGCACCTGGTACGGACGGCAGATGTGGACCACCTCGGGCTATTACTACAACGCTGCGTATGCCGATGACATGGCCGCTGTCGCGCTGTCGACCAACGCCAAGGGCGCGATCCAGAACACCACGGGATCGCAGGGCATCTGGTTCAACGGTCCCGCCGGCGGACTCATGCGGACCGCACTCGGCTATCCGAAGACGGACTCTCGCTGGCCCGGCTACACGGCCAATGGCGAGGACGCCCGCTACTGCCAGTGGACCAACACCTACTACAGCAGCGGCACATGGGCCGGCCAGGAATACCTGCCGTGCTACATGACCGGTGGCGCAAGCGGTGGCCCGCACCTGTCCTGGGTCAACTCGTCCTGGATGGGCTATGTCAACTCCGTCAACAGCAACAAGGGTGGCATCGGCTCCTCGTGGCGCCACGTGATGTTCGGTCCGTACTTCGGCAACGCGGAGGCGGCGGTCTACAACGCCGCCCAGGGCGCCTGAGACACCCCACGAGGTTTCCTCGCTCACAAGCGCCCACGCAGAGCGTGGGACCCAACTTCGGTACTTCGCGGGGAGGCGGTACGGACACCCACCCGGGACTTTCGCAACAAGTCATAGCAGCACCTGTCCCGCACCGGGCCGAGCCTGACCTCCCCGGGGGACGGAAGCCCTCACCCCCCGCAGCCATCCCAGTGGCCGCGGGGGGTGAGCCGCGTCCGGGGGCATCCCATTTCTCTCCGGATGCCGGAAAGTTGAGGTTCGGATGACTTTCTAGGGCACCCGAACCTCAAGCTTTCGGCATCCGGAGAGAAACAGGCGTCGGTGCCCCGCCCCCGTACCGCGTGGCGTTTCGGTCTGCGGGTCGTGGTGTCGCACAATCCCCTCTTGTGAGCACTGACATCTGGCCGCTGGTCCGGGTCGAGCGCGAGGCGCTGATCCGCGACCTGAAGACCTTGCCCGCCGCGGAAGCGTGGGACACCCCGTCCCTCTGCGCCGGCTGGACGGTGCGCGATGTCGTCGCCCACATGGCCTCGACGGCCGCGATGACGCCGCCGAAGTTTCTCGCCGGCTTCCTCGGCTCGGGCTTCAACTTCGACAAATTCGTCACGAAGGGCATCGCCGCCGAGCGTGGCGCGTCGGCGCAGGACACGCTCGACCGATTCGAGTCGCTGGTCTCCTCCACATCCTCCCCGCCCGGGCCGAAGGTGAGCTGGCTGGGTGAGACGGTGATCCACGCCGAGGACATCCGCTTCCCGCTGGGGCTTGAGCACGACTACGACCCGGCTGCCGTCCGTGCGGTCGCGGACTTCTACAAGGGGTCCAACACCCTGATCGGGGCCAAGAACCGGATTCGGGGGCTCCAGCTCAAAGCCACCGACACCGACTGGTCGACCGGCTCGGGCGAGCTTGTCGAGGGCACCTTGCTCGGGCTGCTGATGGCCATGACTGGCCGAAAGCCCTACGTGGACAAGCTCACTGGCCCTGGCGTCGAGGTGCTGCGATCGCGCTGAGGTCAGCTGGCGAGGGCGACCACGCGCAGGAAGGTGACCGCGTCGGGGCCGTCATTGCGGTAGGTGTATGCCCGATCGCTGAGCAATCGCGCTGCCTCCCCCGCGCGCACCTGCTGGGCCGCGCCCTCGGTTACGATCGTCAGCGTGCCCTTGAGCACCGTGAAAAGTTCCTGGGAACCGCTGGGATCCGGACGTCCGGCGTAGCTGTCCCCCGGGGCGAGCCGCCAGCGCCACAAATCCGCATCGCGTTGCCCGCTGGTCGCGACCAGGAGGTATGCCGTGCTCCCCGCCTCGCTGGACCACACCAGTTGGTGCCCCTCGGGAGCGATCACCTGCAGCGGGTCGACATCGCCGGCGGGTTCGAGAAGCACGGTGAAATCCGTGCCCAGCGCCCGGGCGAGACCGGTCACCGTGACCAGGCTGGGATTGGCTTGACCGTGTTCGATCTGGGTCAGCAGCCGACGGCTGATGCCAGCCCGGTCGGCGAGCTGCTGGACGGTCTTACCCGTGCTCTTGCGCCGGTCGCGAATGCGCCCGCCGACGAGAGCCAGGAAGTCGTGATCCAGGCGACCACCGGCTGGGGCGTCGCCCGGGGAGGGGGCGCTCGTCATACGGCGAAGAGCTGATCCATGTCGGCAAAAGCCTTGAACTCCATGGCATTTCCCGACGGGTCGAGGAAGAACATCGTCCACTGCTCCCCCGGCTCGCCCGGGAATCGGACATAGGGCTTGATGACGAAATCGGTGCCGCGCTCGGTCATCCGGTCGGCGAGTTGCCGGAAGCGCTCCACGCTGAGGACGAGACCGAAGTGTGGGACCGGAACCTGGTGTCCGTCGACGAAATTGTGGCCTGCGACGGGAGCTGTGTAGTCGTCGACCATGTGCGTGACGACCTGGTGACCCTCGACATTCCAGTCGGTCCAGCGCTCGTCGGACCGGCCGCGGCCGAAGCCCATGACCTCTCCATAAAACTCGCGCGCCGAGTCGATGTCGTCGACGGGGATGGCCAGGTGGAACGGGGGAAGCGTTGTCTGAGTGCTCATAGTGAGCATTATTCTGCGCATCTGGTGCCGACGTCAAGTTGCGTGGGTGGGCGCCGCTCAGGCGCGCCCCCTCCCGTTGCTGGCACGACGGCGCAGGGCGAGGACAGCGACGGCGGCGACAGCTGCCAGTCCGGTCAGGAGGAGGGCGGACTCGGCATACGACAGGGACGCCTTGTCACCGACCTCGGGCGCGGCCGCCGCATCGGCACCGGGCAGTGGTGCGCGGCCATCGGGGAGCAGACCGGAGGCCTCCGCCACATTGGCAACCTGATCGCACGCCGCGATCGTGAGCCCACCGTTCGCGTCGAGCCGGGCAAAGAGCGTCGGGGCACTGCCGACCGGCAGTGGATAGCCGCAGGAACCGCTCTCCGCCGCGGTCGTCACCTGGGTTGTGGCGTGCACCTCGCCCTTGTAGACCTTGCTCACGGCCAAAGTCAGGATGACTGGCCGATCGGAGCGAACGGTCTTCGCGTGGCCCTGCGGGTCCGTCGCCTCCGTCACCGTGCCCTCAAAGATCGCGTCGACCGAATCGATCAACTCCCCGGCCGATGGCGTGGCGCACGAGCAGGCGCAAGCCGTGGAGGCGGGCAGCCCCACGGTTGCGAGCAGCGTGAGTCCCAGGATCGCTAGAAGCCTGGCCAGGCCGGCGAAGAGCCGCGCGCGCATGAGGTTAGGACGCTGCGGGGCGCGGAGGCGTTCCGGGCTGCGCCTCACGCCATGCTGACCACCGGATCGGCACGCGGCGCAGGATGGCGAGTACGGCATAAAGCACTCCGGTCTCGTAGGTGACCGGATCGTGCAGGAGTGCCGTCGCTACGGCGAGGTCCATGCCCTCAGCCGGCGATAAAGCGGTTGATCATCGTGGCGAGGGCGACCGGGGTCTCGAACATCGGGTAGTGCCCGGCGTTTCCCATGACCTCGACATTCGCGTTGGGGAAGTTGGGTACGTAGGTCTGGCTCACGGTGGCCACCCCCAGCGCCGGGTCGTGTTCGCCGGGTATGACGAGCATCGGCGTCTCGTTGCCCGTGATCTCGTCGAGGAAGTCGGCATTGGCCCAAGCCTCGACCGCGCCGCGGAATCCGTCGACCGTGGAGTGGGCACGCGACCAGTCGACGATCGACTGGACGAACTGCGGCGCCAGCCGATTGCCGGTCGTGAAGTCCACTATGCCGAAGCGGCGCCCGTCGTCGTCCGGCGCCCCGAAGAAGAGATCCTTCCCTGCGTCGTCGAGCGGTGTCGGCGAGGCACCGACGGGCGTCACGGCGATGAGCCTGTCGACGCGATCAGGTGCCTTGGCGAGGACGCGCAGTACCTCCGCTCCGCCCATGGAGTGCCCGACGAGCGAAAAAGTCTGCGCCCCAAGCTCATCCGCGAGCGCGAGCAGGTCGTCGGCGACCTCATCGAGGGTGAAGTCCCCCGCTTCCGCCATGCGGGCGCCATAGCCGCGGTTGTCGGTGAAAACCCAGGTGGCGATGTCCGGGTCGAGATACTCCGGGAAGGTGCCCCAGCCGTCGGCGGAGCCGAACCAGCCGTGCAGGATGAAGACCGTCTTCGGGCCGTGGCCAACGGTGCGGTGGGGAATGGACATCTCGGGCTCCTTTGCCAGGGGTTTTCCGATTCGAGCCTAGTCACCAGACGACGAGGCTCAACGCACGGATCGGCCGCCGGGCACGAGTGGCTCGGTACGCCTTAGAAGGGGCTGTCGAGCGGTGACGGCCATTCGTGCCTGGGGATGAGGTCGGCGAGAACAGCGGCCTCCTGATCTCCGAGGATCACCCGGGTGCGGTGGAGGTTGTCGGCGTGCACCTGACTGATGAAGAGCCGGCATCGTCCGCACGGCGGCAGCACGTGCAGTCGTTCGGTGCTGGGGTCGCGCCACACCGCGACGATGCGGGCGATCCGCTGCTCGCCGGCGGTGACCATCGCTGCGATCGCCGCCGCCTCGGCGCAGAAGCCGGTGCCGCAGGGGGTGTCGATGCAGACCCCCGGAAAGTGCCGTCCGTCCGGCGTCTCGGCGATGGCCGCGCCATTGCCGAAGAGCCGGCCACTGATCTCGACGGGGTTGAGGTATGCCGCCGCCTCCCGAATCAGGTCGGCGTGCGTTGGCCCGGCCGCCGGGTCACTCGACATCGGCGCACCACTTCTCGGCAACGGTCGTCAGGACCGCCCGCGTGCGTGACGTGCCCACCCCGAGCGCGTTGAATTGCTTGGCGCGGAAGAGTTTTGCCGAGTGAATATCACCGTGGAGCAGGGCATGTGCGGCGCGTCCGTCCACAACGCACCGCTCACCCTCGACCTCGAGAGCGTGGACGGCGGTGGCCGCAGCGGCGCTCGGGGCATCCGCGTAGAGCGCGATGTAGTGATTCTTGACCGGGCCGTACTGATCAGCCAAAGCCGTCGCGCGAGCGACGATCTCGACGACTTCGGCTGGAGTGAAGACGACGGTCGGCACCTCGAAGCCGCGGTCTGCGGCATACGCCTGCTCCAGATCCCTGGCCACGGCGGCGACGGAGCGTCGTGCGGAGGTGAGGCGCACATTGCCGGTGTTGAGGTAGGTCTCGACGTCGGTCCCGCCCGCCGCCTCGGTGGCCTGCTTGACCGCATCCTTGGGGAACTTCCGCGTCGCGCCGAGATTGATCGCGCGCAAGAAGGCGATGTACGTGGGCACGTGGCGAAGGTTAGCCGACGGGCAAACCCGGCTCAGCTCGACAGCCCAGGACTCGACACATCCAAGCCGGCATCCATCGCAGTAGCGCACAGCTCGCGGTCATAAGCGATCAGCACCTCAGCGTTCACCCGCTGGGCCGTGACCAAGTCAATCGCGTCCGCGGATCGCAGCGATGAGGCGAGTCGAGCGGCCGTGTCGAGGTAGGCGATCATCGGTCGCCGCGGAGATCCTCGAGCAGTTCCTTGGTGGTCCACGGCTCGGAGTGAGCCAACCCCGAAAGGGATCGTGTGGGCGCCTTGGCCGGCACGGCCCCCCCGTCCGCAATCAGTTGCTGGAGGGCATCACGTCGAACAGGGGACAGAACCGCGACCACTTTGCCGGGTTCGTGATCGTGAAGCTCTCCCCCGCCTCGACGCGACGGAGTATCTCGCTGCTGCTATTGCGTAGCTCTCGATGCGCGATGGTGGTCACGGGCGACACCTCCGTAGCAAATGGAGCAGCGAGTCGGTCGAGCGCTCAGATCGAGAAGCGACCCAAGAAGCCGTCGAGGCGGGCGCGCAGGAGGGCGGCGGAAGCGGCGTCATACTCCAGGGGCAGACCCTCGTCGAAGAACAGGTGACCGTTGCCGGGGTAGGTGTAGTCCGAGACGTCCGCGCCGGCGCGAGCCGCCACCTGGATCATGCCGGCGACATCGCCGTCCATCCACGGATCGTCGATCGTATGGTGCAGCGCGAGCGGCACCCCGGTGCGCCAGATGGGCTCAGTCCAGCCCTCATACAGGCCGCCCCCGCCGACGAGGATCGCGCCGACTACCTCAGGCTTTTGCTGGGCATACTCCTGCGCCACGCCGGCGCCCATGGAGAAGCCGAGGACGATCCGGGGTCCGGTGATGCTGGCGTAGGCCGTGTCCGCCGCGGCCTGGATCTCCCCTCGGCGACCACGGGTGAAGGCGACCGCCTCGGCATACCCCTCCTCGCCGCCCTCGAAGGTGCGCCCCTCGAAGAGGTCCGGCGCGCTCACCTCATGACCGCTCGCCCGCAGGTCGTCGGCCAGTGACCGCACCGCCGGGCGCAGGCCGAGGGCGGAGTGCAGGATCAGAACATGTGCCATGGCGTCGAGTCTGCCAGCCGAGCAGCGGCTGAGCCGGTTAGCTCCCGTAGCTCGCGAAGAGCGCGAGGAAGCCGCAGGAAAGGCAGCGCTGACCGTTGATGTCCATCCGCTCCCGGCCGAAGCGCGCGGCGCCGCCGAAGATGCCTTTGTTCATCTCGCCCGGGATCCAGCGGGCGAAACCCTTGGCGGCCTGGCCGGTGTCCTCGATGAAGCCCGGCTCGAAGCCCGTCTCACCGCACCACGGGCATTGCGGCGTCCCGCGTCGGGCCGGCTGGGCACCGTCGGATCGCTCGGGCACGGGGATCTGCTGATAGCCGCTCATGCGGCACACGCTATGCCTCGTGCTCGGTCCGTCGCACCCCACCCACGGATCGTGAGTCCCCCATATAGTCGTGACTCGCGCGATTGGTCGTGACTCCCCCATCCGGTGGGGGGACCCACGACGAAACGGTCGACTCACGACCGTTTGTGCGAGTCAGGGCGTATGCCGCCCCAAACGCGCGCGCGGCCCGCCACCTGCGAGAGGTGGCGGGCCGCGGCATACGCGGGCGGGGTCGGGTCAGGAGACCAGCGAGCGCAGGACGTACTGCAGGATGCCGCCATTGCGGTAGTAGTCGGCCTCGCCGGGGGTGTCGATGCGCACGACCGCGTCGAACTCCGAGGTCGAGCCATCCTCCCGGGTCGCGACCACCTTGACGGTCTTGGGCGTGGCGCCCTCGTTGAGCGCTTCCACGCCGGTGACCGAGAAGGTCTCGGTGCCCGACAGGCCGAGCGACTCGGCGTTCTGGCCCTTGGGGTACTGCAGCGGCAGCACGCCCATACCGATGAGGTTGGAGCGGTGGATGCGCTCGTACGACTCCGCGATCACCGCGCGGACGCCGAGCAGCGCGGTGCCCTTGGCCGCCCAGTCCCGCGAGGATCCCGAGCCGTACTCCTTGCCCGCCAGGACCACGAGCGGGACGCCCGCCGCCTGGTATGCCGCCGACGCGTCATAGATCGTCGTCTGCGGCGCGCCGTCGGCGAGGAAGTTGCGGGTGAAGCCGCCCTCGACATCGGTCAGGAGTTGGTTGCGCAGGCGGATGTTCGCGAAGGTGCCGCGGATCATGACCTCGTGGTTGCCCCGGCGCGAGCCGTAGGAGTTGAAGTCGCGCTTGTCGATGCCGTGCTCGGTGAGGTAGACCCCCGCCGGCGAGTCGGCCTTGATGGACCCGGCCGGACTGATGTGGTCGGTGGTCACCGAGTCACCCAACTTCGCCAGCACACGGGCGCCGGCGATGTCGGCGACGGGAGCGGGCGTCATACCCATGCCCTCGAAATAGGGGGGCTTGCGGACGTAGGTCGAGTCGGACTCCCAGGCGAAGGTATCGCCCTCGGGCGTCTCCAGGCCCTGCCAGCGCTCGTCGCCGGCGAAGACGTCGGCATAGTCCTTCTCGAAGAGCTCGCGCGAGAGGGAGGCACCGATGGTGGCCTCGACGTCCTCGGGCGAGGGCCAGATGTCCTTGAGGAAGACGTCATTGCCCGCCTCGTCCTGGCCGAGCGGCTCGAGGTCGAAGTCGAAGTTCATCGTGCCGGCGAGCGCGTAGGCGATGACCAGCGGCGGGGACGCGAGGTAGTTCATCTTCACGTCGGGGTTGATGCGGCCCTCGAAGTTGCGGTTGCCCGAGAGCACCGCCGTGACGGCGAGGTCGCCCTTGTTGACGGCGGCCGAGACCTCCTCGGGCAGCGGGCCGGAATTGCCGATGCAGGTGGCGCAGCCATAGCCGACGAGGTTGAAGCCGAGCTTGTCGAGATAGGGCCACAAACCGGCGGCCTCGTAGTAGCCGGTGACGACCTTGGAGCCGGGCGCCATGGAGGTCTTGACCCACGGCTTGACGGTCAGGCCCTTCTCGGCGGCATTCTTGGCGAGCATGCCCGCGGCCATCATCACGCTCGGGTTGGAGGTGTTGGTGCACGAGGTGATCGAGGCGATCACGACGGCGCCATCCTTCAGGCCGTAAGCCCCGGTCGGTCCGGTGACCGCTTCCTCGCGCAGGTCGCCGTCGACGCCATAGTTCTTGACATCGAGCGCGAACTGAGACTTGGCGTCGGACAACACGATTCGGTCCTGCGGGCGCTTCGGGCCGGCGATGGACGGGACGACAGTGCCGAGGTCGAGTTCGAGCTTCTCGGAGAAGCGCGGCTCGGCCTGCGGGTCGAGCCACATGCCCTGTTCCTTGGCATAGGCCTCGACGAGGGCGATGGAGTCTTCGGAGCGGCCGGTGAGGCGCAGGTAGTCGAGGGTGATCTGGTCGATCGGGAAGATCGCGCAGGTCGAGCCGAACTCCGGGCTCATATTGCCGATGGTGGCGCGGTTGGCGAGCGGGAGGGCCGCGACGCCTTGGCCATAGAACTCGACGAACTTGCCGACGACGCCATGCTTGCGCAGCAGGTCGGTGATCGTCAGGACGACATCGGTGGCGGTGACGCCGGGGTTCATCTCGCCGGTCAGCTTGAAGCCGACGACGCGCGGGATGAGCATCGAGACGGGCTGTCCGAGCATGGCCGCCTCGGCCTCGATGCCGCCGACGCCCCAGCCGAGGACACCCAGACCGTTGACCATCGTGGTGTGACTGTCGGTGCCGACGCAGGTGTCGGGATAGGCGACGCCATCGCGGACCATCGTCACGCGGGCGAGCCGCTCGATGTTGACCTGGTGGACGATGCCGGTGCCCGGCGGGACGACCTTGAAGTCGTCGAAGGCGGTCTGGCCCCAGCGCAGGAACTTGTAGCGCTCGCCATTGCGCTGGTACTCGAATTCGACATTGCGGGCGAAGGCATCGGCGCGCCCGAAGACGTCGATCTGGACGGAGTGGTCGATGACCAGTTCGGCGGGGGCCAGCGGGTTGATCTTGGCCGGGTCGCCGCCGAGGTCGGCGACGGCCTCGCGCATCGTGGCGAGGTCGACGATGCAGGGTACGCCGGTGAAGTCTTGCATGATCACGCGCGCCGGCGTGAACTGGATCTCGGTGTCGGGCTCGGCGTTCTCGTCCCAGCCGCCGAGGGCGCGGATGTGGTCGGCGGTGATATTCGCGCCGTCCTCGGTGCGCAGGAGGTTCTCGAGCAGGACCTTCAGGCTGTAGGGCAGGCTCTCGTGTCCCTCGACGGTGTTGACGCGGAAGATCTGATAGCTCTGCTCACCGACCTTCAGCTCGCCCTGGGCTCCGAAGCTATTCGTGCTGGCCACCATTGGCTCCTTCCGACGCCACGCGTCTATCTGCCTAAAGTATCTTGACGTCAAGATATCTCAGATCGGGTCCTGCTGTCGATCTTCTCGCATCCCGCCAGCGGCTGGGGGCGGGGGGCAACTTCGAGTGGAAAAGTTGAGGTTCGAGTGCCCTAGAAAGTCGGTCGAACCTCAACTTTTCGGCATCCGGAGAGAAATGGGAGCCAGCAGCGCGACGCACTCGACGTGGTGGGTCATGGGGAAGGCGTCGAAGGCGCGCAGGGTGCGGACGGCATACCCCTCCTGCGCGAAGGTGGCCAGGTCGCGGGCGAGGGCGGCGGGGTCGCACGCGACATACGCGATGGCCCGGGGACGCAGCGCGGCGATGGCGCGCACGACGCCCGCGCCGGCGCCGGTGCGCGGCGGGTCGAGCAGCACGAGGTCGGCGCTCGTGGGTATGAGGGGGTGCCGCGTGGCGCCGCGCGGCCGGGAGCCGCGTCGCCGCGGGCCCTTTTGAGCTCGGGGAATCCCGAAGGCGTCGTCGACCCGCGCGGGGACGATCACGGCGTTGCCGTATGCCGCCAGGTTGGCTTCCGCGTGCCGGGTCGCCGTCTCGTCGGACTCGACCGCGATCACCTGGCCCGTCGGGCCGACGGCGGCCGCCAGGGCCCCGGCGAAGACCCCCACGCCGCTGTAAAGATCGAGTGCTCGCTCCCCCGGCTCCGGCGCCAGCCCCTCGAGAGCCGCGGCCACGAAAGTCGAGGCGGCCCCGGGGTGCACCTGCCAGAAGCCGCGCGCCGACACGGTGAACGCTCCGTCGATCCCGTCGACCGTCTCCACCACATCCGGCACTGGATTGGGCGCCGCGCCGCGCGGGATGGGCACGACCAACGGCTCGCCAACGCTCGGCGCGACGACATCAAAGGCCGCCAGGTCATCCGGGATGGTGTTCGGATCCCGTTGCAGGACACCGGTTCCCACCACTGCCTCGGACGCGATGAGGCAATCGTCGATCGGCACGATGTCGTGGGACCGGTGTTTGCGCATCCCGACCTCGCCGTCGTCGGAGACCGCGAACTCCGCGCGCGTCCGCCACCGCAAGCCCTCGATGTCCCCCGGCACCGGCTCCACCACGACCGGCCACTCCAACCCGGACAGGCGCTGCAATTGCTCGCGCACCACGGCTGCCTTGAGCTCGCGCTGGTGAGCCAGGTCGACGTGCTGGAAGTCGCAGCCGCCGCAGCGGGCGGCATACACACACGGTGCGGGCACCCGGCCCGGCGCGGCCGCCAGCACCTCGACCGCATCCGCGCGAACGAAACGCGCCCCGGACCCGACCTCGGTCACCTCCGCGACGACCCGCTCCCCCGGCAGGCTGTGACGCACGAAGAGCACCTGCCCGTCATGACGCGCCACGCAGAAGCCACCGTGCGCCACCGGGCCGATCTCGACCTCGACGCGGTCGCCGACGATCAGACTCATTCGCCCCTCCGCACATCACCGGGCGCCGGCCCGGACAACACCGGTTCCTGCCCGGCCGAAGACCGCAACTGCCACGGCACACTCGCGACCATGACCCCCGGCATGAAACGCAGCCGGGTCTTTAAGCGCAGAGCGCTTTGGTTGTGCAGGATCTGTTCCCACCACCGGCCGACGACATACTCCGGGACATAGACCACGACGACATCGCGCGGATTGTCGGAGCGCAGCGATTTGATGTGCTCGACGATGGGCCGAATGATCTCGCGATAAGGACTGTCCAACGCCGTCAGCGGGACGGGTATGCCGCGCGCATCCCAATCTCGTTGCAGGGCTGCGGTTTCGGCCGGGTCGACGTCGACCGTGATGGCTTCGAGGCGGTTGGGGCGGGTGGCGCGGGCATACGACAGCGCGCGCAGCGCCGGCTTGTGCAGCTTGGAGATGAGCACGATCGCGTGCACGCGCGAGGGCAGCCGGTTGTGGTCGGCCTCCGCCTCGCTGACTGCGAGTTCGGCACTGACCCGCTCATAGTGGTTGTGGATCTTCGTCATCACCCAATAGAGGAAGGCCATGGCGGCCACGGCATAGCCGGCGCCGTGGATGAACTTCGTGATCAGCACCACGACCAGGACCATCCCGCAGATGACGCCGCCGATGGCATTGATGATGCGCGAGCGGCGCATGCGCGCCCGAGCCGAGGCGTTCCGCTCGGTGCGCAGGTGGCGATTCCAGTGGCGCACCATCCCGATCTGGCTCAGAGTGAAGGAGACGAAGACGCCGACGATATAGAGCTGGATGAGACGGGTGACCTCGGCGTCATACGCGATGATCAGGACGCAGGCGGCGCCGGCGAGGATCAGGATGCCATTGGAGAAGGCGAGCCGGTCCCCGCGCGTATGCAGTTGCCGCGGCAGGTAGCCATCGCGGGCCAGGATCGAGCCGAGCACGGGGAAGCCGTTGAAGGCGGTGTTCGCGGCAAGGAAGAGAATCAGACCGGTCACCGCCGAAACGATGACGACGCCGGGGGTGAAACCGTCGAAAACGGCCTTGGAGACCTGTCCCATGACGGTGTCCTGGACGTAGTCCTCGCCCACGGGGACGCCATCGCGCAGCAATTGGGTGCTCGGATCTTCGGCGAAGTGCACGCCGGTCATCCGGGACAGAGCCACCATCGACAAGAGCATGGTGACCGCGATCGTGCCCATCATCAGCAGCGTCGTGGCGGCATTGCGGCTCTTCGGTTTCCGGAAGGCCGGCACCCCATTGCTGATCGCCTCGACACCGGTCAGCGCGGCACATCCTGAGGAGAAGGCCCGCAACAGCAGAAACGCGAGCGCCAGCGAGCCGAGGGACTCATAGCCCTCCTCGGGCACGACCGTCAGGCCGGCGCTCTCGGCATCCGGCAGCGTCCCCGTCGCCTGACGCACGAAGCCGGTGATCGCCATTCCGATGACCGCGAACATGAATAGATAGGTCGGGAGCGCGAAGGCCGCTCCGGACTCGCGGACGCCGCGCAGGTTCATGGCGGTCAGCAAGACCACGATGCCGACCGCGACCGCGGCCTCATGCCCGCGCACGAAGCTGAATGAACTCGCGGCATTCTGCACGCCCGAACTCACCGAGACGGCGACGGTCAAGACATAGTCGACAAGCAGGGCGCTCGCGACGGTCAGCCCGGCGCGCGGCCCAAGGTTGACGCTCGCGACCTCGTAATCGCCGCCGCCGGAGGGATAGGCGTGCACATTCTGGCGATAGCTCGCGACGACGACCGCCATAACGCCGACGACCGCGAGCGCGATCTGCCACGAGTGGGTCAGGGTGTATGCCCCGCCCGCCAACCCCAAGGTCAGCAGGATCTCGTCTGGCGCATAGGCGACCGAGGATAGTGCGTCGCTCGCGAAGACGGGGAGCGCGATCCGTTTGGGGAGCAGGGTCTCGTGCAGCTTGTCGCTGCGCATCGCCCGACCCACGATGATGCGCTTGAGCACGCGCCCGGTGGCCACGGGCGACCACTCTAATCCTCCCGGCCCGCTCGTATGCCGCCCGCTCACCCACGCCCCTCGCCACTACCCCTGCCCGCCGAGCGCCGTCGGCTGCGACAGTGCGACGGGGCGCCGGTGTAGCGTCGTGGCCGTGCACTTCGTGATCATGGGATGCGGGCGCGTGGGGTCATCGCTGGCGCGGGCACTGGAGCGGCGGGGGCATGATGTCGCCGTCGTCGACCAGGACGAGACGTCCTTCGCTCGGCTCGGGCCGACCTTCGAGGGCCGCACGGTCACCGGCATCGGCTTCGACCGCGACACGCTGCACGAGGCGGGCATCGAGAATGCCTACGCCTTCGCCGCCGTCTCCAGCGGCGACAACTCCAACATCCTCGCCGCGCGCGTGGCCCGGGAGACCTTCGGGGTCGAGCATGTCGTCGCCCGCATCTACGACCCCGGGCGGGCGGAGATTTACCAGCGCCTCGGCATACCCACCGTCGCGACCGTGAAGTGGACCTCGGATCAGATGCTGCGTCGGCTGCTGCCGGAGGGGCACCTGCCCGAATACACCGACCCGTCTGGGCGCATCGTCATCGCCGAGGTGGCCGTCTCGCCGACCTGGATTGGCAAGCCGCTGCGCGCTATCGAAGCGGCGACCGGATCGCGGGTGGCCTTCTTCACCCGCCTCGGCGAGGGCTCATTGCCGGACGCCGACACGATCCTGCAAGAGGGCGATCTGGTCCATCTCGCCATCGTGCGTGACAACCTCGCCGAGGTCGAACGCACCCTCGATTCCGCCCCCGCGGTCAGCGACTGAGAGGCCCCTGACATGCGCGTTGTCATCGCCGGAGCCGGATCTGTTGGCCGCTCCATCGCCAAAGAATTGCTCTACAACACCCACACGGTCCTCCTGATCGACAAGGCCGCCGACGAGCACGCGATCCGCCGCGTCCCGGACGCCAACTGGCTGGTCGCCGATGCCTGCGAGATCGACGCCCTCAACGAAGCCGGCCTCGCCGATTGCGATGTCGTCGTCGCCGCGACGGGCGACGACAAGGTCAATCTCGTCGTCTCGTTGCTGGCCAAGACCGAATTCGGCGTGCCGCGCACCGTGGCGCGCGTGAACAACCCGAAGAACGAGTGGATGTTCGACGAGGCCTGGGGGGTCGATGTGGCCGTCTCGACCCCGCGCCTGATGACGGCGCTCGTCGAGGAGGCCGTGACGGTCGGCGATCTGGTGCGCATCTTCGAGTTCCGCAAAGGCAATGCCACGATGGTCGAAATGACCCTCCCGGCGGATTCGCCCTATGTCGGCAGCCGCGTCGGCGATGTGGAATTCCCCGCAGACACCGTGCTCGTCGGCGTCATCCGCGATCAGATCCCGATCGCTCCGAGCAGCGATGACTCGCTCGAAGCCCACGATGAACTGCTCTTCCTGACCACTCCGGACTCCGAGGACGACCTGGAAAGCATGCTCAGCCCCGGCCAGCGCATCAAGCGCCCGCGCGAGCTCTAAGTCCTCACGAGGGGTTGGTATGCGGGGTGCTCCCCCGCATCAGCATCGCCCCCATGACGGCCAGCGCCCCGACCCATAGGGGCCAGCCGAGCAGCACCTTGGCGGTGCCGAGCGCGGCGACATTTCCGGCCAGATAGAGCGGGTACATGATCGCCACGCGCGCCGCGAACATCGCCGTCATGACGAGCGTCAGGCGCCCGCAGACCGCCACCAGGCTCGGGTCGCGACGCCAGCGCAGCGGGTCCTCCTTGGCACGCGGGTCGCCTGCGCCGACGAGGAAGCCGACCATCGGCCACTTGGCGAGGACCGAGAGCAGGGAGCCCGCGGCATACACCGCATTGGTGATGATCCCGGGCAGGAAGGCATCCTCGGCCCGCCCGCTGCGGGCGGCGAAGAAGGCAGCGATGGCGGTCGCGAAGGCGGCCGAGACGACATACTGCAGGGTCTGGCGCTGGACCACCCGGATCAGCCCGAGCACGACCACCATGACGGCCGAGGCCAAGATGCTGGTCCGCAGGTCCTGCGTGACCGTCCACGCAATGACGAAGGCGATCGTGGGGATGGCGGTCTCGACCGAGCCGCGCCAGCCCCCGACAGCGGCCGACAGGCGCTGCCGGATGACCTCCTCGACGGTGGCGGCATGTGCTTCGGCGGCCACCCGGGTCCGGTCGACGGATTCGGATTCGCTCATCGGGTCCTCACGGCTGCGCGGTGATCCCGGGCCGGGGCCGCAGTTCGTATGACGGATTGAAGATCGTCGGGACACCCTCGCGCAGGCAGACCCGGCCGGTAGCGCGAAGGTACGCGCCCGGCTCGATGCCGCGGATCTGCCGACGACCGAGCCAGACCAGCACGAGCGTCTGGCTGCCGTCGAAGATCTCCACGACGAGGGCAGGGACGCTGCTGCGCGGGCGCAGGGTGACGGCGCGCACCGCACCGGTCACGGTGGCAATCTCGCGGTCGGCGAGTTCACCGATGGAGCGGGCCCCGCTGGATCGGACCTGCTCGAGCAATTCGTCGGCGTCGCGCTGGCTTTCTGAGCGGGTGAGGCGATCGGTCAGGCGCCGCAGCACGCCGGGCATTGCTCAGCGCACCTCGGTGATCTCGGGGCCGCGCTCGAAGGGGTTGAGGTCTGGGCGCGTGTAGCGCTCGTCGGTGCCGTCAGCGTCGCTGTCCCCGGGCTCCGGCTCGGCCTGCTCTTCGACGACCGGCGCGGCGGGTGGCAGGGTCAGGGGCAGCATCTCGCGCGGCGCCATCGGCGACTGGCCGCGGTGCACGACGAACTGCCGCACCCCGGCGATCAACTGCTCTGCGGCCTCGTCGTCAACGGCGGCCTGACCGGAGAGGACGGCGCGCAGGAACCAGCGCGGCCCGTCCACGCCGACGAAGCGGGCCGGGGCGAAGACCGTGCGGCCATCTGGACCTTGTTGCGGCATACGGACATTCAGCTGCTTGCCCAGCGGTCCGTCGACCTCCTCGACGGTGCCGCCGCCGGTCTCGATCGCCTTGCTCAGCTCCTGGCGAATCTCGCGCCACACCCCACCGGAGCGGGGGGCGGCAAAGGCCTGAATCTGCGCGGCCGAGGGGCCGATGATCAGCTGAATAGCGGAGACGGTCTCGGATGCCTGGTCGACTTCGAGGCGCAGCTCGGCTCCGCCGATCGAGCCGATCCACACCGAGCCAAGGTCGATGCGCTCACCCGGGCCGTCGACTTCGGAGGCATCGAAGGGACCGGCCGTGCGGTCGACCGGCGCGTCGCCGTCGACGTCCAACTCCTGGTCGGCGGCGGTGGCCTCCGGCTCGGCGGTCGTGTCGGTCGGGTCGGTCTCCGGGACGTCGGGCTCTGCGGCGCGGCGGCGGAAGATGCTCACATCGGGTCCTTCGGCGAAATCGGGTCGGGTTGGGCCGGGGCGGTGAAGCCGCCGGTCGATCCGTGTCCAGTTTCGCCCCGCGAGGACTCCGGAAGCGAATCGGTGGGCTCGAACACGGCATACCCCACCTGCTGGAGGAGCAGTTGGGCGACCCGGTCGCCCGCGCGCAGCGTCACGGGGGTGCTCTGGTCGGTGTTGAGGAGGTTGAGAAGGATCTCACCGCGGTAGCCCGCGTCGATGGTTCCGGGGGTGTTGACGAGGGTCACGCCATATTTCGTCGCGAGCCCGGAGCGCGGGTGAACCAGGCCGACCCAGCCGTCCGGGATGGCGAGGGCGATCCCGGTGCGCACCAGCGCACGCTGGCCGGGGGCCAGGGTGACCTCCTCGATCGTGGTGAGGTCGGCGCCGGCGTCGCCGGGCAGGGCGTATGCCGGCAGCGTCGCCGCCTCATGCAGGCACCGGACGAGCACCCGGGGCCGGGTGCTGTCCGAGCCGTCGTGCCGCGCGCTCGCGTCAGGCCGCGCACTCATTGCAGACCATGACCCCGCCCTTGTCGGAGGCGAGTTGGCTGCGGTGGTGGACGAGGAAGCAGCGCGAGCAGGTGAATTCGTCCGCCTGGCGCGGGATGACCCGCACGGACAGTTCCTCACCCGAGAGGTCGGCGCCGGGCAGTTCGAAGCCCTCCGCCTGCTCGGTTTCGTCGACATCGACACTGGAGGTGGTCTTGTCGACGCGTCGGGACTTCAGTTCCTCAATCGAGTCTTCATTGAGTTCGTCATCGGTCTTGCGTGGTGCGTCGTAGTCGGTTGCCATGCGCTTTCACTTCCGTTTCGTCCGTGCTCGGAAGCCCCTGTCGTTGACCCCTGTTCCCAGGTGGGGCAACGACCGGATCTCCGCTCTGTGGCCATCGTCGATTTGATCCCGCGACGGCGCATTGTGCCGCACTAACGTGGGAATGTCACGCAATAATTCCCGGGAGCGCTCACCGGGCGGACGTCACACGTCTGCGGAGGCGGCTTCGTGGTCGTGGTCGACGCGGCGGAGGAGGTCTCGCAGGGGCCCGAAAGCGGCCCCGCCGGCGATCGTCCAGGCGACATCCGGCGCCCCGCCGGAGAGATTGCTCACCTCTCCCCCGGCCTCGGTAACCAGCAACCAGCCGGCGGCCAGATCCCAGGGGTTGAACCCGCTTTCATAGAACGCGTCCAGCGTCCCGTCGGCGACATGGCACAGGTCCAGCGCGGCGCTGCCGAACCGTCGGATGTCCCGCACGTTCGGGATCACGTCGACGAGCAGGCGCGCCTGGGCGGCGCGGGTGGGGGCGGCATACCCGAAGCCGGTGCCGACGAGCGAGAGGGCGAGGTCGACCTGGACCGACGCGCGCAGGCGGGTCGCGGCACCCCGGCCGCGTTGCCGGTGGCTGCCGCCACCGCGGCGGGCCCAAAAGCGTTCGCCGGACACGGGATTGACGACGGCGCCGGCGAGGGGGCGCCACGCCCCGGGCGTGCGTGGGTCGCCCTCGACGGCCGCGATGGAGACGGCGAAGGCGGGGATGTCGTAGACGTAATTGACCGTCCCATCGATCGGGTCCACGACCCAGGTGATGCCGCTGGTCCCCTCGCCCTCACCCTGCTCCTCGCCGTAGAAGCCGTCCTGCGGACGGGCGCGACGCACCAGATCCGCGATGAGCTCTTGGCTGCGGCGGTCCATCTCGGTGACGACATCGGTGCGGCTGGATTTCGTCGCCGAGACCGTCGCCGCCGAGCGATCGCGAATCAGCAGGGCCGCCTCAGTGGCGGCGTGCAGGGCGAGGGCCTCGAGTTCCCCGAGCAGCGCGGGCGTGATGTCAGGCGACATGGCCAGCTTCCGTCGCGCAGGCGGCGGGCCGGGCCGGGCGCTGGCTGCGGCAGCAATCCGGCGGGCATTCGGCGGGCGGCAGGCCGGCGAGCAGCGGCGCGTCCTCGCCGCGAGCGCTCGCGGCGCGGGCCAGGGCGAGGTCGACCAGCCCCGCGACATACTCCGGATCGATGCCGACGGTGGCCGCCCGCACCAGGCGGATCCCGAGCTCGCGGGCGCGGTCGGCGGCCTCGGTGTCGAGGTCATAGGCGACCTCCATGTGGTCGGAGACGAAGCCGATCGGGGCGAGCACCACGGTGTCCACCCCGGCCGCGGCGAGCTCATCGAGGCGGTCCAGGATGTCGGGCTCGAGCCACGGGACCTGCGGTGGGCCGGAGCGGGAGCACCAGGCCAGGTCGGGGGCGACATCCCGGCCGGTATGCCGTGCAGTCGCCTCGGCGAGCTCGCTGGCCAGGGCGTTCAGGGCCCGGGAGTAGGCATGGCCGCCGGCGCTCGCCGGGCCGGCGGCGGCGTCCGCGACGGTGGGTATGGAGTGCGCCACGCTGACCAGCGCGAGCCGGGCCGCGTCAGGCTGGGGGTGGTCCGCGAGCGCCGCGTCGACCGCGGTGAGAACCAACCGGGTGACGGCCGCGCGGAAAGCCGGCAGGTCCGCATACGGCGGGACCTTGGCGAGGGTGACCGGGGTTCCGGCGGCCTCGAGGGCGGTGGCGGCGAGGCCGAGGTCCTCGCGGTACTGGCGGCAGGAGGAGTAGGACTGGAAGGGGCTGGTCAGGAGCACGAGGACAGGGCCGGGGGCGAGGTCGGCGAGGACATCGGCGACATAGGGCTCGCTATTGCGATTGGCCAGCCGGACGAGGATTGGGCAGCCGCGGGCGGCGAACTCGTGGGCCAGCGCGTCGACGAGGGCCCGGTTCTGGGCGTTGATCGGGCTGACGCCACCGAAATGGTGGTAGTGCTCGGCGACCTCGGCGAGGCGTTCGTCGGGCACCCCGCGGCCGGCGGTCACGCGACGCAGGAAGGGCATGACCTCCTCGGGCGCCTCCGGGCCGCCGAAGGAGAGCAGGACGACACTCGTGAAGGGCTGCAGCACGTGCCCAACCTACCCGTCGGTCGCGGCGCCGCCCGGCACGGTTGCCGGGTCTGCGGGCTTGGCCCGACTACTCTCGACTCGATCTGCGAGACCACGCACCCAGCGTCTTGCGCCGTGGCGGCGCGAGGCCCGCGCAAGAGGCACGAAGTATGCAGGAGTTGCGGCTCGTCGGCGTCCACGAGGACGGCCGGCATCTGTTGCTGTCCGCAGCCGACGGCACCCGCTTCAAGGTGGCCCTGAACGACGACCTGCGCGTCGCGTCCCGCGGCCGCCGCTCTGGGGTGGGCGCGGGTATGCCGGCGCCCTCCAGTGCGCGTGAGGTGCAGGCTCTGGTGCGTTCCGGGCTGTCGGTCGAGGAGGTGGCGGAGCGCGCTGGGTGGCCGATCTCCAAGGTGACGGTCTTCGCCGCGCCGGTGCTGGCCGAGCGTGGGCATGTGGCCGGCCGGGCGGCGGCCGTGCGGCTGCGGTCCGAGGACGGGGAGGCCGAGCGGCTGTCGACGCGCGTCGAGCGACGGCTCGCGGGGCGCGGCGTCGACCCGGACGAGGTGGATTGGGATGCGGCGCGCGATGACGCGGGGGTCTGGCACGTGCACATCGAGTTCGTCGCGGGGGGCCGCGAACGCCGGGCCGTATGGCGCTTCGACACCGCCACCGAGCACGTCAACGCGATGGACGATGAGGCGCGCTGGCTTTCGGAGGACGACGACCACGGGGCCCGGGTGCAACCGCACCGGTTCGGTGGCGAGCAGGTCTTCGATGTCGAGAAGACGGGTGGGGTCGTGGGTGAGGACGACCAGCTCCTGATCGTGCCCGCGCCGCCCGCACCACGAGGAGACCCGACGGATGCCCTGATGACCGCGATCCGCGAACACAGCCACGCCGGCGAGCGCGGTGGCCGGCGCCGAAGCCGCTCGGCGCGCGCCAAGGTGGCGCCGGTGAAGGCGGTGCCGGTGAAGGCGATGGCTGCGTCGTCCGAGGCGGAGCCCGTTCAGGCGGTGCCGACCGAGGCAGTCACGGTCGAGGCGGCGCCTGTCCCGGCCGCGTCCGCCGAGGGTGCGGAGGCGGTCGAGGCGGTTAACGCGGCGGAGACGGTCGATACTGCGGTGCCCGAGGCGGCGACGACAGGTGTGGCGTCATCCGAGGCGGACACGTCCGAGGCATCGCCGGGCGAGCCGGCACCGGCCGAGGTAGCCGAAGCCGAGACAACGCCTGCCGACGTGACGGGCGGTGCGGACGTGAGTGAAAGCGACAGGCCCGTCGCGGCGGAGGCCGAGCCACGACTCGTGGGCGCCGACGAATTGCCCTTCGAGGACTTCGATTCCGACGCCGACGAGCTCGACGCCACCGCGTCGGCGACGCCTCCGCGCGCAGATGGTCCGGACCTAGCGGCGGCCCCTTCAGAGCCGGTCTTGGAGACCCGCGCGTCGCGCCGTGCGGCGGCCGAAGCCGCGGGGGTTGTCCCCGAGGAGGGCGTCGACTTCCCGGACAGCGACGAGATCCCGCCGCCTGCGCGAGGCATCCATCCGAACGATCGGTTGCCCGACGAGCCGCTGGCGGACGAGGAGGAGGACGACGGCATACCGCCAGCACGGACCGAGGCCGAGGCCGAAAGCGCAACCAGCGAGGCGGAGCCGAGCCAGGCGCAGGCCCCGGAAGAATCGCCCGCGGCGAACCTCGAGGTCGCGGCCGACGCCCCCACGCCGGACGCCCCGAAATCCGGACCGGCCGCGAGCAAGCGCAAGGGCCGGGTCGGCGTGCCGAGTTGGAATGACGTGATGTTCGGGCCGCCGCGCGGCGCCACCGAAAAGGACTGAGAGCCTAGCTCCCCCATTCGGTCATAACTCGTGCGTTTCGTCGTGACTCCTACCGCCGGATGGGGGAGTCACGACGAAAAGGAGGGCTTACGACCAAACGTAGGAGTTAGATCGCCGCACTGCACCACAACGGCCAGGCGGGTCAGAGCTGCGGAAGGGCGCAGGCGTCGAGTTCGAGCGGGAGCACATCGGCGGACAAGGCCGCAGCGTGGGCCGCCTTGGAGTTCATACGGCGCATGTAGTGCCGTCGGCAGAGGACTTCATACTCCACCAGGCCGGGCGCCCCACCCTCGGTATCGCCGACGACCACTTGCTCGCCCTCGACCACCATCGCGCCATCGACGATTCGGGCGTTGTGGGTCGCGCGGCGTCCGCACCAGCAGAGGGCCTCGACCTGCAAGACCTGCACCCGGTCGGCCAGTTCGATCAGCCGCTGCGAGCCGGGGAAGAGCTGGGTCCGGAAGTCGGCCGTGATGCCGAAGGCGAAGACGTCGATGTCGAGTTCGTCGACCACCCGGGCGAGTTGCTCGATCTGCGCGGGCGCATAGAACTGCGCCTCATCACAAATCACGAAGTCGACCCGCCGGCCCCCGGTCAGTGCCGTGACGACGACATCCCACAGGTCGAGGCCTTCGTCGACTTCGACGGCATCGGTCGCCAGGCCGAGGCGGGAGGACAAGACGGCGGTGCCGGCCCGGTCCAGACGGGTGAAGATCAGCCCGGCGCGGCCACGGGCTCGGTGGTTGTGATCCATCTGCAGGGCGAGCGTCGACTTCCCACAGTCCATGGTTCCGGAGAAGAAGACGAGTTCAGCCACGACGGCATACCTTAGATCGCCGCGGCGGGCTGATGCAGCAGCGGCACGGCGATCTCGTCGCGCGTGACCGATCCGTGCATCGCGAGCAGGCGCAGCAGGATCGGCTTGGAGGTCCGCGAATCCTCGATCGCGCCAAGCTGCCCCATCGCCACGACGACATCGCCGATCCGCTCGACATTGCGCGGCGCGACGGGTCCGAACCAGCCCTCGTCGATCGCCTGCTCGCGGGTCAGGACCAGCGCCGAGTCGGCCAGCCGGGCCCGCCAGGTCTGCTCGACGGCGTCGGCTGCGCCGGGTAGGCAGTAGACGTGCGGGGCGCGCGGCTCGTTGGTGATGGCCCGGACGCCGGCAGCCAATTCGGGGTCCGTCGCTAGGTCTAGCCGGTCGGTGAAGGGCACATCGACCATCCCGTGGTCGGCGGTGATGGTCAAGGAGGTATGCCGTGGCAGCTGCTCCGCGAGCCGGCGCAGCGCCGCGTCGGCCTCCTCGAGCCGCGCCACCCATTCCGGAGAGGCGAGCCCCTTCACATGCCCGGTCGAGTCGATATCTCCCCAGTAGAGATAGACGATTCCCTGCCGCATCGGCGTGACCGCCCGAATGGCCGCCTGGACTCCCGCCGACAGCGACGACGCCCCGACAAAGCGGCCGCCGCGTTGCGCGGCCACCGTCAGCCCGGACCCGTCGAAGCGCGGCAGCCCGATGCGCACGACCTCCATTCCGCGCTGTGCCAGCTGCTCGAAAATCGTCGATTCCGGTTGCCAGGCAACGGGATCCGGCCCGTCCTCCCACGACAGGTGATCGAAGATCCGCCCGTCACCGGGACGCACCGATTGATAGCCGAGGAGCCCGTGTATGCCGGGGGGCAGCCCCGTGCCCAGCGAGGCGAGCGAGGTCGCCGTGGTGGCGGGGAATCCGCATACCAGTTCGGGAGAGTCCCGCAGGAGGGATCGCAGATATGGCGCGTGGCCGGCCCGTCGACGCAGCAGTTCGAGGCCGAGACCGTCGAGAAGGACGACGACGGCGCTGCGGGCCGGGGGCAGGGTCAGGTCGCCCGCGCGGGCCGGGCCCAGCGGCATACCCAGGGACTCGGCGACTGCGGGCAGCACATTGGGGAGGCTGGCGTGCTCGTAGCTCGGCGGGTGCAGCCCGGGCGGGCGGGCGCCGGTCATCGGCCGATGCGCGCCGACAAGGCGGCGGCAAACTCCTTGGCTTGAGCCAGCGAACGGCTGCCATCGGCTTCGGCGGAGATCCGCAGGACGAGGTCGTCGGAGGCGACCGTGCCTTCGAAGCCGTGCTCGGCATCGCACGACGGGTCTCCGCACGAGGCGGGCATCAGGTCGATCCGGCTGACGGTCCCCCAACCCAATGTGAGGGTGACTTCGCGGCCGAGGGAGCCGGCGACGTAATTGCGCGGGTCGGGCACGACGTGGGTGAGCATGATGCCGCGCACGAAGGTCAGCGGGATGGTTTCGCTCGTGGCCGTGGCGACGTCCTCGTGCCCGTGCGGGTCATCGGTGTGGTCGTCGGCGTGCACGATGATCAGCCGGGATTCGGTGAGCACCAGGACGGTCACATGCCGGCGGATCGTGTCGTGGTCGAAGGTGGTCTCCTGCGAGACCAGGTGCGAGATGACCGGGGCATCGTGGAGCGCCTCGGACACGACATCGCCCACGAGCGCCGGGTAATAGCCCGCCCGCTCGATCGCCGCACGAAGCGCCTCCGGGATGGCGGGGCGCATGGGGGCGTTGGAACGTGAAGCCATGACCGCCATTCTGCCCGACCTACCTGGTCGCCCTGCCAGCTGCGATCATGCCTAGCCCGGCCCCGACGCAGCTTCACCCGGGAACCTTGCGCTTCACCCCGCCTAGAAAGTCGGGTGAAGCGCATGCTTCCGGCATCCGGAACACCCAACGAAGTTCGCCCACGCAGTGCGTGGGACCCACGCTCGTCCCGCCCACGCAGAGCGTGGGACCCAGCTCCGATACTTCGCGGGGACCCCGTCCGCGACTTTCGCAGATGGTTCTAGGTCAGGGCGCGGCGGCGGATGTCTTTGCGTTTGGCGGGTGGGGCGAGTTCGATCTCGGCGCCGAGCACGTCCACGCCACCTGGGTGGGCGACGACCGGATTGAGGATGATCGAGGCGATCTCGGGCAGGTCGTCGCACATCATCGAGACGCGGGCGATGACATCGGCGAGGGCAGCGCGGTGCACCGGGGGCGCGCCCTTGTAGCCCTGCAGCAGCGGCGCCGCCTTGATCGAGTCGATGAGTTCTTGGACATCGACATCATTGAGCGGCGGGATGGCATAGCCGATATCGCGCAGCAAATCCCGTGACGGCCCCGCGACCGCGAAGGTCACGACCGGGCCGAAGAGCGGATCCTCGGTGCCCGTGACGACGGTCGAAACGCCCGAGTGCGCCATCCGCTGAACGGCGAATTCCGCGAGGTCGTATGCCGCGAGCCGGTCCACCAAGGAGTCGTAGGCCTCGCGCACTGCCGTCGCATTCCCGAGATCGACGCGCACGCCTTGCAGCGTCGACTGTCCGCGCACGATCGGCGAGAGGGACTTCACGACGACGGGATAGCCGAGGCGATCCGCCGCGGCGACCGCTTCGTCGGCCGTGCGGACGATGACCCGCGACCAGAGATCGATGCCATAGGTGGCAAGCGGGCGTTGGGCGTCTTCGTGGCTGAGGTGCTCTCCGCCGGGATGTTCCGCGAGCTCGGCGTCGATGACCGAGTGCGCCCCCGCCCGGTCAATACCGCTGCGGGACAAGGGTTCTCCCTTGTCCTTTCGTCGCCATTCCGCATAGCGCGTCGCCGCCGCCAGCGCCCGGACGGCGTCCTCGGGCGTCATATAGAGCGGCAAATCGCGCGTGGGTTCGGGGATCTGGTCTCCATCGGAGACCTCGGAGAGCCGGTGCTCACCAAGCGGCCGGGCCGCGACACCGCGGGCGCCGATCATCGTCGCGACGACGGTCTTGTCCGAGCCGTCCGCCAACTCGTGGATCATGGCGATCGCCTCGGCCTCCGAACGCCGAAGCGGCGGCGTGAAGCAAATGATCACGGAGTCGGCATCCTTGTCGGAGAAGGCTTTTCGCAGCTTCTTGGCGAAGCGATCGAGCGGCGCCTCGGCATCCACGCTCGTCGGACCGTGCGTGATGATCAGGCCGTGACTCTCGGCGACCTGCGCCGTCAGCGCCGACAACTGCACCGAGTTGCCGACAATCGCGACCCGCCGACCCGCCGGCTCGGGCTGGTGAATGAGCACCTGCGCGACATCGAACATCTGGTGGATATCGTCGACGTGCACGACACCGGCCTGGGCGAGCATCGCGGTGAAGGCCACCGGGTCGACTTGCGCCTGACGGACCCGATGTCCTGGCGGCACACCATATTTCGAGGCTCCCGCCTTGATGACGATGACCGGTTTGGACATCGCCAGGCGGCGCGCGATCCGCGAGAACTTGCGCGGATTGCCCATCGATTCCAGATAGAGCCCGACCGCGCGGGTGCGCTCGTCGTCGAGCCAGTACTGCATGAGGTCATTGCCCGAGACGTCGAGCCGGTTGCCCGCGGACGCAAAGGTCGAGATTCCGAGGGAGCGACGGGTCGCGGAGTCGAGGACCGCGACCCCGAGCGGGCCGCTCTGCGCGAACAGTCCGAGATGCCCCGCCGGCACCATGCGCGGCGCCAGGGAGGCATTCATCCGGACATCGTCGGCGGTATTGATCAGGCCGAAGGAGGTCGGTCCGACGATCCGCATACCGCTATCTCGAGCCAGGCGCAGCATGCGCTTCTCGAGCTTCTGACCGTCCTTGCCCGACTCCGCGAAGCCCGCCGAGAGGATCACCAGGCCGTGCACCCCGGCGGCGGCGCAATCCTCGACGACATCGAGCGCGTACTCCGGCCGCATCGCCAGGACGGCGACATCGACCTGCGCGGGGATCGCACTGACCGTGGGATGACTGGGGATGCCGAGGACGTCTTGGACGGCCGGGTTCACGGCATACAACTGCCCGGTGAAACCGCCATCGCGCAGGTGCCGCAACACTTCTCGGCCCACCGAGCCGGGAGTGCGCCCGGCGCCGACGACCGCGATGACCTTCGGCGCGACCAACGCGGAGATGCTGACCGATTCCGCGCGGTGCTCGCGCGCGAGCCGCACCGATTCCGACTTCTCGGTCGGCTCAATGTCGAAGTGCACCTGGACGATGCCGTCCTCGACGCGGCGAGCCACGACATATCCCGCATCGGCGAAGACCCGCAGCATCTTCTGGTTCTGCGGGAGCACCTCCGCCTCAAAACTGGTCAGCCCCATATCGCGCGCGATATCGGCCAGATGCTCCAGCAGCACCGAGCCGATGCCGCGGCCCTGGAAGTCGTCGCTGATATTGAACGCGACCTCGGCCGAGTGGGCGTCGATGCGGTCATACCGCCCGATGCCGATGACCTCGCCGCGGTGGGTGACGACCAAGGCAACCCGGTCGCGATAGTCGACATTGGTGAATCGATGCAGGTCACGGGAAGACAACTCGCGCAAGGGGGCGAAGAAGCGCAGGTAGATCGACTCGTCGGACTGCCGGGAATGGAAGCGCTGCAGGGCCTCCTGATCGGAGGGCAGGATCGCTCGGACGTGCCCGACCGAGCCGTCTCGGAGCACGACATCGGCTTCCCATTCGGTGGGATAGCCCGGCGGGAGCGCCTCGACCTCGTCCATGCCTCCAATATTCCAGACCCGCCCCGTCCGGCCCAGCACCGCCCCGGCTTGGCAGACTCAGGCCGTGGATCTCGCCCGCCTGGTCCGCGGCCGCCGGATGACGCGCCGCTTCCGCCCCGACACCGTCGTGCCGGACGACATCGTGCTCGACCTGCTTGACCTGGCCGGCCGCGCGCCGAGCGCCGGCTTCTCCCAGGGCTGGGAGTATGTCGTGCTCCGCGCCCCGCACGAACGGGAGCTTTTCTGGGCGGCAGCAACGCCCCCAGCCGCTGCGGCCACCGGCGATGACTGGCTGGCCGGGGTCCGCGCCGCCCCCGTCCTGGTCCTGGCGTATGCGGACGAGCCGGCCTATCGCGCCCGCTACGCCGAGCCGGACAAGGCCCGGCCGGGCGCCGACCCGTCCGATCAGGACTGGCCGGTCCCCTATTGGCTGACGGACACCGCGATGGGCGTCATGCTGCTCCTCCTGGGCGCCCGCGAGGCCGGCCTTGATGCGCTCTTCTTCGGCGTCCCGGGGTCCCAACACGGGGCCGTGAGCAAGGCGCTCGGCGTCCCCGACGGCCTGGCGCTGGTCGGCGTGATTGCCCTCGGGCACGAGGAACAGCGCGTCGGCGGCTCGGCCCGCACCCGGCCGCGGCGCACCGTCGAGCAGTTCACTCATTGGGGTGCTTTCGGCGCGCCCCGCGCCTGACCCTGGCGGCCGGTCGGCGAGAATGCCAGGCAGACCGGCCCCGTCGCGAGCCTGCCCGGTCGGCGCCCGAGCAGGGCGTCGCGGGCGGCATACGGGGCATCCGCGGAGCACGAGAGGCGAAGGACCCACATGGCCACCGATGACGGCAGCCCCCAGGACCCGGGCAACGACGGCCGCATCGTCGACATCGATGTCAGTGAGGAGATGCGCAATGCCTTCCTGGAGTATTCCGTCTCCGTCATTCACTCGCGCGCCCTGCCGGACGCTCGCGACGGCCTGAAGCCGGTCCAGCGCCGCATCCTGTTTTCGATGCACGAGCTCGGGCTGCGGCCCGACCGCGGGCATGTGAAGTCCAGCCGGGTCGTCGGCGAGGTCATGGGCAAGTACCACCCGCACGGCGACCAGGCGATTTATGACGCCCTGGTCCGGATGGCGCAGCCCTTCTCGATGCGCCTGCCCCTGGTCGACGGGCACGGGAACTTCGGCTCCCTCGACGCCGGGCCGGCCGCCTCCCGCTATACCGAGGCGCGCCTCGCGCCTGCCGCCTTGCTCATGGTGACCGGACTCGATGAGGAAACCGTCGATGAGGTCCCCAACTACGACGACCAGCTGATGCAGCCGGAGGTGCTGCCCGCGGCATACCCCAACCTGCTGGTCAATGGCACGACGGGCATCGCCGTGGGCATGGCGACCTCCATGCCCCCGCACAACCTCATCGAGGTCATCTCGGCGGCCCGTCACCTCATCGCGCACCCGTCCTGCAGCCTCGATGACCTGATGCGTTTTGTCCCCGGTCCGGATCTGCCCGAGGGCGGGCGGATCGTCGGGCTCGACGGGATCCGCGAGGCCTATCTGACCGGCCGCGGCACCTTCCGCACCCGCGCCACGGCCAAGATCGAGAAGCTGACTCCCCGCAAGATGGGCATCGTCGTCACCGAACTGCCTTATCTCGTCGGGCCGGAAAAGGTCACGGCCAAGATCAAGGAACTCGTCCAGGCCAAGCGCCTCAGCGGCATCAGCGACCTCAAAGACCTCACCGACCTCAAGAACGGCCTGCGGCTGGTCATCGAGATCAAGAATGGCTTCAACCCCGAGGCGGTGCTCGAGCAGCTCTACAAGCTGACGCCACTCGAGGATTCGTTCGGCATCAATAATGTTGCGCTCGTCGGCGGCCAACCGCGCACGCTCGGGCTCAAGGAACTGCTCGAGGTCTTCGTCGACTTCCGCATCTCCGTGGTGCGGCGGCGCACCGAATACCGCCTCGGCAAGCGCCGCGACCGGCTGCATCTCGTCGAGGGCCTGCTGATCGCCATCGTCGATATCGACGAAGTCATCGCCCTGATTCGCTCCTCCGACGACACGGCGATGGCGCGCCAGCGATTGATGCAGGTCTTCGATCTCAGCGAGAAGCAGGCCGATTACATCCTCGAACTGCAGTTGCGGCGCCTGACCAAGTTTTCCCGGATCGAATTGGAGGGCGAGCGCGACGAGCTGCGCGCGCAGATCGAGGAGTTGGAAAAGCTGCTCGGCGAGGACGATGCGCCGCTGCGCAAGCTGGTCTCGGCCGAGCTCGCCGAGGTCGCGAAGTCCCATGGCACCCCCCGGCGCACCGTGCTCTTGGAGTCGGCGGGCACGCCCGCGACGGCCGCCCCACTGGAGGTTGCGGACGACCCGTGTTGGGTGCTGCTGTCGGCGTCCGGGCTCCTGGCGCGCACCGCGAGCGCCGATCCGGTTCCCGCGGAGGGTGGGCGCAGCAAGCATGACGCGATCGTCGGCGCGGTCCGCACGAGCGCCCGCGGCCAGTTCGGCATCGTCACCTCAGCCGGCCGGATGGTGCGCGTCTCCGCCCTCGACCTGCCCACCCTCGTCCCGACGAGCGGCGCCCCGAGCCTGGCTGGTGGCACCCCGGCCAAGATGTATGTCGATCTGGCCCGCGGCGAGCGCATCCTCACCCTCGCCGGGGTCACCCCCGACTCCCCCACGCTCGCGCTCGGCACCGCCCAGGGCGTCGTCAAGCGCGTGACCCCGGACTATCCGCTCGGCCGCAGCGAGTGGGAGGTCATCTCGCTCAAGCCCGGCGACCGAGTCGTCGGGGCGGGGCCGGTGGGCTCCGAGGGCGACGATCTGGTCTTCATCACCGCGGACGCGCAATTGCTGCGTTTCCCCGCCTCCGCCGTGCGCCCGCAGGGTCGCGCCGCAGGGGGTATGGCGGGCATCCGGTTGGCCGCGAAGGACAGCGTCATCTTCTTCGGGGTTCTTGATCCGGTCGGGGAAGCCGTCGTCGTCACCTCCTCGGGGGCGGCCGATGCCCTGCCCGGCACCCAGGCCGGAACCCTCAAGGTCACGCCCTATGCGGAGTACCCCGCCAAGGGCCGCGGCACCGGGGGTGTCCGGGCGCATCGCTTCCTCAAGGGTGAGGACCTGCTCATACTTGCGTGGGCGGGCAACACCCCGGCCCGGGCCAGCGCGGCCAATGGCGCAGCCATCGAGTTGCCGGAGGCGACGGGGAAGCGCGATGGTTCGGGCCTGCCGGCCACGGCGATCATCGCGGCCGTGGCGAGTCCGGTGCGCACCGGCGCCCTTGCGGGCGAGCGCGGGTCGGCCGACACTGGCGGTGATCCCGATGCCGACGGGAGCCGCGCCGAGGAGGATCCCGGAACGTCATGACCACCATCGCCGATGTCGCCAAACGCGCCGGGGTGTCGGTCGCGACCGTGTCGCGCACCTTGCACCACAGCGCCAAGGTGGATCCGCGCACCCGCGAGCGGGTCCTCCAGGCGGCATCGGAGCTGGAGTATGTCGCATCCCCCACCGCCACCTCGCTCGCCTCGGGTCGCACGCGAGTCATCGCCGTCGTCGCCCCGATGATGAGCCGGTGGTTTTTCGCCTCCATCCTCACAGCGATCGAGCAGTCGCTGCGAGAAGACGACTATCACGCGCTGCTCATGGTGCTCGAGGACCAGCCGACCGAGGGGCACTCACGGCTGGCGCCGGAGATGTTCGCCAAGCGTGTCGATGGGATCGTCTGGCTCAATGTTCCGCTGAGCTCGCAGGAGGAGGATTTGATGCGGCGGCTTGCGTTGCCGATGGTGTGCGTGGGGGCGCCGATCGGTGAGACACCGACCGTGATGATCGATGACCGGCGGGCCGCCCGCGCCGGGGTGGAGCATCTGTTGGCGCTGGGCCACCGACGGATCGCCTTCGTCGGCACCGCCGTGGAGTCGATCGCCCACATGAGCACGCCCGCGGCGCGCGGTGACGCTTTCCGCGAGGCACTGATCGAGGCTGGTCTTCCGGTGCGGGAGGACTGGGTGCTCGACACCGACTGGACCGCCGATGCTGCGGCCGCCATGGTCGAGCCGATCCTGCGCGGCCCGGACCGACCCACGGCGGTGCTGGCCGCTTCCGACGAGATGGCGATCGGGGTGGTGGGCGCCGCCCGGCGGCTGGGACTGCGCATACCCGAGGATCTCTCCCTGGTCGGCATCGATGACCACACCTTTGCCGCGGCACTCGGTCTGACCACGGTGCGCCAGGATGTGCCGGCTCAAGGCCGGGCCGCGACCAGCCTGTTGCTCTCCGCAATCGAGCAGGGCGCCGACCACCCGCCGGCGACCCGCATCGAGTTGGGCACCGAGTTGATCGTGCGTGACACGAGCGCCCCGCCATCATCCTGATCCCAGCGCACGCCGAGATCACAGCGGCCGGGGCGGTCAGCATGCTGATGACCGCCCCGGCTGATGCTGTTGTTGTCTAGTTGGTCGTGTCCATGTCGATGTCGAGATCCTCGGGGTCGCGCAGGAAGGTGCGCTTGCCGTAGACACCGCGATTGACCGCCCAGGTCACTGCCCACAGGATGATGCCCAGGGCGAGGAGGTAGCCGGCGATCTTGTACTGCTCCTGCTGGGCTTCGCTGCGCGCCCACGGGCCCGCGAGGAAGGCGCAGGTGATCGCGCCGATGATGGGCAGGATCGACGGGGCGACAAAGTGTTTATGCCCGACCTTGTCCTTGCGCAGGAACAGCAGCGCGATATTCACCATCGTGAAGACACAGAGCAGCAGCAAGGCTGTTGTGCCACCGAGCAGGCTGACCGTGCTCGCGCCCTCCTTGCTGCCATTGGCCCGCACGACATAGGTGATCAGCCCGAAAGCGATGGCGGTGGTGAAAATGATCGCCGCCCACGGCGTCTGACGGCCGTGATGGACCTTGCCGAGGAAGGGCGGCAGGACCTCTTGCTTGGCCATGCCATAGAGCAAGCGGGACGCCATGAGCATGTTGATCAGCGCCGAATTGGCGACGGCAAACATGCCGATGAAGGGGAAGATCTTGTCGAAGGGGAAGTTAGGCGCGCCCGCCGCAACCACCTGGGTCAGGGCCGACCCTTCGCCCGGGTCCGAGAGCTTCTCGACGGGCACGAGGGCCACCGCGGTCAGGGATACCAGGACGTAGATCGTGCCGGTGATGCCAAGGCCGGTGAGCATCATGCGCGGGAAGTCGCGGATCGGGTCCTTGCACTCCTCGGCCATATTGACCGAGTCCTCGAAGCCCACCATCGCGAAGAACGCGAGTGACGTCGCAGCGGTGATGGCGAAGAAGGTGGACTTGTCACTGGGGCTGTCGAAAATCATCGTGCGCGAGAAGTCGGCCTTGTCCTGCGTGACGGCATACAAGCCGATAAAGATGACCAGCAGCAGACCGGACAGCTCGACGAGCGTGAGCACGACATTGGCCTTGACGCTCTCGCCGACGCCACGGAAGTTGATCGCGGCGACCAGCGCCATGAAGCCCAAGGCGATCAGCAGCAAAGGCGTCGAACCAGCCGCCCAATCGTCATTCTTGCCGAAGGCATCGCGCAGGAAGCCGGCGAAGGCGTTGGAGGCCGTCGACGCCGAGGTGATACCTGAGCACATGACAGTGAAGGCGACGAGGAAGGTCACGAAGTGGATACCGAAGGCTTTGTGCGTATACAGCGCCGCGCCAGCGGCTTGGGGGTACTTCGTCACCAGTTCCAGGTAGGAGAAGGCAGTGATGGTCGCCACGACAAAGGCCACGAGGAAGGGCGCCCACGCTGCGCCACCCACCTCGCCCGCGACCGAGCCGGTCAGGGCATATACGCCGGTGCCGAGAATGTCCCCAACGATGAACAGCAGCAACAACCTGGGTCCCATGACCCGCTTGAGTTCGGTATGCCCTGCGGCGCTCGTGGACTCCACGGTCTGGCTCATCACGGTGCTCCCTTCGACACGAATCAGCTCCGGACGACGCCGTCCGGTTGGGAGCCAGAATGTCAGCTAAGGCTCACCTGATGTGATGTACCGCACCAGATAGTTACCACTTTGGTCTCTTTGCGCCCCGTGCGCCCCACCTGCCACACCGTGCAGCTGGGTTCGCCGCGACTCTCAGGCGTCGATGCGCTCGCGGTCTAGGCGGGCCGCACCGGTGACGATGAAGTCGCGGCGGGGCGCGACCTCATTGCCCATGAGCAACTCGAAGGTCTGCATGGCGTTCTGGGCGTCCTCGGCGGTGACCCGCCGCAGGGTGCGGTGCGCCGGATCCATCGTCGTGGACGCCAGTTGGACCGCGTCCATTTCACCGAGGCCCTTATAGCGCTGCAGGGGTTGCTTGATTGTCCGATTGCGCTTGGTCAAGGCGGCGACGGTCGAGCGCATCTGCGCCTCGGAATAGGTGTAGATCAACTCGTTGGGCTTGCTGCCGGGGTTGACCACTTCGATCCGATGCAGCGGGGGGACGGCGGCATACAACCGGCCGGCCTCGACGAGGGGGCGCATATAGCGGAAGAAGAGCGTGATGAGCAGGGTTCGGATGTGGGCGCCGTCGACATCGGCGTCGGTCATGATGATGACCTTGCCGTAGCGGACCTGCTCGACATCGAAGGTGCGCCCCGAGCCCGCCCCGATGACCTGCAAGATGGCCGCGCACTCGGCGTTCTTGAGGGTGTCCGCGACCGACGCCTTCTGGACATTGAGGATCTTGCCGCGGATCGGAAGCAGGGCCTGGAACTCGCTGGAGCGCGCGAGCTTGGCCGTCCCGAGCGCGCTATCGCCCTCGACGATGAAGAGTTCGGTCTTGGTGATGTCATTGCTGCGGCAGTCGGCGAGCTTGGCCGGGAGCGTCGAGGATTCCAGGGCGTTCTTGGCCCGCTGCGTTTCCTTGTGCAGCCGCGCGGAGATGCGCGACTTCATCTCGGCGACAACCTTTTCCAGGAGCAACGCGCCCTGCTGCTTCTCGCCCTTCTTGGGGTTCTCGAAGCGCTGCGTCAGTTCCTGCTCGACGACCTTGGCGACGATGGCGCGCACGGCCGGGGTGCCGAGCACCTCCTTGGTCTGGCCCTCGAACTGCGGCTCGGCAAGGCGCACGGTGATGACCGCCGTGAGGCCGGCCAGGATGTCGTCCTTGTCGACCTTGTCGGTGCCGACCTTCAGACGCCGAGAGTTGACCTCCAATTGCTTGCGGAAAACCTTGAGCATCGCCTGGTCGAAACCGGTGATGTGGGTGCCGCCCTTGGGGGTGGCGATGATGTTGACGAAGGATGCGATGAGGGTGTCGAAGCCGGTGCCCCAGCGCAGCGCGATGTCGACGCCGCATTCACGCTCGACGTCGGTGGGCGTCATATGGCCCTTGGCGTCCAGTACCGGCACGGTCTCGACGAAGGTGCCACTGCCCTGCAGACGCCAGATGTCCGTGACCGGCGGGTCGGTGGCGAGGAAGTCGGCGAATTCGCTGATGCCACCCTCGTGGTGGAAGACCTCTTCGTGCAGGCCATCGGCGCCGCGTGTGCCGGGCAGGCCGCGTTCGTCCCGGATGACGATCTTCAGACCGGGAACAAGGAAGGAGGTCTGCCGGGCGCGGGCCCGCAGGGCCTCGTCGTCGAACTGGGCGTCCTTGATGAAGATCTGCCGGTCGGCCCAGTAGCGCACGCGAGTTCCGGTGCGGGCGCGCGCGACCTTGCCGGTGATGCGCAGGGTGGGGGTCTCGTCAAACGGCCGGAACGGGGAGTCCGGGTCGGGGCTGTCCTGGTCGGCGAAGACCCCCGGTTCGCCACGGCGGAAGCTCATCGCGTGGGTTTGGCCGCCGCGGTCGACGGCGACATCCATGCGGGCCGAGAGGGCATTGACGACGGAGGCGCCGACGCCATGGAGGCCGCCGGATGCGGTGTAGGAGCCGCCCCCGAACTTCCCGCCGGCGTGCAACTTGGTGTAGACGACCTCGACACCGGTCAGGCCAGTCCGAGGCTCGATGTCGACGGGCACGCCGCGGCCGTTGTCGCCGACCTCGACGGAGCCATCGGCGTGCAGCGTGACCGTGATCGTGTCGCAGACACCGGCGAGCGCTTCGTCGACGGAATTGTCGATGATCTCCCACAGGCAATGCATCAGGCCGCGGCCGTCGGTGGACCCGATGTACATGCCCGGGCGCTTGCGAACCGCCTCCAGGCCCTCGAGGACCTGCAAGTGATGAGCGGAATAGCTGGTGTTGCGTGCGGCGCCCGGCACTGGTCGGGTCCTTCCTTGTCGTGATCGGTCTTCACCGTAACCCGGGGCACTGACAGCCCGCCTTTACCGGATTGCGACGCGCCGCACCGCGATACCGGCTGGTTCGGGAACGATTCCTCGTGTTTGACTGTTGCACCGATCGACGCCGGTTCACCGGCGTCACTCGATCTGCACCACCGGCCCTCGCGGGCTGAAAGGAAGGTAACCGTGAACGCGGCACTG